>NZ_JNXR01000045.1:0-41899 GCF_000725475.1 Streptomyces durhamensis
CGCTTACGCATCCGCTGCAAGCGACGAGACGACATCCACGAAGCCTTCCTCGGCCTCGCCACCTGCCTCATCACACACCGCCACGTCCAACGCCTTTGTCAGGACCTCTAAGTGTGACAAGCGGTGTGGGGTGAAGGGCATACCGGCATGCCGTGGCTGGATCGCATTCCCTTGTGATCCAGCCGAGTGAAGTTTCCCTGTGAACGACGGCTTCAGGTAGGTCCGCCTCCCGGCCGCCACTACGTTTGGCGCCATGGTCACAGCGCCTCGCATCCGGCGGCCGGCGGCCTCCCAGCCGTCGTCCGATCTCGTGGCAGCGGTATGAGCGCCGTCGTGATGAACACGCAAGCCCCGCCCGCCGACCGGCTGCCCGGCTACCCGGGAGTCGAGCACTGGCATCGGGTGCCGAGCACCGGCCAGCACTACCTCGACACCGGAACGGGCTCCCCCGTCCTGCTGCTCCACGGCAACCCGTCATGGAGCTACCAGTGGCGGCACCTTCTGGCTTCCCTCTCCCCAAAGTTCCGGTGCGTCGCTCCCGACCTGCCGGGCCTGGGCCTGTCCCCGCGCCCGCCCGAGCCGGCGCGCCCCGCCGACCGGCACCAGATCCAACTCGCCTACCTGGACGCGCTGTTCGATCACCTCGTCAGCGACCGGGGCCTGCCCGACGGGGGGTGGACACTGATCCTGCACGACTGGGGCGGACCGCTCGGCCTGGCTCTTGCCCGGCGCAGGCCGGGCCTGTTGGCTCGACTGGCCGTTCTCAACACGACCGGCTTCCGCTGGCCGTCCGGCTACCGTCTGCCGGTGTACCTGCGCTGGATCCGTGACCACCGCACCATCGCCGCCCTGGCCCACGCGACCAACCTCTTCCCGCGGGCAGCCGTCCGGGCCGGGGTCGTGCATCCACTCCAGCGAACCGAACGGCGGGCCTACCTGCTGCCGTCGGCTCGCAGGCGGGACCGGCGCGCCGTGGTGGAATTCGTCCGCAGCATCCCCCGGAACGACGACGAGGAGGCCTGGCGACTTCTCGAATCCGCCAACGGCGAGGACCACTTGGCCGACGTGCCGCTGTTCGTCGGCTGGGGCATGCGCGACCCGGTGTTCACGCCGCTCGTCCTGGAGGAGTGGAGGCGGCGGTTCCCCCACGCGAGGATCCACCGCTACGCCGACGCCGGCCACTACGTCATGGAGGACGCGGCGGATCGACTCGGCCACGACATCCGTGACTTCCTTCTGGCATCGGAACGGGGCTGAAGCATGGCGAGCCTGTACTCCCGGCTGCGGCGCCTCGCCGAGGAACGCCCGCAGACCACCGTTCTGGTCCACAGCCGTCGTAACGGCACCGACCGAACGGTCACGTTCGCCCAACTCCTGACCGGCTGCCGGCAGACGGCCGACGCGTTCCGGCGGGCCGGTGTGCGTCGCGGCGACAAGGCCGTGGTCATGACCGGCAATCCCTGTGATCTCGTCACCACTGTGTACGGGCTGCTCGCGATCGGAGCGGTCCCCGTCCTGGTCGATCCCGGTCTGCCCCGGGCCGAGCTGCGGCAGTGCCTCGACGAGGTGGCCCCCGAGGTGTTCGTCGGGGAGCCGCTCGCCCATCTGGCCCGCACCGCACTGGGCTGGGCGCGCGACCATGTGCGCACGCCCCTCGTCACCGGGGGCGCCCTGCCGGGTATCGGGCGGCGTCTGTCCATGCCGCCGGTCGCCGACGGCGCCTGGGACATCGACGAGCCGGCCCCTGAAGACCTCGCCCTGATCGCCTTCACGTCCGGCTCCACGGGTACCCCCAAGGGCGTCGAGTTCCTCCACAGCACCCTTGCCGGGCAGGTCGACGCCTTCACCGCGGTGTTCGGTACCGACGGTGTGCTTCTCGCCGGGTTCCTGCCGCTCGTCCTCCTCGCACCGGTGCTCGGGCTCACGGTCGTCGCCCCCGCGGTCAACCACCGCGCCCCGGCCCGCACACCGCCGGCCCGACTGCTCGGCCCGGTCCTGAACCACCGGGCGACCGTGGTGGCCGCGTCACCCGCCGTCCTGGGGCTGCTGGCCGGTGAGTGCGCGCGGCGCGGGCTGACGCTTCCCACGGTCGATCGCGCCGTCTCCTTCGGCGCCTCACTGCGCCCGCACCTCGCGACGGCCCTGCACAGGGTGCTGCGCCCGAACGCCGAGGTGATCAGCGCGTACGGCGCCACCGAGTGCCTGCCGGTGAGCACCATCAGCACCACCGGTCTCCGCAATCCCGGCCCAGGGACCTGTGTGGGCCGAACGGTCGGCACGACCTCCGCACGGATCCTCGACTCCGGACCCGACGGTGTCGGGGAGATCGCCGTCACTGGAGCCAATGTCAGCCCCGCGTACCACAGCCGTCCCCAGGCCACCGCCGCCGCCAAAGCGACCACGGACGACGGGGTACTGCACCGCACCGGAGACATGGGCCGCATCGACGACCAAGGCCGCCTCTGGTTCCACGGCCGCAGGGCCCACCGGATCCTCGGCGACGGCTTCGTCCTCACCACCGAGGAGATCGAAGCCGCCGCCGACACCGTTCCGGGCGTGCGGCGCGCCGCCCTCGTCGGCGTCGGGCCGCCGGGACGGCAGCAGGCCGTCCTCTGTGTGGAGCCGTTCAGCCGTGGGACCAAGCGCAGCGCCGTCGTCGGCGCGGTGCGCGCTCTGCTGGCCGGACACCCGGACGGCCACCGGATCTCGGACGTCCTCGTCCACCCAGGTCTCCCCATGGACATCCGCCACAACTCGAAGATCAACCGCGAGCAGGTGGCCGCCTGGGCCGTCCGGCACGCCCGGAGACCGCGATGAGCCGCCCCGGCCCGGCCCGGGTCCTCGTCACCGGCGGGAGCGGTTTCCTCGGCACCGAGATCTGCCGGCAGTTGACCGCTCGCGGTACCGAGACCGTCTCGCTCAGCCGACACCCGAGCGGCACACTGGAACGGCTGGGTGTACGTCAGGTCCAGGGCGACGTCACCGACCCCGCCGCGGTGCACAGGGCGGTCGCCGGCTGCGACGCCGCCGTCCACAACGCCGCCCTCGCCGGTGCCAGCGGCCCGTCGGCCCCCTACCGCCGCACCAATGTCGACGGCACCCGTACGGTACTCGACCAGTGCCGTGCCAACGGCGTGCGTACCCTGCTCCACACCTCGACCGCGAGCGTCGTCTTCCGTCCCGGCGGTCTGGAGAACGTCGACGAGCAACTGCCCTACCCCCGTCGGCATCTGGCCGCCTATCCGCGCACCAAGGCCGCTGCCGAGGCACTCGTCCTGAACGCCCACGGCCGGGATCTGGCCACCCTCGCGCTGCGCCCCCACGTCATCTGGGGACCGGGCGACCCGCACTTCCTCCCTGCCCTGACCCGGGCCGTCCGCCGCCACCGGATCGCCCTGCCCGGCAGCGGTGCCAACCTGATCGACACGACCCACGTCCGTACGGCCGCCCACGCCCACCTGCTCGCGCTCGACCGGCTCCACGACGGCCACCCCGTAGGTGGCCGCGCCTACTTCATCGCCCAGGGCGAGCCCCTGCCCCTCGCCCGCTTCACCGCCCTCCTCCTCGCCACCGCCGGCATCCGCGCCACCTGGCGGCCGGTCCCGGCCCGCCTCGCCCACACCGCAGCCGTCGCGTGCGAGGCCGCCGACCGCCTGCTGCGCATCGGTGGCACCCATCACCTGAGCCGTTTCCTGGTCGGCGAACTCGTCCACCCCCACTGGTTCGACCTGACCGCCGCTCGGGCGCATCTCGGCTTCACACCGCCCATCAGCATCGCCGAGGGCTTCCGGGAGGCGTTCGACAGCGCCGGCCGCCCGGCCGGCGGCGCACAAGTCATCGCCGATCTCCCGGCCGGCCGGCCCGGTCCCGACACCCCTGGCTGAGCCAAGAAACCGGAGGGGGAGCGCGCGCCCCGCCCACCCCGTGCGCCCGCACGCTGGATGTCCGCTCGGCCGCGCACGTGCTGTACTGGCCCCGGTACCGACCGTCATGGTGGCGACCGGCGGAACGGCGAGGGGGAAACCGAATGGCGATCTTGATGACGGCCGAGCTGGTGGGCGTGACGACCGAACAGTACGACGCGCTGACCGCGAGGCTCCAGGCCCTTCCCGGCAACCCGCTCGCGGGGTGTCTGTCCCATGTCTGCGTTCCCGCGGGCCCGGGCCTGGTGATCTACGACGTGTGGGAGTCCGAGCAGGCGCTGCAGAAGTTCATGGAGGTCCTGATGCCGGTGGCGCAGGAACTGGGCCTGCCCCCGGGCAAGACGCCGGAGACCGTGCCGGTGCACGCGCACTGGACGCCCGAGCGGTGACGGAGCTGACCGACGGGTGAGCCCGGCCGGACAACGGTGTGCGCAAGACTGGGGTACGTACCGACCAGGAGGAGCCATGCCAGACGTGCCCCGCAAGTACTCACCCGAAGGAACACCGCTCGGCCCGCTGTCGGACTGGCAGCACGTGCCGACTGCCCGCTACACGGCGGACACACCAGCGGTGGTGCGGTGGTGGCGACACCTGAGAAATGTGACGCCGTGGCCGCGTCGGGCACGCCGCCTGACGCACTGACGACCGAAGATCCGAGCGACCCCGGGGCCTGCGGTGCGGACGGCTGCGCTGTCTACTTGATGCGCTGGGCGAGTGCCTTGATGAGGTCGGTCTTCGCGACCCGCAGCGCGAAGCGGTCGGCGGAGTCGCGGACGGGGCGCGCGTACCAGGGCAGTCCTCGGCGTCGCCACTTGGCGGGGGGCAGGTTCGCGGGAGGCGGCGGCAACAGGACGGTCCACTTGCCGAGCCGGAGCTCCCCGGTCCAGGTTCCCGCCGGGAGAGTGCTGACCGGCAGGGTGAAGCGGATCTCCGGCGCGTCAGGGACCCGCTGGACCGGGAACCGCGCGGTCTCACCGCTGCCGTTGCTCAGAGTCAGGACCAAGGCGGCTGTGGGGTATTCGGTCAGATCGCACCGCCCGCTGATCTGCAGTTCCGTGGGTGCGCCCGCGACCCAGCGAATGTCGTCGAGGCGCAGCAGAGGCCGTACCTGATGCTTTGTCTCGCCCAGGTCGAGGGTGAGGTTGCCGTGCGGTTTGGTGGTGTAGAGGGTCACGGCGCGCAGGTCCTCGCCGGTGACGACCACATACGTGCCGGTGGCGCCGCGGACATCGGCGGACCGCTTGCTGCCGATCCGGACTTCCTTGGACACGCCCTGGGCGCCGACTGCGAGGGAGATGTCCCACAGCCCGTCGGTGAGCGGCTTGCCGGCGGCGGCGGAGGTGATGTCGACGGCGGCCTGGAAGCCGGCGAGGTCGTAGGTGTAGTGGCCCTCGTCCTCGGCCGATCCGAGGCCGGGTGTGGCCGTGTGGGTGAGCGGCAGGCGGTGCTCGGTGCCGCTGTCGCGCTCACGCAGCACCAGTTGCGTCGTGACGTCCCGGGTCTCCACACGGTGGAGGTAGGCGTGGCCGGCCAGGTGCAGCACGGTGCCGCGTAGCTCTGCCCGGGTGACGTGGTGGCGGACGGCGAGCTGGGCGGTGACGTCGTAGCAGAGGTCGGGGATGGCACGGTCGGGATCGCGCAGGAAGGGATAGCGGGCAAGCGCCCGGCCGCCGTCGACGAGGACGGGGGTCGCCACCTTGGTCCGGGCGAGCTGCTTTTCGAAGGCGATGAGTTCGAGCAGTTCGTCGAGCATGCGGTGGCGTACCAGGTGCAGCCGCAGCCGGGCCATGGCCGAGAGCTGCTTGTTCATTCCCTCATGCCACAACGGATCGATGATCTCGGCCAGTTGGGCCAGCATCTCCTTCTGAGTCTCGCGAGGCTCGAAGACGAGCTGGTCGGCGAGCATCTGCTGGACTTCGACGGTCAGGTGGCGATGGGCGAGGTGGTCGCGGCCGGGCCCGGGCGGCACGTTCTCCAGGATCATGTCGACCACGCGAGGCAGGAACCGCAGCCGGCGTTCGGATCCCTTCAGCCGACGCGTGATGTTCCCCTCGTCCTCGCGCAGCACCCAGAACAGGCAGTCGTAGTCGGCCAGTACGGAGATGCCCGAGGCATGCAGGTAGGCCGCGCCGACGAACAACTGGTCCTCGCCGATGGCCAGATCGGTGGGGAACCGCAGCCCGTGCCGTTCCAGCAGTTCCCGCCGGAACAGCTTCATGGGGTTGAGCGTCCAGTACACGCGGGAGGAGAAGACGTCGGTACGCGGCTGGTTGCGCTTGAACATCGACGTGGGCGCCCCGCGTCCACCGACACCGACCATCTTGCCGAGCACGATGTCGGTGCCGTTGTCCTCGGCCATCCGCACCATGCGCTCCAGCGCCTCGGGGCCGAGGTGGTCGTCCGCGTCCAGGAAGAACACGAACGTCCCCGTGGCGTGCTCCAGCCCGACGTTGCGCGGCCCGGACGGACCTCCGGAGTTCTCCTGGTGCAACACGCGCATCAGCCCGGGGTAGACGTCCTGCAGCCGGTTCAGTTCGGCGGCTGTGCCGTCCGTGGACCCGTCGTCGACGACGATGACCTCAAGGTGGTCACGACCGATGCTCTGCTCGGCGACCGAGGTGATGCACCGCGTCAGATAGGGCATCGCATTGTATGCGGCGATGATTACCGAAACGCTGGCACCGGGCATGAATATGCGCTCCCAAATACCGGGCAACCCCATTCCATGGAGTATTCCGATATCTCCCATGGAAGCCTTTTCTTCGCGCGGGGCAAGCTCCAAGGTTTCTGTGAACATATCATGGATGGTCAGTGCACGCGGAGTGGGTAGCCGATGAAGCGGCGGTGGTGATCTGTCACGCACAGTGACGCAGTGGAAGGGGTCACCTTCGCCCTTTATGAGGGCCGACGCCGTCGCCGACACCTCGCGGCTCAGCCCGGACCACCTGGCCGACGTCCTGCCGTCCCGCCTCGGCGGACACGACGGCATCGGCTTGATCGTCGTCCGCCTCCAGAGCCCCCACGGGCTCATGTCGCAGGAGTCGGCCGCCGGGAGTACCCGGACTTCCGTGCCCGAGGAGCACGCTTGGCCTTGCCGTTTCGGTCGGGGCGATAAGGAGTCGTTGAGCGCCAGCTGCCGAGCGGGGGAAGTGATTTCGCTGCTTGGTCATGGCGGAGCCCGGCGCGGTGGCCGGGTTCTCCAAGTCTTTCGGGTCGTGGGCGGGCAGGGGTTTGACCGAAACGGCGAGGCCAGCAGGTCGACTGGACCTGGTCGATGGTCTGCGACGAACTCCTGGGCCGCCTGCACGCGAACACCGCGGTACGCGAAGCCGCCCCCCGGCCTTGAACAGCACGTCAGGGACGGCGCGTTGACGGCGACACGGGCGGCGGCACAGATCCTGCGGGCGTCCGAAGGCACCGACTAGCGGCGCCTTCGGGATCGGCCCGGTCAGGGGCGTCCGGGCCGGTTCAGCCCACGGTGAGCGGGCCGGCCGTGTACAGGGCCTCGTCGAAGGCCTGGCCGGTGGTGGGGGCCCTGCCGACCGGGAACGCCGAGACGGCCCGGCCACCGACGATCGAGGTGGAGATGTAGTCGCCGACCATGCGGCCCTGGTTGGTGTTCGCGATCTGTGAGAGCGGGAACGGCCCGGTCAGCGCGGTGGCGGTGGTCCAGGTGGCGCCGCGGTTGGCGGAGGAGATGTAACCGACCTGGAGGCGGCAGGTGGTCGAGGTGCAGTTGGCGGACGGGTAGAAGTAGTAGTGCAGGCCGATCCGGGTGGTTGTTCCGGATGTGGTGCGGTCGACGCCGAGGCCGGGGAGGAAGTGGTCGACGCCGCTGGTGGTGGAGTCGATCGGGACCCGGGTCACTCCGGACCAGGTCACGCCGTCGGTCGAGGTGGAGTAGACGATGTCGTTGGCCGTGCAGTTCGCGCGGAAGCGGCAGTCGTGCCACGCGACGAAGATCCGGTTATCGCCGCTGACCTCCGCTGAGGCGATTCCCCTGGGCGCCCGCAGGCCGCCGGCGACGGTGTGGGCCTGGACGGAGTGGACGAACGAGGTGCTGCTCCAGGAGGCCCCTCCGTTGGTGGAGTTGAAGGCGCGGATGGCGCTTCCGTTGGCCGAGTAGGGAACGACCACCTTGCCGTTGGACTGGACGAGCGGCTGTCCGGCGAGGCCGCTGGGTGAGCCGGACGGAGCGACCGGCGCCGACCAGGTCAGTCCGCCGTCGGTGGAGGTGCTCATCAGGATGCGGTTGCCGGAGGAGACGTTGTCGACCTCGATGTAGCAGCGCCCGTAGAACGGGCTGGTGGGGGTGTTGTCGCAGGTGATCCACGGCTTGTCGTAGTTCGGCCCGTTGAACCCGACCGCTCTGACGGGGCTCTGCCAGCTCACGCCGCCCGTGGTGGAGCGGCTGACGGTGACTCCGGCGCCGGTGACGCCGCTGGAGGTCGAGTTGAGGGGCAGTCCGGCGACGAGCCAGGTGGCGTGCCGGGCGTCGTAGACGACCGACGGGTCGGAGACCCGGGAGAAGGCGCCGCCCTGGTAGACGGTGATGCCGGGGATGGTGCCGTGGGTCCAGGTGACTCCGCCGTCGGCCGACCGGGCCCAGCCGAGGCCGGAGGCGCCGCCGTTGAAGAAGCGGCCGTTCTGGGCGACCGCGATGACGGTGTTGCCGGAGGCGAAGGTGTCGGGCTCCACCACGGTGGCGTGCTGGCTGGTGCTGTTGGTGAAGGGGTCCGTGTCGATCCGTGTCAGGGCGGGCGCGGCGGTGAGCTGGACGTCGTCGAAGCGATCGAAGGTGGGGGCGCCCCGGTGGTCGTCGTCGTGGCTGACCAGGCGGTGGGCGGAGTCGCCCTTGGCGTGGCTGGTTCCTCCGACGCGTGCGGCGTACGTGCTGCTGTGCGCGCCGGAGCCGACCACGGTGGTGGCGCCGGCCGAGGTCCAGCCGGTCAGGGCGCCGGTCTCGAAGCCGCCGTTGGACACGGCGGCGGAGGCCGGGGGAGCCAAGAGGACGGACGGGACGGCGAGGGCGGCCGTGGCGGCAAGGCTGAGGAGGCCGCGGGTGCGCAGGGTCTGTAGCGAGTACACGAAGCGGATCATCAGGGTGGCGCGCTGCGGCACGGTGAGCGACACACGCACACGTCCCCCGTCCGGACGGGGCGTCCGGGGCCCTTTCAGTGGACTGTCCAGGTCGAATGGGCCGTATGCGCGTCGGGTGTGGAGGCGGTGCAGGTAGGTGTGGGCGCTGGGCAGGGTCTCCCGCAGGATCCGCTGCTGGCGCCGGATTCTGGTGAAGTGGGCGTCGGCGGCCCGACGGGCGGCCGTACGGTGCCACAGGGTCGTCGGCGGCCAGCCGCCCTGCAGGTCGAGGGCGGCCAGCAGGGTGCGCAGCGGCAGTTCGCCCGTTCGGGGGACAGATGACCTGGATCTTGGGACGCAACCCGATACCCCGCACGTGGAAAGTGCCCTCCGCCTGGACCGACAGAACCCCTCAGCAAGGTTTATCGTCCCAGGTCAGGAAGGCACTTTCGCGTTTCCGCCTCAACAGTCGCCGTACCCGACCGAAACGGCGAGGTTAGGCGGTGGCCTTCTTCCAGACCGTGAGCAGGCCCGTATACCCCGGCGGGTCGAAGGACGTCGCACCCGAGTCGACGACGCCGGTGAGCCGGAGCATGGCGAGATTCCCCTCGGAGGTGACCGTGCACAGGACGTCACCCTTCTTGAGGGCTTTGCCCTGATCCAAAGCATCGTTGGGAAGTTCCGAGGGGAGCGGCGCACTGTCGACGGCCTGCCGGCAGACCTTCGGACTGGTACCGGGACTCTTGGCGGTGGCGGTACGGAAAGTCAGGTACTGGTAGATGTACTGGATCTCCGCGGCGTCGTCGCCGATCTCACCGGCCGGATCCACCTTGGGTTTGTCCAGGTCGACGGTGATAGCCACACCGGTTCCCGGCGGGCCGATCGTCAACGGACGGTCCTTGAAGAGCGGTTCGTATGTCTTCGCCGCCGGGGTCTTGGTGGCGGTCCCGGATGGAGCCTTCTTCTTGGGCGCACTCTTCCCACCGGGGCTGGTGGTCGGAGTCGTGCGGCCCCCGGCCTTCGCTCCGGCGCCGTGGTCGGTGTCTCCGTAGAACGACCATGCCGCGCCGACCGCGACGGCGATCACCGCGGCGGCGATCACGAGAGACAAACGGCGCCGCCTGCCGAGGCCGCCCCCCGGCTCGGCGGATGCGTGCTCCGAGCGCGCGGCTGCGGGCGGCGGCGCACTCGGGCGGGGCGGCGCGGACTGGGTGGGGGCCTGGTGCAGCGGATTGCCGGGCCGTGTGGGTACGTACGTGGCGGCGGGGCGGTGCTGCTCGGCCGCCTCCTGGTCCAGGAGGCGGCGTACAGCGCGGCTCCGTTCGGCGACTGCCGCGGCCAGCGGGGCCGGGAGCCAGTCGTCGAACTCGCGCGAGGACCGGCCGGAGGCTCGCGCGCACAGCTCGGCGAGTTCGACGGGCGTCGGACGGGCGGCGGGGGCCGCTGCCAGGCAGCGCTCCAGGAGCGGGCGGAGCACATCCGGGTAGCCCAAGAGGTCCGGCGGGCGCTGGGCGGTGTTGGCGATCTGTGTGGCGACGGTGAGGGCTCCGCCGGAGCCGTAGGGATGCCGGCCGGTGGCGGCGACGGCGGCGATGAGACCGAGCGAGAACACGTCGCTCGCCGGGGTGACTTCGTCGCCCGTGCCCTGCTCGGGGGACATGAACTGCGGGGTGCCGATGAAGCCGCCACTGCGCGTCAGACGGGTGGAATCGGCGGCACGGGCGATGCCGAAGTCGATGACCCACGGCCCGTCGGCGCCGAGGAGGATGTTGCCCGGCTTGAGGTCGCGGTGCACCACTCCCGCCGTGTGCACGGCATCCAAGGCGCCGGCGACGCAGGCGACCAGTTGGAGCGCGGTCACCATCGGCAACGGACCGTGGACGTCGACGGCCTCGTCGAGGGGCACTCCGGGCACGTACGCGGAGGCGAGCCACGGCTGTTCGCCCTCCGCGTCATGGTCGACCACCGGCACCAGGTGGTACCCGCGGACCTGCTGAGCCGCCTGGACCTCCTGCTGGAACCGGCGCCGGAACTCGCTGTCGCTGGCGTACTCACGCCGGATCATCTTGAGTGCGACGGGCTGGTTGCCCCGGGTCCGGGAAAGGTACACCGACCCCATGCCGCCCTCCCCGATCCGGGCCAGCAGCCGGTATCCGGCCAGTTCCCGCGGTTCCTGTGACGTCAGCGGGCGAAAGCCCCCTTCGGTTCCCGTCATGGAACGGACCCCCCGTATGCAGCGGTCGTCGTGCCACACCTCAGCTCGATGCGGCCATGTGCAAGATCAGCATCGTAGCGGCCGCCCGATCGCTGTCCGGACCGGCTACCGAACAGGTTCGGATGCTTTGGCGGCCTGGTCGTCCAAGGCCTGACGGGCTGCCAGGACCAGCTGTGCGTGACCGACGGACCATGCACCGATGGCGCTGGTGAGCCGCCCGGCCTCGACCCCGAGCTCGGTGAGTCCGTAGTCCACGCGAGGCGGAACGGTGGGACAGACCCTGCGGTGCACGAGGCCGTCCCGTTCCAGTGCGCGCAGCGTCTGGGTCAGCATCTTCTGTGTGATCCCGTCCAGCAGGCGCCGCAGTAAGCGGGGTACCGGCTCGGCCCTGGTTCGGCACGGACTGGGGATCCTCGCCGAGCGGGCTGTTCCGCTCGTCTTCCTGGAGGGTGATCCGGGCTATTACTCGCGTTTCGGCTTCGTGCCCGGTGGTGGCCTGGGCTTCAGGGCATGCCGGTGGCGAAGATCGCCGGGGTGACGTTCACCAGCGCGGACCGCGTGCGGGATGTGATCCACAACTTCAATGCCGACGGCTTCGAGGCGCTCTACCCGAAGTACAAGGGCGGCCGGCACAGAACGTTCACGCTGCCGGAGCGGCGCGAGACCAAGAAGATCGCCAAGTCCAAGCCGGCCGAGCACGGCCTGCCGTTTTCGACCTGGAGTCTGGCCAAGCTGGCCGACTTCCTGGTCGCCGAGGGGGTGGTCGACGACATCAGCCACGAGGGCCTTCGGGTCCTGCTCCGCGAGGAGGGCGTGTCCTTTCAACGCATAGAGACCTGGAAGATTTCCCGCACCCCCGACTATGCCGCCAAGAAGGCCCGCGTCGAGCACCTCTACGCGATCGCCGACGGCGAGGTCATACCCGAGGACGGCGAACCCAAGTCGTCTTCTGTCTGGATGAGTTCGGCCCGCTCAACCTCCAGCCCCATCCCGGGCGGCAGGGGGCCGAGCGCGGCGGACGGCACAAGGCCCCCGAGCGAGAGCCGAGGCCCCGTCGGCGGGTGACCTACAACCGTCCGCACGGGGTCCGGCGCCTGTTCGCCGCCTACGACCTGGGCAAGGAAAAGCTCTACGGCCACGTCAAGCCGAAGAAGAACCGGACGAGGTTCCTGGAGTTCTGCCGCTACCTGCGCAGCCTCTACCCGCCGAAGATCCGTATCGCGATCGTGCTCGACAACTTCTCCCCGCAGGGAGCGCAGGACCTTCAGCGCCACGCTGTCCGGCTGGCTGAGGAGGTCTTCGCTGGTCTCCTCAACCCGGCTGCGGCGCGCCAGTGCGCCGTCGATGGCGGTGAGCTTCGCCTGCGAGCCGGGTGGGTAGTCGCCGTCGTTCCCGGTGTCGCCGAGGACCTGGGCCATGAACCCCGTGACGAGTTCGCCGGCGGGGCTTTCCTGGGCCTGCTCGGCGAACTTCTGACGGGCGAAGTGGAAGGCCTCACCGTGCCCCGATGCTTTGTCCGTGAGGATCGCGAGGCAGAACGCGTCGATCCACTCACCGGAAAGGGCACTGAGGTGGTCGAGGAACTCGTCAGCGATCGACTACGGAGGCGTTCACCGATCCGCGATTCTGCGCGGCCATCGTCGACCGTCTGACCTTCTACGGCGCCATCATCCAGACCGGCACCGAGTCCTACCGTCTCGCCCACATTAAAGCCCTGGCCGAACAGACCCAGGCCAGCTGACCGGGCGCCGCACAGGAGGGGCCACTGGGTGGCCGGTCGGTGAATAGGTAGCGTGTTGTCACGGGTGTCGCGACCCTGCCTCGGTGCCCCATACGACGTTGCCCCAACTGCTTCGACCTCGTGCCCCGGCGCCCGGAGATCTCGTCGATTTCGACCATGTTGCGTGAGCAGTGGGTCGGTCGGCTGATCTTTAGCAATCACGTGGCCCGCCGGGAGGACCGTTGGACTGAGGCTCGCGTGCATGCGGACCAAGCCGGTCTTCTCGAGCGTCTCGCGCCAGCGGTCGATCGTGATGCGCCGTCCCGGCCACCAGTCGGCGGCGTGCAGTCCTCGATCACGCCGGTTTCCCGTAGTGACGTCGCCGTCGGATCGACCCATGCCTGGTCCATCGGCACGTTCTCGGGCGAGCCTGGTCACCAGCATCCGGGGGGCCTGTCCGGGCCCGTGGCAACGCGTGCGCCGGGCCGCGGGGCCTCCTTCGGGAGTGCCCCCTGTCACCGCAGCTGGTTGAATGCCTGGTCGGCATCGGCTACGGCCTCGGGGTGGACGTCGTGGGCGGTTCGACCGTCGGCGATCTTCTGCCAGTTGGTTCGGGCGAGCACCCGTTGGACCGCGAGTACCTGGGCGGCTAGCAGGCGTGCCTGGATGCCTTCGCCGAGGGCGTCCGCCAGTGCCTCCTCGTCCTCGAGCTGGTACCGCGTGAGCCGTCCTGCCAGGCTCGGTGTGGTGAACACCAGCCGATGGAACGCCACCACCTCGGGATGATCGCTGAGGCCGGTGACGGGGTCGTACCGATCCAGGCCGGCCCGGAAGTGCCGGTGCAGCGCCGTTACCGGCTTGATGCCGGACTTACGGTCGCGTACGACGCGTGCTGCCTCGCCCTGGTGGTCCGCAAACCGGTGCAGCACCAGGTCTTCCTTGGTGGGGAAGTACCGGAAGAGAGTCGGCTTGGAGATCTCGGCCGCTGCGGCGATGTCGTTGACCGAGACGCGGTCGAAGCCGCGCTCCAGGAACAGCGAGACGGCCGCGTCTCCGATGGCGTCGCGCGTCCGCTCCTTCTTGCGGGCCCGCAGTCCCGTCAACTCGCTCATCTGACCACCGTAACATTCATGACCGGGTTGCTTTTTTAACCCGGTAACGTTTTCATGGGCGGCATGAATCAGACAGACATTCCTCCCGTGCTCGTCACCGGGGCGACGGGCCGGGTCGGCCGCCTCGTCATCGACCAACTCCTCGACGCGGGCGTGCCGGTCCGTGCCCTCGCCCGTCGCTCTGAGGCGGCGGCGACGCTGCCGGCGAAGGTCGAGGTCTTCGCCGGTGACCTCACTGTGCCAGAGTCGCTCGACCCGGCGCTGAGTGGCGCCGGTGCGGTCTTCCTCGTCTGGACCGCCCCGCCTCAGACCGCCGCGGCAGTCGTCGAGCGGCTGGCAGCCCACGTGCGGCGGGTTGTCTTCCTCTCCTCCCCGCATCAGACGCCGCACCCCTTCTTCCAGCAGCCCAATCCCATGGCGGTGCTGCACGCCGACATCGAGCGGCTCATCGCGGCCGCCGGACTCGAGTCGACGATCATCCGGCCGGGGATGTTCGCGTCGAACTCGTTGGCCTGGTGGGCGCCCGCGATCCGGGCAGGCGAAGTCGTCCGGTGGCCTTACAGCGCTGCCGAGTCGGCACCGGTCGACGACCGCGACATCGCAGCCGTCGCGGCGCGGACGCTCTCTCAGGACGGCTACGTCGGAGGCGACTACGTCCTTACGGGCCCCGAATCGCTGACCCAAGCCGCGCAGGTGGACGTCATCGGTGACGCCCTGGGGCGCCGGATCGCATTCGAGGAGGTGACGCCGGACGAGTTCCGAAGCCTGTGGGAGGGTACGGTGCCCAGCTCGGCCGTCGACATGCTGCTCGCCGCGTGGAATGCGGCGGTCGGACAGCCCGCGTACATCACCACTGCGGTGGCCGACATCCTTGGCACGGCGCCGCGAACGTTTCGCCAGTGGGCCGCCGACCACGCCACCGCGTTCACGGAGGGTTCGTAGCCGGGTTCGCCGTCGAGGCGGACCGCGTCGTGACGCTGGTCGAGCCGCCGGTCAGGTGACGGCGGATTGCGCTGCGTCCAAGAGGCTGAGCAGGTGCTCTGCTTCGTGGATGAGGGTGGCGCCCGCGGGAGTGGCTGCGAGGGGGCTGGTCCGAAGATTCCAGGACCGATCACTAGCGACCGCAGGCGTTGCTAACACGCCCCGGAAGGTTGCTGGCCGACTGCTAGAGATCGACCGGCACTCCTAACGCGGACCTGGAACCCACACGGCGGCTGACGTCCGATCCGAGTCCCGCGTGATCCACCATGTAGAGCGGCATCACCGACGCGGGGTGGAGCAGCTCGGTAGCTCGCTGGGCTCATAACCCAGAGGTCTTCTCCGAACTAGAGTCGTACTGGTTGATCGAAAGCTACTTTAAGTCGGCGTGACCTGAATGGCTCAAGATCGTTTACGCTGTGTGAAGAACACCAAGCGAATCGTGGACGTACTCGCGGCCGCCCTCGTTGGGACCGTCGCATCGATCCCTGTTGCTGCCCACGCTGCAGAGCCGCCGGCGCCGCAGCCGAAACCCATCGTCTCCAGCCTCACCGGCAGCCTTGGAGCGAGTGCTGCGTTCGATGGTGCGTTCCGGCAGACGTGGAGCCGCAGTTGGCTCGACGAGCAGGCCGAGGAGACCGAGTACAAGATGGCGCTAAAGCCGGGCGATGCTCTGTCATTCGGCCGCTAGCGACGTAACGTAGCGAAACCTGTGCCGCCAACGACAATGACGCCCCCGAGTCGTCCGAGATGCTGTTGGCGAATCCGGACCTGATCTACCCCCCCCGCCATGCTCAGCCGACTGCCTGACCAAGCTGACCGGTGGGCACGAGGTAGGCGTGTCGGGCTCACGAAGGCGCGCGTCGGGACACCTTGACTCCCAGGCTCTGACGGCTGGCGGGAGCCGCAATGTCATCCATTGGGGTGGTTACACGCCAAAACCCTCAGACCCGCCCAAACAGCGTGGACCCTTCTACTACGGGCGTGGCCCTCCGGGCCACGGCAAAGGGGAAGGGACCCTTCATGCGTGCACTCAACCGCATCGGCAGGGCAACTCTGACCATTGGCGCGGCCGCTGCGCTGGTCATGGGCCTGTCCACCAGCAACGCCCAGGCCGCCACGGGCACGTTCTTCTACACGCGAGCGGACAATGGGCACGAGACGACCCTCAACGTCCCAACGCCCAACGGCACATGCATCGCCGTCAGCGGTGGTGCACGTGATGCGCACAACGACACAGACACCGACGCCACCATGTACACCGACAGCAATTGCACGGAGTTCGCCGGCTTCGTCGGCTCCCGGAACTTCGAGACGCTCTCGGCCCCCTTCCCGACCTTCGTGAAGTTCGGCTAGCCGAACGAGTGCTCGACGCTGGTCCTGGGCTCTGGGATTCACCAACAGTGAGCTCTTTCAGCGTTGCCGCTCCAGGGTGAGGACGGCAGAGGCGATTGACGACATTCGATTCGGGCTGCAGCGGGCGTGGTGGAAGATCCGCCAGGACTTCAGGCGGGCCACGCCCCGCTCGACCGGTGCCCGTGTTGCGGAGAGCGCGCGGTTGAGGGTGCGCTGGGTTGGTGACAGGTCGCGGCGGGGCGGGCGTCTGGCCGGGGTGGTGACCCAGGGGCCGGCGCCGATGTAGGCGCGGTCGGCGAGGACCGGGACGCCCTGGCGTTAGCAGATGCGGATGATCCCGTGCGTCGGGCCGCGGTCAGGTCATGGGTCCGGCCCGGCATGGCGGGCGAGATCCACAGCAGGTGTCCGGCCGGGTCGGTCACCACCTGGACGTTCACGCCGTGGCGGCGGTGCTTGGCGGAGTAGTCCGCCCGGCCGTCGCCCAGGCGGTCGCACTCGGCAAGCGTTGCGTCGAGCAGGACGAAGTCCGGGTCGGATTCACGCAGGCCTTTGAGCAGGCCCGGTGCTCTGGCTGCGAGCAGGTCGACCACGGCGCGGGTGTAGGCGTGGGCAGTGCCCACCGAGATGCCGAAGCCGGCGGCGATCTGCGCGAGGGTGTCGTGTTTGCGCAGGTACACCAAGGCGACCAGCGCGCGCTGGTGCGGTGGAAGCTTGCAGCGGCGGTCACCCTCACGGGTGACGATGAGCATGGTGACCCACTCGACCAGCGCGTGCGGCAGGTCGAGTGCGGCAGGGTGGGGAACCAACAAGGCTCCTGCGCCAACGGGTTGGGACTTCGAACACCTTCCCCAACGGCACAGGAGCTTCGTGCGTTGCGGGTCCCGTCGCCGTGGGGCGAACGGCTTGTCAGACACCCTGACGCGGCGGCACTTCTGCCAGCGACTGCGTCAGGGTGTGTGACAGGCCCGGCAGCTCATTGGATCAGGTCGGTGTGCGGATGCTCCGGGGAGGCCGGGCAGATGTAGATCTGCATGTTGTCGGTGCTGCCGACTTCGACCTTGGTCGGCTGCGAGGGGCTCTGGCCACAGCAATGACCGGCAGCGTTGGCGGCGGCCTGTTCTTCGCAAGGCGCCCAGCTGTGTCCCTCACCGCCGTCCCATTCGAATGAGGCGATGGTCAGCAGCGGGACCATCTGCACCTCACAGACAGTGCAGTATCGGGGGTTGGGATCGGTGCGGCCCCACGGCGGCCAGCCGCCGGCCTTCCATCCGGGGGCGTCCGCCAGATGGATGTCGTAGAAGTCCCGCGGATAGCCCGCGTAGGAGCTGTCCACGTCGGCGCCGGCTGCCTGCCATCTGTTCCAGTCCGCCAGCATCAGCCGCAGCTGCGGGCTCAGATCGAGGCTGTTGGGGTACTCGGTGATCGCTTCCGGTGCCAGCACGCACGGTTCCGGCAGATAGCCGTCATCGTTCACCTCGTACGGTTCGGGCGGTGTGGCGAGGATGTCGACGACCTCGGTGGCGGACCGCCAGAACAGCGCGGTCGACGGCTTGTGATGCGGATCGTGGTCGTAGGGGCACCACAGAACCTGGAGCAGATCGGCCTGTCCGGGCGGCCGCAGCAGGGGTATGTCGCGCAGATACAGCTGGGCCACGGGCAGCATGGGGACCGGGCAGTCCGCGGGCGGCGGCCCGGCGGCGAATCGCTCCGCGAGCCTCGTGGCGTTCCGCTCCTTGATCGCCGCCTCCTCGGGCGTTGTCCCACGGCCATTGTGATCAAGGTGCCACCGGGCCTGCATGCGTCTCTTGAGCCGCACGTCGTCCGGCGACTGGCGGAATCCGCTGTCCACGTGCAGGTGCGAGGCTTCGCAGTGTGGCCATGGCTCTTCCGCCGGCCACAGCAACGGCCCCCCGACCGAACTCTCCCCGGCCGAGGGCGACCCGGGACGCGGGTGCAGCCGGATCGCAGGGCGTGCCAACGGCACCAGCTCGGGAAAGACCGCGGTCACGTCCACGGGCCGCGGCGGAGTAGTACGTACGAAAACCATGCCGGTGATCCTGTCACCAGCCACTGACAACCCCTGGCCGCCTCAACCACTTCGGTGACAACGGTGTTCAGCTGGTCAAGGTCAACGCATGCAGCCCGGCCACAGCGACAGCAAACCCGCCCATGTGACAACCAGCGTGCTTCGGCCCAGCCATCACTCGATCAGTAGCCACTCTGAAAAAGCTCAGGGTATGGAGGGCTGCCACGGCCCGGCCGATGACGCTTTCACCCATACACAAGCAATTCATCACACGTATCAGTACCGTCATGGAGCGACTCATCGCTGTTCAGGACATAGAAAGTACCGTCGAATTTCCCTCCCGCTTTCTTCGGCACCACGATCAGCGTTTGCTTCGCCATCGTCAGATTGAGCGGCTGCACCACATAATGATCCAATAGGTAGAAAAGATTTTCATCCAGATTGGACCGCATAAGGGCTCGGTACGTGCGATTCCCTCCGGAGCCGGCAAGGGTTACCTGGTATTGCCGATCCCTCCATTGCGCAGGCGTAGCGGCAATTTTTCGTTGCTTTTCGTAACCTTGGAGCTCCGTCTGCGTGATGGGTTGCACTCCAGCCATATGGATGTGCATCTGATTGAAGTGCCGGGCGCGCTGCGAGTTCATCCCCAATCCGATATTGTCGTACTCCACGGGGACGGCTCCTCCGGGCCTTGCGTTTTCCCATGCTTCATGCCAGTAGTTCGCCGCCTGGGACTCCGTGAGAAACGGGCATTCGATACCCGTGATTCGACAAGTAGGAGACAGTAGATAATTATGCTTGGTCTCGGGCTTGCCGTGGAACACGACGTAATTTGAGGTCGTGTTCAAGCAGTCGGGCTTGGGCTGCGGCGGCGGTGGCGGTGTGCCGTTGACACAGTACTGGACGTCGTTCCACAACGGATCTTTGTCCTTGGGGTCACCGCAGAGGGGCCCAGGTGTGGGACAGGGGTTTGCGTGGGGAGGTGCGACGCAACAGGGGCACGGGCCGGATGAGGGTACGTCGTGCGTACAGTGGGCTGCTGCGGCCGCGCTCTTGCCTGCTCCCGCGCCGACCAGGAGCGCAGCGGCGCCAACGTTACCGGAAAGCGCGAGGAATTGACGCCGAGGGAGCCTGAAAGAATTCTTGTGGTCGTCCATGCATTACCTCCGTTTATATGAGCGCCGCTAAGTCCCCTGGCCATGAGCGGGCGAGCAGCAGTTTCAAACGGATTCCGCAGCTCGCCGATTTGCTCAAATAGTAGGCGGCGAGGAGCGCGTTACCTACGACGACCGGCCGACAGAGCGAAAGCCCGAATATCACCCGCTTCGCCATGAAGTGATATTCCGACAGAACAGCCCGGCCCACGCCTACCCCAGTGCGGTCATCCACCTGCTTGCCCAACGAGCGCCGGGTCTGCTGAAAGTCCTGCGCTAGGCCGAACCCGACTTCGTCCTGCTGGACGGCACCCTCGCCGAGTGCGACCGGGTCGGCGACTCCCGTGCGGACTACTCCGACAAGCATCGGAGGCACTGAGTGAACGTGCAGGTGGTCACCGATCCGGACGGCCAACTGCTGTGGCTCTCACCCGCACTGACGGGCCGGTCCCACGACCTGACCGCCGCCCGCACCCACCGGATCATCCGCATCTGCGAGCGCCAGGGCGTCCCCATCCTGGCCGATCTCGCCTGCCAGGGCGGCGGCCCGTGGCTCACCGCCGGCATCAAACGCAGGCCCCTGCAGGAACTCACCCCCACCGAGAGGACCGTCAACCGGGCCCTGTCCGCGGCACGGGCACCGGTCGAACGCGGCGTCGCCCGCTTGAAGCCCTGGCGGATCTTCCGCAGATCCCGATGTAGTCCGAACAGCATGACGTCAATCGCCAAAGCCGTCCTCACCCTCGGCGATCCGGTCGGTCAGGTTGTCGCGAATTTCGACAAGTCGCCCTCGCGGGGTTGGAACTTCAACGGCTTCCCGGTGGCGTCGGCAATCCGGTCGCCATGAGCATATCGTTGAGGGAATCACGGACGGTATTGGACGAGATCGGCCGCCTCTCACCGGAGACGTTCCACTGATAGAGAAGCGGCATTGGTTCGTTCCAGACCTTCTCGTGGATGTCGTAGCTGTGGACGGAGGGAATCGCCCCGTTCGCGCCGCGAACTCGGGCGACCACCGCGCTTAGGACGTCGGCCGGTTCGGGAGTGACCAGCAGCAGACGTCCTTGGTCTGTTTTCGACGGCGCGATCTGCAGGAGCGGAACAAGCTCGCCCGTGGTGGGGAGCTTGTAACGGATGATGCTGTGGTGTCCGAGCTCCAGCAGTTCCTCGATGCGGATGCCGGTGTGCCGGAGGATCTCGATGGTGGCCCAGCCCCAGAAGGCCCGCTTCTCCTCGGCCTCGAGGTCGCGTCGGCGTCCTGAGGAGTCGTATGCCTGGCCCGTGAGACCGGCCCGGGAAGTGTTCTTCGGCGCGGTGAACGTCTCTCCGAGGACAGTGAACTGGGTGCTGAGCGGGGCAGCGTGGAGCGCGTCCAGGCGGAGGCGGGCCTCCTTGAGCCGGCGGTCGGCGACACGGATCAGCGTAGGCAGGACGGGGAGCCGCTCGCGTGTCCGCTGATCCGAGGCGGTCTTCTGCCGTTGCTTGGTCTTTTTGTCCGAGCAGTCGGCTCCGGTGATCGGACAGGGCGCTGCCCAGGGGCCCCACCGGGCCGGCTCGTCCAGGGCCCACTGCGCGATGTCGAGGTAGAAGGACCGGACGAGCGTCTTGATCGCCGGTGCGCTGCTGCGCGGTTCGGTCGTCTCGACGACCTGCCCGTCGGGCATGCGACGGCGGCGGGTGACCGTGTTGACCCGGGCTTTCCAGGCGGCTGCGACGTCCGGGGGCAGGTGGAGCGAGTCGATTCCTTCGTGGTGACGCTCCAGATCGGCCCAGAAGTTGTTGGCCAGGGAGGTCGACAGGGTGATCAGGGAGTTGTGATCGAGCGAGGGCTGGCGTTCGGTGAGGTAGTCGACGAGGAGGTCCCGGACCGGGCGACAGCGCAGGTGGTAGCGGTCCACCAGTTCCGCCGGGGTCACCTGGCCCGTGCGGGTCTGGAGACGCAGCAGCGTTGCCGGGGCGTCCGACGGGAACTGACTGCGATGCGGGTGCCGCGGGCCGCGTGGTTGGTCTCCTGGAGCAGGGCGAGAAGGTCGCCGACGACGATGTCCTCGACGCGGCGGCCGAAGGTCGCCAGGACGCGGGCGACCGCCTTGAGGGCCGCGGAGGCGTGCCGGGTGTCCCGGATGTCGGCGGGGAACGCGGCTTCCTGGCGGGCGAAGCCCTCAGGGTCTCGGGCCGCCGCCATCGCCGGACGCAGGGCGTTCGACGAACTGGCCGCCAGCCATGCCGGGGACGGACGGACGACGTCCGCGCAGATCAAGGCCAATGCGCCGGAGGCCAAGCAAGATGAGGTGGGCCTCCGGCCGACCGTGGGAGCGGCCCAGTCGAGGACCGTGCTGTGCCAGCCCGCGGGTGAGAGGGCAGCTGGGCTCGCGTCCCGACTGGCCTGCCAGGTCGAACCCGGGAAACTTGTCAGCCAGGCCAGGATCGCGCGGGCGCCGACCATTCGCGTGTACTGTGCGCTCCTGCCTTCGGCGCGCAGAGGTCTGCGGCCGAGGGAGTCCAGGATGTAGTCGGTGTCGGCTTCGGTCATGTGCCAGGACTCGGGATTCCGGCGTGGCGGGGACCGCTGTAGAAGCGTGGCGGCCTCGGCGCCGGCGAGCTTGCGCGTGGTCTCCGGTGGCGCGATGAGCAATGCGGTGGTCATGCGACGAGCCCTCCGAAGAGGGTGTTCAGCGATTCCTCGTTGTAGGCGGGGGCCGCAGGAGCCGGTGGCGGGGCGAGTTTCTTCGCCTCCTGTCGGGCGTGATGCGCCAGACCTGCCGAGATGACCTCGTCCCGGCTCGGACGGAGGTACTTCTGGAGCGTGCGCTGGTCCTTGTGACCGAGGATGTGCTGGACGTGGAGCAGCGACATCTCGGGATCCTCGGCCATGCGGTAGGTAGCGGTGTGCCGCAGGTCGTGGAGGGTCCAGCTGGCGCCCAAGAGTTCGTTGGCGCGGTTGAACATCATGCGGGCGGCGTCGTACTGAGGAGGCCGCCAGGGGCGCCGCAGAGTCCACCACAACGGCTGGCTGCGGCCGCGGGGGACACCCTTCTTCAAGGCTTCTTCCTGGTAGAGCCGGAGCCAGACGAACGCATCGGGTGAGGTGGGCAGTTGCTGATAGTCCTTGGTGCCTTTGCGGATCACGCCGATGAGTTGCTGGCCGGGCAGGGCATCCCGTTCGGTCGAGGTCAGCAACTCCTCTGAGCGGGCGGCGCTGGAGACCCAGAAGGCGAGTAGCGCGCGGTCGCGGTGCGAGCGCAGGCCGGCGAAGACCTCGGTGTACTTGTCGTCCGGTATTCGGCGGGGGATCCGTTCCGGGACGGTCGGCCGGTAGCGGCCGGTCCGCTCGTGCTTGAACTCGTCCGCTGGGTTGTGGTGGGCGTGGGGCCGCCCCTTGCGGCGGTTTCGGTCCAGCGGGAACGGGTTGACCAGCAACTGGCCGCTGTTGAGATCCAGGTGGAAGTCGTAGAAGGTGCGCAGCACGGTTTCGCAGTGGGCCCGGGTGGCGGGTGCGTACTTCTTGCCGATCGTCGGCTTCCCGGTCACGGGGTTCGGCGTACCCTGGGCGAGAGCCGGTGGCTTGCGCCGGGGTACCCGGAGAGGGCCTTGCCGCGGTTCCGCCAGTGCACGCGTACCGGCTTGTCGGCGAGCTGCATCCACAGGGTGAAGTCGCGGGCGTCCTCACGGACGGCAATCCGGTGCCCGCGCGGGGATCCGGGGGAGTCCCGCGTAGCCGAGGAGGACATCACGCAGAGGGAGATCGAGGCGCTGACCCGCCGCGTCGAAGCGGTGGGAGGTCGTGTCGAGGCGATGCAGGTGCAGCGGGCGGGAGTTCCGCGTCGGTCATCGAGGCCAGGCGCTGCGCCGGGAACTCCGTGACGGGTTTGCCAAGGTCGACGAGCGGTTCGACGCCCTGGAAGGGAAGGTCGATGCCCCGCCGCGCACATGGGCCGCTGAGCTCTGGCAGAAGATCTTGGCCGGTTGCCAGGCAAGTTTGACGGCCAGTAGGTTTCTTCCACTTGATCTTGAGCGGTGGGGTGGGAGACGGTGGCTGTTGCCGCGCCGGCCTACGGCGATGCCGTCCTGACGGTCTTCGAGCGGGGGTTCGTCGAGCCCGGGCAGCATCATCGGCAGCCGTTAGGGCGGGGCTGGAACCCGCGTTTCGAGAGGGCTGATCCGGTCCGGGAGTTTCGCTGGTCCAAGGGCGGGGAGAGTAGCGCCGGCCTTTACTACACGGTCACAGTCGGCGGTCACGTGGGCTCTGAGCCCTGGCTGGAGCAGGACCGGCTGATCCTGCTGGACCAGGATCCCGAGGCGGTAGGGACCGCCGCACGGCCGTTCTGGCTGCACCGGCATGACGGGATGCGGCGGCGTCGGCACGCGCAGGACGACGACGTGCGGCTTTCCGGGGCCGGGCCGGTGGCCGGATCGACCGGTCGGCCAGCCGTACGGAACGGCCGCGGAGGCGTTCAATCGGAACTCGTCGACCAGGCAGCAGTAACCACGAACAAGCCGACCGAGGAGGCGAATCGAGCATGACCTCTGCTCCAGCGTCCCTGTTCAACGACGCGCTCATGACCGACCCGTACGGGACGTACGCCCGCCTGCGGGAAGCCGGGCCGGTGCACCGCACCATCACTCCTGACGGCGCACCCGTGTGGGTCGTCACCCGCTACGAGGATGTGCGCGCCGCTCTCACGGACCCGCGATTGTCATTGAACAAGGCAAACGTCCATACCACCGGCCGCTACCAGTCATCCATGCCGCCGGAGCTGGACGCCCACCTCCTCAATATGGATCCGCCCGACCACACCCGGCTTCGACGTCTTGTCTCGAAGGCATTCACCGCCCGGCGTATCGAGGGCCTGCGGCAGCGCGTCCAGGCGCACACTGACGAGCTCCTGGCCGCCATCACAGAGCGGCCGGCCGACCTGATGCGCTCCCTGGCAAACCCTCTGCCCATGGAAGTCATCTGCGAACTCCTCGGTATCCCCACCACCGATCGCCGAGATTTCCACGCTTGGACCGACAGCGTGCGGGGGTCCTCCGAGGACGCCTCGGTGGAATCCCGTGCCACGATGCGGGAGATGCACCGATACCTCACCGGAGTCATTGCCGCCAAGCGCAACAAGCCGACCGATGACCTTCTCACCGCGCTGACTGAAGCCCGCGACGAACACGACAGCCTCAGCGAACCCGAGCTGCTCGCGATGAGCTTCCTGCTCCTTTTCACCGGCTACACCAGTGCGGTGAACCTGATCGGGAACGCCGCATTGGCGCTCTTGCTTCACCCTGCGGTGATGGACTCGGTCCGCGCCGGCCACACACCGCTCCGCGCGGTGCTCGAAGAGACCCTCCGCTGGAACGCTCCCGTCACCCTGGGGGTCCGACGCTTCACCCTGGAAGACGTGACCATCGGCGGCGTCACCATTCCCGGCGGCTCCCGCGTCTGGGTCTCGCTCGCCTCGGCCAACCGCGATCCCGCCCAGTTCAACGACCCTGATTGCTTCCGGCCCGAGCGTCCCTCCACCCACCTCGACTTCGGCCACGGCATCCACTACTGCCTGGGCGCCCCCCTGGCGCGCCTCGAAGCCGAAGTCGCGCTCACCGGTCTCCTCGCCCGGTTCCCTGGCCTCCGCCTTGCGGTCCCCGCCGACGAGTTGGAATGGCTGCCCTCCTTCCATCATCGAGGCCTGAAGACGCTACCGGTCACCTGGTGACCAGGAGCTGACCGGGCCAGCCTGCGGGGGCGGGGCAGGGGACAGAAGGCCATCACCCGATACACCTCGACCATCAGGACAGCGTAGAAGAATCGCGCCTGGACGTGGAGTGGGATGGTCTCCGCAAGGCGCCACCAGGCGAGGTCGCGGGTGCCGAGGGCGTTCATGTCCGCGCCCAGGCGAGCGAGCCACTTCTCCGCCTGTTCCGCGCGGTACCGTACGGACTTCTCGCCCTAGAACTTCCGGGGCGGCCGCGTCGGGTAGCTGGCGGGTACGAAGCCGTCCAGCAGGAGGTCCTCGACGGCTGGGACCTCGGACGGCCGGCCGTCCTCCAGCAGCTCCGCCGGATCCCTGCCCCCTTGGGTCCGTAGGCGCGGCGGGCCAGGGCGGCCATCAGCGGGTTGGTCAGGACGCCGCGCAAGTGCCTGACGTCCGGGTCATCGTCGCAGAGTCGCTGGAGGACGGTGTCCCACTCGACCGGTGCACGGGCCAGATAGGCGGCCACATCCGTGGACTCGAGCGGACGCAGGTTGACGACGGCTGCCGCCCGCAGCACGCTCCCGTCGGCGGTGACCTTCCGGAACGCGGACTCGCGCATGGCCACGACCAGGGGACGTCCCGGCTCGCGATTCAGCTCCGCGAACGCTTCCTCCTGGAAGTCCTCGTGCATTTCATCGAGCCCGTCCAGTACGGGCAGGAGGCGGCCCTGCGCCATCAGCCACTGGGCGAGAGTGCACCGCCGGCCGCCGCGGGCTGGCCCAGCTTGCTGTAGGACTCTTGCAACCACTTGACCAACCAGTCTCCCAACAAGTCCCGTTTCGGGTCCCAGTTGCCGACCGGCACCACGACCGGAGGGACGTCATCCATCCGCTCCAGCAGCCCATGCGCCAAGCGGGCGACGAACACGCTCTTCCCGCTGCCCGCCGACCCGGCGACCAGCGGCCGCCGCGACGACACCGCGTCATACAGCCGTAAGGGGTCGACGAGGTCGTCCAGTGCGGTGGGCGGCTCGGCCACGGCGTCCCGAGGGTCTGACACGGCCTTCCCGGAGGGCGTGACGACGTTGACCCACCGGTCGACACCGCTCCCCCGAAGCAGGCTCCAGCGGACCGCCATCGGCGCTGGACCGTCGATCGCGTTCAGGTACGTGCGCAGGTTGGCGGTGAGTTCCGCGCGGAACCTCTCCACCGCCAGCGCCGCCGCTTCGGCCTGCTCCTGGGCGCGGCTGGAGCGCAGGTTGATGGTCGTGTTGACGTGCCGGACGTCCCCGTTGATCTCGGGGCGCCTCTCCAGAACCAGCGTTGCCGAACGGAAGTCATGACGCCGCTCCTTGGTCCCACCCGTCGACCTTGATGCGTACGTGCCCGGTAACATTTCCCCTGACCAGCGCGGATCCCGGCGCTGCGGCGGCGTCCGTGCCGGAACTGGTCGCATACGGGGACGCCGCCATGCCGGACACCTCCGTCGACACGTCACCGCCCACATTGCCGCCGACGGCGACCCCTCCAAGTCCGGTGACGGACGAGGGCCGCACCACGCCGGTGTCCGGTTCCGGCGGCGGGGTCGGCCGCCGGAGCGTCAGCCCGAGCCCCCCGATCACCGAGGTCGCCTTCTCCGCCCGGTCCAGGCTCTGCCCCGGAAGGAACACCACGAACAGCAGGGTGCAGAGCCCGGCGAGGAACAGAGTGCCGAGTAGCGTCAGTTCGATGAGCCGAATGCCAGGATCTTCAACCCTTGTCGATCAATGCCGGTCCCTTCGAGCGCACCGGTCCGTCGCCCGAAGGCGCCCCGGCTCCTGCTTCTCCTGCTCCTCGGTTGTCAGTCCGCTCCCGGGCGCGTACCGCATGACCACGTCGTACCGCAACGATCAAGAACTGTCAGGGATTGACGGACTCCGCGAGTTCGACCTGAGTAACGGTAGTTCGTCGAATCCGGCGGTAGAGGTCAATGCCGTGTCCTGTGGTGAATGCGTCGATCAGGGCCTTGAGCTCGGAGGGCGGGTCCCTGTCCGTCCAGGCTCGCCACCATCGAGTGAGGGTGACGGCGGGGGGTGAGCCAGGAGCGGATGGCCCGTAAGGCCATGGGCCAGTAAGGCTGTTGGGGCTGGTGGGACAGGGCCCGGCCCCCCCTCCGGCCCCTCGTCGGAGCAGGGGTCCGGCGCGGTGGCGTCCAGGGGGCTGGGTGCGGCGAACCATTGGTCCCAGCAGAAGGAGAAGGCGCAGTTGACCAGGGTCTGGTAGCGGCGGATGGCGCGGTCGGAGGCGGACTTGGAAGTCGGCCCATCCGAGTTCGTCCTTGATCTGTTTGTAGCTCTGCTCGATCCACGGCCGCAGTCCGTAGAGGCGGATGATCTCGGCGAGGTCGGCCGGCTGGTGCGGGCTGGTTGTGGCGTGGGGTGCGTCGGGGTGGTGGGGCAGGTTGGTGGCCAGGTACGAGGTGGGGTGCCGTCGGCGGGGCGTCGTCTCCGTCCGAGGCACAGCTGGTCAGCGGCTGTTGCCCGGGTGGTAGACGCTGAGGTCGCCGTAGGCTGACAGAACGCCGGCCAGGTCATCGGGTTTGTGCCGCAGGGTGGTGTCCAGGAAGGCAAGAGCGGTAGCGGCGACGACGTGCGGGCTCTGGGTGCGGCCCAGGGAGCCGACTATCGAGGGCACAGGCGGCAGGTACAGGGGGCCGTCCATGAAGGTGAGGTGTGCGGCGCCGGGGATGGTGAGCCGGTAGCTCGTCGCGGTGTTGAGCTTGAGGGCCTTGGTGAGGCGGGATATGTAGCGCGGGTCGGTTCCGGGGGTGATGGCTTGGGTGAGCGCGAGTGTCGGCTGTTGGAGGGAGGGGGAGGTGGGGCCGTGGGGGTAGCCGTCCAGATCGATGACGGCGTCGAACCGGTGGTCCTGCCGGGCTGCCTGCAGGGCGGCAGCACCCCCCATGGAGTGGCCGGTCACCGCGACATGGCCGGTTTCCAGGCGTCCGGTCAGCGGGCCGGCAATCTCGCCTCTGTCCAGACGACCCAGCTGAGTGAGGACGAAGCTGAGGTCGGCGGCACGAACAGTCGTCCAGCCATCCGCCAGCTTGTCGTCCTTGTCCCGGACGCCAGTGGAGGCGATCTTGGTGTGAATCGTTCGGCCGTCGGTGAGGACGACGGCTGCGGAGTCGTACGGGTGATCGAGGGCGGCGACCACATAGCCGTGACTGGCCAGTTCCTCCGCCCAGGCGGTGTTCTGGGTGCGCACTCCGCCCGACCCGGGAGAGAACAGCACGACGGGGAACCGTCCGCCCCGGTCGGCCACCGGGGCGTTGAAGACCGAATGGGTGTGGGCGCGCGGGACGCCGTCGACCAGGAAGCCAGGCAACCCGACCTCACGGGCGAGGGCGTCGGAAACGGTGCGCGCCTCGTGCTCCGTGCGTCCGAGGTACTGGGCCCGCTGCGTGCCTGCGGGACTCTTCTGCGCGGGATACCAGAGCTGGACCACGACCGTGCGATGGTCGTGCGGGTCGGCGGTGAACCTCTCGGGGCGGCGTGGATCGGTCCACTGCACCACGCGGGTGCCGACCGCGAAACGGCCTGACGGCTCGGGGAACACGGGTACAGGAAAGGCCCAGGCGGCCACCGGACCCGTGGCAATCAGGCCGACGCAGGCCACCGACCCCGGCAACGCCAGCCACCATCGGGCCCGCCACGCCGGCTGGCCGGTACGGCGTCGCAGCAGGGGAGAGAGGGCGAACGGCAACGCGACGGCAGCACCTGCCAGGACCGGCAGCATCTGCCAGCGGATCCCCACCACACTCAGCACGATCGCGGACAGCACGAGAACCGCCCCCGCCGCGATCGTGATGCGTGGGCGGGCAGCGGGGGGAAGCCAGCGTGCCATCACCAGCGCGACGGCACCTAGCAAGGCAAGGAATTCCAGGGGGGCCATGTACAGCCCCGTGATGATCTCGGTCACCCGGCCATCCTCAGGGCGGGGCACGCGATGCCACATCGATCCCGGGTCGCCATCGCATGCAATCGGAGTCGCAATCCGAGGTATGTCCTCTGTGCGACCGGCGTCGCATCCAGGCGTCTCGCCTGTGCGACCGGAGTCGCAATCGAGCACGGCAGGTGAACGGCCGCTTTGCGACCGTGGAAGGTAGCGGGACTCCTCCTGAGGTCGTACCTCGGCGCGGTGCCATCAGACGGTGGACTCATGTGCTTCGCGGGCCCGCGGCCTACCGTGGCAGGGCCGCGGTACACGCTGGGGAGCTCGGGGTGTGCGCTCCTTGTACTCGGCCCGACTCCGGCTGTATGCGGTGGTGGCCCCGACTGGGGCCACATGACGCTGAACCGACAGGAACGTGTGATGACCGAGGCGGCCGCAGAGCCCGGCAATGCCCATCCAGCGCGCTACCGGAACCGTGTGCGGCGGACGAGGACAGCCGTACGGATGACGAGGTACGCCGACCTGGCCTCCGCACGAGCGGCACGACTGGTGAGAGCCGCCCGGCGCTGGGGCCTCCGGCTGCCGCCCATAGTGTGGGACTCGCTGCTGCCGGCGCTGCTCCTGCTCAACATCATGACCACGCGCGCGTCGCAAGAGCTCCCGGTGGCGGTGGCCCTCACCACGGCCCTGGCGCTGCCCCTGGTGTGGCGGCGCCGGGCACCGCTCACGGTGTTCGGCGCCGTGGCAGCCGCGGCCTTCGTCCAGTGGCTGATGGACGTCCAACTGCCGGCGGACATCGCCTTGCTGGTGGCTCTCTACACGGCGGCCGCGAACTCGGGCCGGCGCGGCGCGCTCGTCGCTGGTGCCGTCGTGGAGGGCGGGGCCCTGCTGGCCTGCCTGCGCTGGGCGACGGAAGGCGCATTCCTGACCCTCTTCGTCGCGGTGACCGCGATGGTCGTCGCCGCCGCCGTCCTGGGTGTGAATGTGCGGACCACGCGCGCCTACCTCGCGGCCCTGGAGGAACGGGCTGCACGACTGGAGCAACAACAAGACCAGCAGGCGCGGCTGGCCGTCGCCGAGGAAAGGACACGTATGGCCCGGGAGATGCACGACATCGTCACCCACAACCTGTCCGTCATGGTCGCGCTCACCGACGCCGCTGTTTACGCGCAGCTCCGGTCGCCCGACAAGGCCACCACCGCGATGCTCCAGATCGCCGAGACGGGCCGGCAGGCTCTGACCGACATGCGGCGCTCGTTGGGCATCCTGCGGATCGACGAACCGGACGCGCAGCGCCACCCGTTGCCAGGCATCGCACAACTGGAGACCCTCGCCGACCAGATGTGCGCCGCCGGGCTGCCGACCCGCCTCGAGGTCCAGGGCGGCTACACCCACATACCCGCCACCGCACAACTGACCGTCTACCGCCTGGTACAGGAAGCCTTGACCAACACCCTCAAGCACACACCCATCGGCACACATGCGAAGGTCCGGATACAGTGCTCCACCCAGACCGTCACAGTGGACGTCACCGACAGCGGCCCCTGCCCGCCACTTCCCGGCACCGCACCATCCGGCCACGGCATCCCAGGCATGCGCGAGCGCTCGGCCGCCTACGGCGGGAAGTTGCAGGCCGGACCGCTTCCGGGCGGCGGCTGGGGAGTGCATACTCGCCTCGTCCTCGCTGGCAGCGGAGCAGCGGCCGCATGACGATCCGCATCCTGATCGCCGACGACGAAGCGCTGCTCCGTATGGCCTTCAGCACGGTCCTGGAGGCCCAGCCCGACATGGCACCGGTCGGCGAAGCCGCGGACGGCATCCAGGCCATACACCTTGCCCAGGATTTGCGCCCCGATGTCGTCCTCATGGACGTCCGGATGCCCGGAACCGATGGGATCGAGGCGACCAGGCAGGTCATCCGGATCTCCCCGCGGAGCAGAGTGTTGGTCCTCACCACCTTCGACCTGGATGAATACGCCTTCGCCGGACTCAACGCCGGAGCCTCGGGCTTCCTGCTGAAAAACACCAGGCCCGAGGAATTGCTCACCGCGATACGCAGCGTGGCCGCGGGCGACGCGGTGGTCTCCCCGCGGATCACCCGCCGCCTGCTGGAGAACCTCCGCCCGCACATCCCCGACGGCAGGAGCACCGGCCGCGACGAGCGGCTGAGCCGGCTCAGCGGCCGTGAACGCGAGGTTCTCATCCAGGTGGGCTGCGGCCTGTCCAATACCGAGATCGCGGCCACCCTGTACCTCGCGGAGGCGACCGTGAAGTCCCATCTGGGTCGAATCCTGCAAAAGCTCGAACTCCGAGACCGCGTACAGGCCGTGATCTTCGCCTACGAGAGCCGCCTCATCCACCCGGCATGACGCCGCCGCCCGGAGCCAACGGCGATATCCTCAGCCCCGGGCGTCACCAGCGCTACACGATCGTCCGACGTGGCTATTACGAGAAGGCTGTCGTACACCGCGGCGGTCGAGCGGTACCTCATCTGCGCGGGCGTCGCGAAGTCCTCCGCGCGGATCTACCGGATCTCGCTGGCGACGTGGGGGTGGATGCTCGCCGGGGAACCGGCACCACCCAGCTCCTGCCCCGACTGATCGGCCCGCTGCAAATGTCGCTTGTGCGCGGTCTTCCACGGACCGGACCGTTCAGCCAGATCACGCCACTGCACACCGGTCCGCACTGGATGCAGGGCCCTGTTGATCACCTGCCTATGGTCTCGCCACCTGCCGCGACGCCAGTTGCTCACGGTCAGCAGCGGCTTCAGGCGGGCCCACTCGGCATCACTCAGATCCCCCCGACCAGTCATACACGCACAACGAGTCGCGTGATCGGAGAGTCGCACCATGTACACGGGAAACTGCTGGCCGGCGGGGCGGCCGGAGAGGATGCCATCACCGTGCAGCCCGCCCCCGCCGATCTGCTGCTGCCCGCCCTGGCCGCCTGGTACGGCATCACCCGCAGGGAGCGCGGCGTACTGGAACTTGCGCTCGAAGGGCTGCCCGCCCAACAGATCGCGCGCCGCCTGCACCTGTCTCCCCACACGGTCAACGACCACTTCAAGGCCATCTACCGCAAGACCGGAGTGGCGTGCCGCGAAGGACTGATCTCAGGGCTGCGCCGCTGATGTGCGTACGGGCCGATCACCCGGCCACCTCGGGCAGTGCGGGCTGCACTCTTTGATTGGCCACGCCCGCACGGCGCACGCTGCCGGAAGTCCCGGAGTCTGTAAGAGCATCCGCCGGTAGGGCATGAGCCGGGGTTATCGGATGCGGGGGCTTGCGGGTCGGGTATCCCGTCGATGGGATGGGTGTACCAGGCCTTTCGGATTGAAACTCAGCTCGATCCGCTCGCACTTGCTCCGCCATCATCAGGGACCGATGGCATCCCCAGCTGTTCGAAGGCCGGGTTCAGCTCCCGGTGCGTCAGGCTGCCAAGCCCCACGACGACCTCGCCGACCGCTGTCCCCAGCGCTGAACGATCCCTGCTGTCGACCATGAGTAGAAGGTCGCAGCAACCGGCAGGAGCCGGCATCGGCACCGCACCCAGGCCATGAGCCACATCGCGTGCGAGTGGGCCACATTATGTCGCACGACGTTCACGCGCGTCCTCTGGGCGACCGCCTTGGTCCCACCGACGGGCTGACGGGGGACGGGAGCCGATGGCGCGGGCGGCGGGGTAGGCAGGCCTGTGCAGCCCGAAGTGGGCGAGCGCGCGCAGCTGGACGACTTCGGTCAGGGCCCGAGCGTCGCGCTTCCACTACGGGAGCGCGCCGGTGAGACCGAGGACGGCCATGTCCGGCTCGATCATCTGCACGCGGGACGTGATGTCTTCGAGTAGGCGGCGCAGCCGCTCGGGAAGTTTGCTGTCCGGGGCTGCCGGGAGGCCGAAGCGCAGGCGGAGGATATGATGGCCCATGGTGATCATCCGGCGCTTCCCTGGATCACCAGACGCCTCAGAGTGTCTCGGCTGTGAGAGTCGGGCGGCGTGATGGCCGCCCCTGGGCAGGAGACGTGCAGGTGTGTCATGGGGGTTGCTTCCTTGTCGTCTCTTGCTGGTCTCCGGTGCCCTGCTCTGCACCGCAAACCTTGTTCGAATATCTATGCGGGTTGCGCAGGCCGTCTCGGAGGCCTGCACAGCCTTGACGCCGGATAGGACGACTGTCCTAGAGGTGCACCGCGGCTAGGACGCCTGCTTCGACTTCCACCTGGTCGCCGAGTTCACCGAGGCCGATGTGGACCGGCTCCTGCGGGACCCGGGGATCGTCCGTCATGGAGGCAAGATCGAGGCCGTCGTCAACAGCGCCCGCCGAGCGGTGGACCTGGCTGCCGAGGAGGGCTCGCCCGCCGCCTTCTCCTGGCGCAGCGAACCCGGCCCGGACGAGGCCGACGTGCCGCAGACGGTCTCCACCTCGCCGGCTTCGGTCGCCCTGTCCAAGGACCTGAAGAAGCGGGATGGAAGTTCGTCGGACCCACCACCCTCTTCGCGTTCATGCAGGCCATGGGGTTGGTCAACGATCACACGGCCGAGTGTGTCATCCGCTCGCGGGTGGAGGCGGAGCGGTCGGTCCTCACGCGGCCCCGCTGAAACGTGGTTCCTGGGGCTCGCAGCGACGCGGCTGTGCAACGGTGCGACCGATGCCGCTGCCTCGTGCGGCCGGGTCTCTTGCCCCGGATGGGTGGCGGTTCAAGGCCTAGCCGGGGCGATGGTGGCGGCGCCCCTTCGGACGCCCGCCGTATCGGCCCTCAGCTGCAGCCCCTCATTTCAGCTCGTCGAGTGCGGCCAGGATGTCGGCCGGTTCGGCACGGGTGGTGTAGTCCGTGTTGACGAAGGCCCAGCGGCTCGTGCCGTCGCGGTCGATGACGTAGGTGGCTGGCATGGGCAGGGTGCGCGGGTGGCCGGCGTTGGATCGGGCCAGGTCGATGCCGAACCCGGCGTAGACGGCCGCGAGGTCGTCCGGCAGGTCGAAGGCGAGGCCGTACTGCTTGGCGGTGTCGCAGCCGAGGTCGCTGAGCACGTCGAAGGCCAGATCGTTCTTCTCGGCGTACGACAGGGACTCGTCGGGGACCTGGGGCGAGACGGCGACGAGGCGGGCACCGCGGGCGATGATGGCGTCGTGGTTCTGCTGCAGGGAGCGCAGGGCGATGTTGCAGTAGGGGCACCAGGCGCCGCGGTAGAAGGTCAGCACCACCGGGCCGTCGGCGAGCAGTTCGGCCAGGTCGACGGTCCGGCCGGTGGCCGAGGGCAACGTGAAGGACGGTGCCTTCGCGCCGACGGTCAGCGCCTGGTCCGCCTGGCCGGAGTCGGCCAGTTCCCGGGCCGCGCGCTGCATCACGGCGCGGACGTCGGCGGGGATCTGCTGCTGGCGGCTGTCGAAGAAGGCGCGCAGCTCGGCGTTGACGCTCATGGGTCTCCTCCCGGAATATCTTGGAACGTTCGTTTCAAGATAGCCATCGGAGCGCACTCCGAGTCAATGGGTGGAGCGGGGTATCTTGGAATCAGCGGTTCAAGATGGGCGGTGGGGCATGGCAGACGTCAAACACTTCGATCCGGACGCGACACTGGACACGGTGGTGCGGCTGTTCTGGCGGCAGGGCGTGGCCACCACCGGGATCCAGGACATCGTCAACGCCACCGGGCTCAGCCGGTCCAGCCTGTACGCGACCTTCGGCGGCAAGCAGGAGCTGTACCGCGCCGCCCTCGAACGGTACGTCCAGGAGCGGTCGCGGCCCCTCCTCGGCCGACTGGAGGACGACCGCGGACTGCCGGCCATCACCGAGTTCTTCACCGGCTTGATCGAGACCCGCTGCACCGGCGAGTTCGCTCGGTGGGGCTGCATGATCTCCAACGCCCACGCGGGCACCGAGAACAGCGACCCCCAGGTCAGCGCCATCCTCGACCGGCAGCACCGGCGCCTACGCGATGCCCTGCACACCGCGCTCCTGTCGGCACGGCGGCAGCGACAACTCACCGAGGAAGCCGACCTGGACTCCGCAGCCGACGTCCTGGCCCTCCTGGCACATGGCGTGAACCTGCGCTCCCGCGCCGGCGCGGACGCCCACCAGCTACAGAAAACCGTCGCGGCGGCGATCACCGCGGTGGCTCGCGGAGCATGACCTTCAGCCCTCGGAGTCAGAACCCAAGACCACATCTCATTGGCGGTGGGTGGCCCGGTAGCGGGTGGGTGGGGTGCCGCGGTGGCGCGTGAATGCGCGGGAGAAGGCGAACTCCGAGGTGTAGCCGACGGTGTTGGCGATGCGGGTGACGGAGTCGCTGGTTTCCCGGAGCCTTCGTGCGGCGATCTCCAGGCGCCAGCGGGTGAGGTAGGCCAGTGGAGGTTCACCGACGAGGCGGGTGAAGCGGCGGGACAGGGTGGCCCGGGAGACTCCGACTTCGCGGGCCAGGGTGTCCACGGTCCAGGTCCGCCCGGGTTCCTCGTGGATGAGGGAGATCGCGGCGGCGACTTCGGGATCACGCAGGGCCGCCCACCAGGTGGTGCCGTGATCCGGGGCGTCCCGCAAGGCCGCCCACTGGCGCAGGATGTGGACGAAGAGGACGTCGACCAGCCGGTCGGTAATGGTCTGTGACCCCGGTGCCGGGTCGGCCAGTTCTACGGCCAGCATGCGCAGCGTCTCGGTGAGGTCGTGCCGGCGCGCAGAGGGGTCCGCGCGCAGCAGCAGCACCGGTGGCAAGGTCAGCAGTGGGTGGGAGGCGTGGGTGTCGAAGCGATAGCCACCGCAGACGATGCGGGTGTCCGGTCCGGGTCCCGGGAAGTCGATCGGCGCGCCCGGCCCGCTGCGCTGCGCCTGGGTGACGTCTTCGAATCGGACCGTCGGGCCCGTCGGGTCACTCGCCATTGCGTGGCCGCTGCCGGCCGGGAGCAGGACGAGGTCACCCGCCGTCAGGGGAAGTGGTTCGGCGCCCGGGCGGCGCAGCCAGCAGCAGCCCTGGGTGATGTGGTGGAAGACGGCCGAGGCCAGGTGCGGGAACTCGATCCCCCACGGCCGGGCGGCATGCACCCTGGCGGTGACAGTTCCGCCGATCTTCGTGGCGGACAGCACATCGGCGAGGACATCCATACCCGCACACTACCTATGATGAGACGAACAGCTAGGAATCTGGGTCAGATAAGCATGGAACGGCTCGGCTGGACGAACGTAGCGTCGCAGTCATGGCACACACCACAGTCATCCCGGTACCGGTCATGGGCAAACGGAACGTCAACGCCTTCCTGTTGCTGGGCCGTCGGGCCGTTCTGGTCGACACCGGCATCCCGGGCAGCGGCACGAAGATCCTGGCGCGAATCGCCGAGCACGGCATCGAGCCCGGCGACGTCTCGGCGATCGTCATCACCCACGCCCACATCGACCACTTCGGATCCGCCGCGGAACTGCGCCGGGCCACCGGAGCTCCGGTGGTCGCCCACACCGCGGATCTCGGCCCCTACAAAACCGGCCGGATCCGCGAACCGTATCTTCCCACCGGACGGTTCGGCCGCTTCCTGGACCGCTTGGACGCCTTCCACGAGCGCACCGAACCGTTCCGGCCGGACCTGCTGATCGGAGGGCCCGCCGCGCTGTACGAGCATGGCGTCGACGCCCGGATCATGCCCACCCCGGGGCACACCGCCGGGTCGATATCGGTGCTCACCGATGAGGGCGATCTCGTCGCAGGCGACCTGGTCGCCACCTCGTTCCTCGGGATGGCACACCGAAGGCCGGCCAACCCGCCCTTCCACGACGACCCGGTCGGCAATCTGGCCAGCCTGCGAGCGATGCTCGCGCTCAAGCCGACCACGCTGCACGTCGGCCACGGGGGGCCGCTGGACCCGGCACGGGTGGAGCGCTGGGCGGCCAGGGAGCAGCACCGGCTGGAGAGGCTCACTGCACGCGGCCGGCTGCGCACCCGGGCAGAAGTGCGCGGCACCGGAGAGGAGTCGACGAGCAGTGAGCAGTGAGTGGTGGAACCCGGCTCTCGCCATCTGCCGAAGGAAAGGCCTTCCACGGTGCCTCATGAGACACGTCGCAGGCCGGAGAACCTTGACTTCGGTGGCCGAGCCGGCGCAGGTCCGCCGAGCGGGTGCCGGCGGGCAATAGGTCGGCGTACTGGTGCAGGTGGGCCCCGGCGGTACCGTCGGCGACGGTGCGCTGCGGGGTGGCCGGCTGGGCCAGGGCCGGGCTGGTGCGGCCGAGGAGGTCGAGGGCGGCCTGGGGGCCGTGGTCGCGTCGGGCGGCGGCCACCTCGTCCAGGTCTCAGGCCATCTCGCCGACGACGGTGCGGCGCGGGCCGCGGGCCGCGGGCCGCGGGCCTCCACCGTGCCGCGTACTAGGGTCTGTTGCGAAAGTGGATCATGGTCGTGAAATGATCACTTGCCATGGGGGTGTGGTGATCTGACGCATGGCCAGTGGGCCCGGCTTGAACCGCTGTTGCCGACGGGTAAGAAGCCAGGACGGCCGCCGACGTGGCCTCGTCGGCAGCTGATCGACGGCATACGCCGGCGGACCAGGACTGGTGCGCCGTGGCGGGATCTCCCCGAGCGGTAAGGGCCGTGGGATCGAGCCTACGACCTCTTCCGGCGGTGGCAACGCGACGGCACGTGGAAGCGGCTCTTCGAGCAACTGCAGGCCGAAGCCGATGCGAAGGGCCTGATCACGTGGGATGTCAGCGTGGACTCCACGATCGCCCGCGCGCACCAGCACGCCGCCGGGGCTCGCAAAAGGGGGATCTGCAGAAGGAGCGTCCTGGTGGTGTCGACGCCGAGCCCGACGACCACGGCCTCGGACGCTCGCGCGGCGGACTGACCACCAAGCTGCACCTTGCGGTCGAGCAGGGACAGAAGCCTCTGTCCCTGCTCGTGACCGCCGGACAGAGGCACGACAGCCCGCAGTTCCAGCCCGTGCTGGAGGGCATCCGGGTGCCCCTCATTGGCCCGGGCCGGCCCCGCACCAAGCCGGACAAGGTCCGTGCCGATAAGGCCTACGGCTCTCGAGCGAACCGCGCCTACCTACGCAGACGAGGTGTCGCGTGCACCATTCCGTGAGAAGGCCGACCAAGTCCGCAACCGCAAGAAGCTCGGCTCCCGAGGCGGCCGACCGCCCAAGTTCGACACGGCCGACTACAAGGAGCGCCACGCGGTGGAATGCGGGATCAATCGACTGAAGCGCCACCGAGCCGTCGCCACGCGATATGACAAGCTCGCCGTCCGTTACGAGGCAACCGTACTGGTCGCGGCCATCAACGAGTGGCTATGACCAGCAGCCGTACCGGCACTCACAGGGCCTGTCCGGTTGATCCTCCGGACTCCCATCGAGTCGGTCACGGACCACCCGAGTCGTCGGGCTCGACCACTCGGAAGCGTTCTGCAACGACAAGAGTGTCGTCATCAATGACCGGGGTGCGTCCCAGGTACTCGCTCACGCCATCGCTCCGGAAGAACTCTTCGTGCGCTGCCCGCCACTCCGCCACGTCGGAGTAGCCGCGTCCCTCTGCTCGTGCGAAGTCGTCGTCGATCTCCTTCATGGGAACGACGCGCACGTCGACGAGCTCGATCGTGACGGCCGGACGGCCTTCGGAATCAAGCACCCAGAATCGCTGTCCGGTCACCGGTACTGCCTCGCCGGCGTGTTCGTAGATCTCCAGGAGACCCGTGAGGGCAGTCTTCTGGCCGCTCAGGATCGCCGCCACACCACGGTCACGTTCCGGACCCGGGAAGGCGAGTTCAAGAGTCGGAAGGTCGTCATGTCCCATCGAGCGAGGTTATGAAGCCCGGCCGCGTTGATCAAGGGCCACCGCTTCGCTCGCCCCCGAACCCACAGCAAGCGCTTTCACAACACGCCCTAGTACTCCAGCTGTAGCCCTTGATCTTGTGGGGCGAACAGGTCCGGGCAAGCTGGCACTCCATCACCCGTGAGCAATCGGGGCTTGGTCCAAGTTCTTCTGACCAGGCAGCGGTCATTCGGTTATGCCTGTCGTACGTGGCGCGGAGTGCGTTCTGCTGTACGGGTGGATTCGGTGCGCCATCTGGCGGGTGTTCAGGTGGCGTTCGGGCCGCTGGAGTGTTCGCGTTCCGGCAGTGGGCCGTGCGGCCGTTGCCGTGACGGGTGAGGCGGACCGGCGGTGACGCCGCGACGGGACGGGTGAGGCCGCGGACCCGAGTGTCCGGCGGCGCAACCCCGCCCCAACGGAAGGGGGCACCGTCCGGCCCCGGAGGAGTGTCATGCGCGGTGTCCGCCCGATCCGATCGCTGCTGGTGACAGCCCTCGCCCTGGGGGCCTGGTCGTCGTGCCGGCGGCCGCTCAGGCCCACGGCTCGCCCGCCGGCCACCGTACGCCGACCGGCGTGCGCGCCGGCTCTCAGCCATCCGACCCTCTTCGGGTGTCCTGCACGGCCCGGGTACGCACCGACCTGCCACCGCTTGCGTCCGTCCCGCCGAACCAGAATCCGCCCGGCCTCAGCCCCTTCGACCTCCGCCGCCCCTACAACCTCTTCGGTCAGTACGGCAGGGGTCGGACGGTGGCGATCAACGTCGCCTACCACCACCCCAACCTGGAGAGTGACCTGGCCGTCTACCGCCGTCAGTTCCGCCTGCCTCCGTGCACCACGTCCAGCGGCTGCCTGCGCGTGATCAACCAACGCGACGGAAGCACTCTGCCGACCACCGTCGTCCCGGACCGGTCGTTCGAGGAGGCCATCGACGTGGAGATGGTGAGCGCCTCCTGCCCGGACTGCCGCACCGTCGCCGACGTCTCTGCGGTCGCGGACCTTGCCACCGGCGTGGCGGTGTACACCACCACATCCCCCATCCCGGCGGTTCCACGGGCTAGGTGGTCGCGGGCGGCACCAGCGTCGCCACCCCGCTGGTCGCGGGGGCGCACGTGCTGGCCGGCAACCCCGCTCCCGGCACGTTCCCCGACACCACGCCGAGACGGCTGACCGCTCACATGCCCCGGATGCCCAGAGGAGCCCTTCAGGCAGGCGCATACTGCCGGCATTCCAGTCGGCGATACTCCATCAAGTTCAACGCCCGCACCGGGACGTCGGCCTAACTGCTCGCGCAGCTGCGCGCCTGCCAGCGGCTACCGTCGCGATCGACAGGCACCGGAACCACGCGCCGATCAATCCACCCGAATGCGGATAAAAGATCCAAAATAGGTGCATGACAGTCAAGGCATACAACGACGACGCTCTCGTCATCGCCCGATCTGCCCAGGTCCCGGTCCACGGCAGGCTTCGGAAGTCCTACGCAGAGTTGTCCGGGAAGTGGTTCGGCAGCCTCACTCCCAGCAATCTGCGCACCGACCTGTATCCACTGCTCGAAAGCGGCGATCAGCTCACCTTGCGCTTGCCTGACGGCCGCGAGGGCACATTTGCTGCCGATTGGACTTCTGTGAACGGCGTGACCGGCTCCATTCGCATCGTTGGGACGGGGCCGCCACCGTTCTGACAGAGCGCACCTCACCGCCTGGGCACCTCAGCGTCGCGCAGCGGGCACGCTCACCCCGTCCCGCTGCTCGGCGTGCGCCGGGCACCTCCCGCCGCCCGAGGGGAGCGTCTTGGCGGACCTGATCGGAGGTGTCTCCGGCCCTGTACACCCAGGGGAGGGATGGCCGCGGCAGTGCCGTTCAGGACTTGGGCGGGACGATAGAACCCCGTACCGGCCTGGCCTCCTGCGGATCCCGGGGCTCGGGCCGCCGCTCGACCGTAGGCAGCGGTGGCTCGATCACCATTCACAGCTCGTCGTCGGCTTGGGACGGACTCGACCGAGCCATCCAGACCCTGAGGTGATCAGGCAACAACGATCAAACCGCCTTCACACGCCCCTCAGCGGGCCGTTGTGGGATCTGCTCAGCTCGGCGCCGGCGGCTGGCTCACCCAGGCGTTCGGCGAGTTGGAAGAGGACAGGCAGCGTCTCCGCGATGGCCAGGCGATCACTGTCGTCGAGCGCGGCGAGGGCGGCATCCGTGCGGCGTTCGTGGGCCGTGGTCCATGCGGCGAGCTTCTCCTGCCGGCGTTGGTGAGGGTGACCACCGAGCCCCGGCTGAGCATCGACACCGAGGAGCAGGAGGCGCTCTCGGACGTGCTCAGCAACTACCCCGACGCTCCTTCTGCCGGCTTCCAAACCGACGCGGAAGGTCGCTCCACGCGCCACCGGTCCGCAGGCGGAACAGATTCCGTTGATGACCTGCCGGCGATCCTTCCACCGCCCACCCCGCCCGGCGCTCTTCGGCAAGGGCGGTCAAGTCGTGCCCATTCGTTATCGGTGAGATCTTCCCGCCCCACACTGCTCTGAACGATCGGCTGTCCGGCTTGTCACTGACCCACCAAACAAGCCCTGGCGGGCTTACCCGATGATGAGGTTGCCGAAGACGCTTCCGATGCCCGCGCCGCTGCCGGCGACACCGACGGTGGCATCGGCTCCGATGAAGCGGGCGGCGTCGTCGGTATATGTGGTGTCGCTGGAGCAGGAGCGGCCGCCCATGTGCTGGTCAGTGCGAGTAGGACACTGAGCAAGGCAGCGGTGAGAAAACGATTGCTGTGCTGGTCGCCTGGCTCACCCGTGTCCATCAAGCTGTGCTTCAGCCCGACCTAAGCGCCCTGGGCCAATCCGATCGAGGCCCACCTAGTGACCTGAGTCAGAGATTCGCCGGCAATACGTGGCCACCTTGTCGAGGATCTCGTCGGCGGTCTTGGTCCATGCGAAGGGCCTGGGGGCCTCGT
>NZ_JNXR01000046.1:0-47860 GCF_000725475.1 Streptomyces durhamensis
CTTGGCGATCTCCCACAAGCCGTCCGGAACAATCCAACTCCACGTACCCCGCCCCATACGCAGCCCAACGACCAACTGCCATGTAGGACACGGTCTAAGTCTTCATGAGTTTTGACGGCGCTTCGCGTCAGTGATCTCGGCTGCGGTCTGTGCGGAGCAGTCGTGTCCGTCGCCGGGCAGGCCCATGACGTTCAGCACGGGTTCCTCGCCCTCGGGGACCTCGAAGGTGAAGTTCGCTCCTGACGCGATCACCGTGAGCGAGCACTGGTTGCCGAAGGTCAGCGGAGCATGCGGCTCCCAGGAACAGCCGGCCCGGTCCAGGGCGGAAACGACGTCAGCGTGCTTGAGCCCTGCCGGGAAGGTGCCCGTCCCCCCGACAACCGACGGAGGGAGTTCGACGACGTCACGCCAGGTCTGGACGCAGATGAGGGAGACCTTGCGGCAGCGGCAGACACTCAGCTCAAGGTCTCCGTAGGCGAAGAGCCGCGGCCACTTTCTGTTCCGGCTCATTGTTCCGATGTCCCAGGGCTCGCCGAGTGCTGCGGTCACATCCTTCCAGTCGGCTCCGCTGAACACCGGGCCCAGCCGACCTGTCTTCGCCATGCTGGTCAGGACATCGAGAATCTCCACGAGGCGGAGCCTGACAGGTGCCCTGACCAGCAGTCCAGCGGTTTCAGGGGGTCAGCCCGCTTTAGGTTGTTCGGTTCGGGCTCGGGTGCTGGCGAGGCGATAGGAGTCGGTTCCGGTCTCGATGATGGTGCCGTTGAAGGTGAGGCGGTCGACAATGGCCTCGCTCGGAGCGGCGCCGATTCTGCGGCTACCTCGGACAGATCAGGCACCAGGGGGTCACAGGCCGGTCACGAGCGGCGTCGGCTCACCCGCACCGCCGGGGTTGATCTCCAGCCCGCCGTCGGCGTTTAGCACGGGCCGCCGGCCGGGATAGGTACGCCGTGCCGTAGCGAGATCACGCTCATCGAAATGGCCCGTGAAGATCAGCACGCCGGAAACGAGCTCCACCTTCTGGGCACCGGTAAGCCACCGGTTCAAGAGCGCATCAACCGTCATCGGAGCGGCTGGCGGCGGCAGATCGGGGCCGGCATGAACAGTCCTTCCTCCTCCGGTATCGCAGCCAATGCACGCGCCACCTCGGCCCGCGGCACTTGGACCTTGCTTGCTGCAGGCGCGTGCATTAATGCGTACGGCTACCCGGCGTGCTCGAAGACCTCCGACACGAGCGGCCGACCTCTGGGCTGCGTCGGGAAGGAGCCGACGTCAGCCAACGGGCTCGGACACCAGGTCGAAGAAGTGGGCGCGAGCGAGTTCCACACCCACCTCGACGATCCCAGTCCGGCCATGCCTGTTGTACGGCACGACGAGTTCGGCGCGCTGCACGGCTGGCTCGGGCAGCCCGTACCGCGGGAAGAGGTCCGCCGGGTACAGCTCGGGGTCGGGTGAGCGGTCGTAGCGGCCCGCGCGGTGCCGCGGGTCGTAATAGGCGGGTCGGTGCAGCAGGATGACCGTCTCCGCGTGGCTGAGCAGGGCCTCACCGTGGCAGAGGTCGCTGAGCCGGGGCCGGTGATCGTCCCGGAGTTCCGGCGCCCTTGTGAGCTGTTCCACGATCACCACGGCGGCCTTCAATCGGGTCGCCAACTCCTGGAGGTCTGCCACCACATGCGCGATCTCCTTCCTCCGGTCCCCCGACACACGCTGCTGCAACGCACCGTCCATCAGGCCGAGATAGTCGACGACCAGCAAGTCCAGATGGCCGTCCCGACCCACTACGGTTGCGCACTGCCGCTCGATCTCGGCGACGCTAGGCGTGCTGCCTTCGCCGCCGAAACTCAACTGCGCCTTTCTGGCGGCGTCTGCAAAGGCGTGAATGAGGCCGCGGTCAGAGGGATCCAGCGTCCGGCGACGGATCCTTTCGGTAAGGACACCGGTCTCCGCGGCGAGCGTCTGCTCGAAGAGCCCCTCGTTCGACATCTCCAGGGAAGCGAACAGAGCGGGACGCCCCTGCCGGAACGCACAGTTACGGGCCACGGTCAGGGTGAGCATGGACTTGCCCATTGCGGTACGGGCAGCGACCACGGCGACCCGTCCAGGACGCAGCCCGCCACCAAGGAGTTCGTCGAGGGCCGTTAGGCCGGTCAGGCCCCGGGGCTTGGGCACCTGCTGCTTCACAGTGTGCCGGTGGCTGCCCTCGCCGGACTGAGTGCTGCGGCGGGCATCGGCCTTGCGGGCGTGGTTGCGGACCACAATATTTTCCGTTCCGACGCGTCAGGCCCGTGGTCCCGTACGCGCCGTCGCTCAACGAGTGACCATGCCGGGAAACGCTGGCATTGATGCGCAGGCACCTGGGGTTCAACGCCCCTGGCGGTCCACGGGACCGTTCAGAGGCTCACACGGCCGAAGCAGCAGCGGCCATCGCACAGCAGCGTAGCGAAGCAACGCCCTCTCTCTGGGTCCGCCACGCTGACGCGTGCGCTCGTCAGGTTCCTGAGACGACGCAGTCCTCCAGTTCCGCTGCTAGATCGGGATCCGGCTTGGGAATGGTGCCGTAGTCGACATCACTGTCGACCTCCAGCCGCCGTACGGCCTCGGCAAGAGAGTCGGACAGCGGCACCAGCAGCGGCGTGCCGGCGTCATCGAGGTCCGCTGCCAAGTCGTCAACTTCGTACACAGCCAGGAAGGTCACGGTCCTTGGCGACCACGGCCACCCGTTGTCCCCCTGCTGCGACGGCGTGAGCTGCAACATCGGGTTCTCGTCCAGTCGGCGCAACTCCCGCGTCTGGCCGTACCAGAGCCCGGCATCGCGGAGTTCGCTGTGCTGCAGGTGGTGCAAGCCAGAGCGCCGCCGGGTTCGATGGTGGCCCGGTCGTCGACCAGCAGGGCCATCGCGGCGATCGCAGCCGGATCGCGGACGACATGCGAGCACAAGGCCTGCAGTTCGTGTGCGGCCCGCTCATGCAGGGCTGCCGGCACAGCACAGCGAATGCCGTCCGAGACGCGGCCGGCCGCGCCGTTGGCTGTACGGATCCATCGGGCACGGTCTTCGAGGTCGGTGGCGCTGTCCCACACCACGCGACGGGCGATCCGGTCCAGCGCGGTGCGCTCGTCGAAGTCTTCGTACTCGTCGGCCAGGAGGTGGCTTCGGACCGTCCCGTAGGAGATGCCCATCAGCTCCGCCACCCGCCGCATGGGGTGGCCGAGCACGAAACACAGCAGAATCACGTCGTACTGACGCTCCGGCAGCCGGGCGATTGCTGCGTACAGCCCCAGCTTGGACTCCAGAACGGTGAACCTGGACCGGGAGGCATGGCGAACGGCGACGAACGCGGCGGTCTCCACCAACGCCAAGGTCCGTCCCTGTATCTCCAGACGGCGGACGACTTCCTCTTTCAGAGCAGCCCAGGCGTACGCATCGACATTGGGCTGCTGCAGCACATGCGTCCACGCTCGCGCCAGCTGAACGAAGACATCTTCGACGACCTGCTCGGCCCCCTCACGACTGTCCAGCTGCACATGCGCGTACCGCAGATACGCCTTGTGCTGCCTGCTGTAGAACGCGACGAATGTGGTCGGCAGTACAGCGGCCAGGTCATCGCGCACCGCCTGATCCGCCCACGGGTCGGGCTGCTGACCACTCACCGGGCCTCCCCCGGACGCTCGTAACCGGCGCCACTCCGCCGACTCGCGGTCTCCCCCCGCCGGTACTGGGCGGCGAGCTGCGCCGCCCCGACCCATACACCAGCACTGAGCAGGCGCCTGCCACCGGTGCCAAGAAGTGAGCATTCGCCGCCCACGAGCGGGTCGTGTCGTCGCCTGCGGTGGTTGACGGAGTGGTGTACATCGGCAGCGACGACGGCAAGGTGCACGCCCTGAACGCGGTGACGGGGGCGGGTCCACGGATCCCGGCATCGCCCTCGCCCCCCGGTGCGGCACCCACGGGGACGGGGAAAATGACGAGTCGGCGATCCTGACCACACTCGGCGAGATCCTGGACCTGGCCGAAGAGGCGCACTGGGCGGTGGACATCTCCAGCAGGACCTCCGCACTGCTGCTGGCGCTGCTGGCAGCATCCTGTCTACGTGCCCGGGCGGACGGTCAACCGCATGGCCGGCGCCTACCGGGGCGAGGCCAAGGCGGATGCCCGCGACGCCTACGTCATCGCCAAAACCGCCCGCCACGCCGGGACTTCGCCACCATCGACGTTCCCGCGCAGCTGGCCGCCGACCTCGCGCTCCTGACCGCTCACCGCACCGACCTGCTCACCGACCGAGTGCGGACGGTCAACCGGCTGCGAGACGTGCTCACCGGCATGTTCCCCGCCCTGGAACGAGCCTTCGACTACTCCGCCCGCAAGGGCGCACTGGTGCTGCTGACCGGCTACCAGACCCCGGCCGCCCTGCGCCGACGCGGCCAGGCCCGCCTGACCTCTTGGCTGATCAATTCGAGGCGTCCGCGACGCGGACAGCGTGGCCGCCACGGCCATGGAAGCCGCCCAGGCCCAGCAGCAGACCGCGCTGCCCGGCGAGGACACCGCCGCACAGATTGTCGCCGACCTGGCCACTCAGATCCTGACCCTGGACGACCGACTCAAGCGCATCGACCGGCAGATCCGCGACACCTTCCACACCCACCCACAGGCCGAGATCATCGAGTCCCTGCCCGGCATGGGCCCCATCCTCGGAGCCGAGTCCGTCGTCGCCGCGGGCGACATGCCCGCCTACGACGACGCCGGCCACCTCGCCTCGGCCGCTGGACTGGTCCCCGTCCCCGGTGGCTCCGGCCGCCGCACCGGCAATCTGCACCGCCCCGAGCGCTACAGCCGCCGCCTGCGCAGAGTCTTCTACCTCTCCGCACAGACCCGCATCATCCGCGACGGCCCCAACCGCGACTACTACCTCAAGAAACGCGATGAGGGCTGCAAACACGTCCAGGCCGTGATCGCCCTCGCACGCCGCCGCACCAGTGTGTTGTGGGCTCTTCTACGCGACGAACGGGCCTTCACCCCCACCCCGCCCATCACGCAGACGGCTTGAGCAAGGCCCGCAAAGCGGGCAGCGTGGCTGAGGCCGGCGGGGCTGCGGCGAGACACACGCGCACCTGATCGGTCGGCGCGCCCGCCGTCGTGGCTGGCTTTCGTCGGCTGAGGCACAGACGACCCCCGGGACAAGCTGCCGCCCTCACGAGTGAAGGGCGGCCACAGCCTTGACTCGGTCATTGAAACTCCCGGCCAAAGTCGCTACGCCGACCTCACGTCGTCGACGTCCCGAGCGGTGTCACGCAGGCCGAACCCGGCGCCGAATCACCCATGCGTAACCCGCCAGCCCGACCGAGCCGCGCACCATGAAGTCAGCCCATAGTGATACATCCCCCAAGTGCAGGCCCACCCGCAAAGCCAGCGCGGTGAGTACTCCTGCAACAACCAGCGCCAAGGCATAACTAATCAAGCCGCTGTGCTTCCGGCCCAGCCAGGTACCCAGAAGCCCCGATGGAATCTGCACAAGCACATGGAAACCCACACAGGCGAGCAGTATTGAGGCAAGGATCACAAAAGGGGGCACATCTGCTGATGGATCACTCGCTGGTGCCGCGCCGTAAGCATCGAGAGCCCAGGCCGGAGGCACCAAGAAGCTGCACAGCAAGATCACACCACTCAGATGCATGGCGCCGAGGTGCAGTCCGACTTGGCGCGCCCTCCCTCGCTGCGCGTCACGCCATCCAAGCCGACAAGCGCTCCCCGTGTTCATGCGCACCCTCGCTCAATCACAATCAGTCTGACCGACTCATCATGAGCTTAGGCGTCCGGGCTACTCGCCACTAGTGCTCCAAGCCCCAGGCAGCGGCGCTTGACTGGTCATTGAAACTCCGGCAAAAGTCGCTGTGCCGCCCTCGGATATCCTCTGCCTGCTGCGGCCCCACCGATCGCGTACGTGGCCTCGGATATTTGCCCAGACGACCAGTTACGGAGTGTCGCCCCGGATGGGCCCGGCGTAATCGATTGCCAGAGGGCCAGTGAAGGAGGTGGGGGAGTTGCGGGAACGGTGGTTCAAGCGGAATGCCGATGCCATGAGCCGGTGGTCTGAGCGTTTGATATTTCTCGGCGCCTGTGCCATCGGAATCCACCGCGCATACCAGCACGCCTTCATCCACGCCTCGCTGTGGTTCGCCGCCGGCCTTGGCGGAACATTGACACACATCACTGACGCACGACGAGCGAGGCGCAACGCCGAGCGGGCACGCCAGCACCAACTGCATACTCTCGCCGAGCTGTTCCGCGAGGCCGCCTCCAGTACGAAGAAGGGGCCATGAAGCGCCGACCATGGAAGTGGGCACTGATTTCGGCCTCGATGGCACTGTCGGCCTCCGCGCGCATGGGATCGAGGTGCAACGCACGACACCCCCGCTCAGGCCGCCTTTGTACCGTGCGGGGGTGCTCGCTTGCCGCCTGCGCGGCGCAGACCGTGACCGGAAGAGCCCCTACCTCAGCGCGACCCCGTCCCCTGCCGCCATCGCCGAGCTGGTCGTGCCCGTTCCCGCGAAGTGCCAGCGCCAGGTGCCGGAGGTGTTCGCAGTGGCCGTCGTCTTCAGCTTGCCCGCACTGTCGGTGGCCACCGTCTTGACCGTGGTGTACGTCGAGGCACCGGACTTCTTGAACTGCAGGGCAACCTTCTGGGCGGCGAAGCCGGTGTAGGTGTTGGTGTTCCAGTCGGCTCGGGTCAGGGTGCCGGTCACCGTCAGCGTTTTGCCCTTGGTGACCGGTTCGCATCGTGGCGCTGCTGTCCAGCGTGTAGTAGTCGCCGTCGTAGGCAGAGGCCTCCAGATCGAGGTGCCAGGTGCCGGCCGAGCTGTTGCGGAGGTCGGCGTAGTCGGTGCGGTCGGGCTCCAGGCTGTACGACCAGGTGCACTTCATGGTCGTCGAGGTGGGGCGCGTGCATGTGTACGACTTCGCGTACTGGATGCGGCTGTCGGAGCTCACCAACTTGAGGCCGACCATCATCCTGATGCCGGAGCTGTCCTTGGCGGTGGCTGTGACCGTCAGCTTCTGCGGCTCGCTGATGCCGACGTTGACGGTGGTCTTGCTGAACGCCACCGAGGTGAAGACGATGTCACCCTTGTGGTCGTCCGCCTGCGCGGTGGGCGCGAGAAGGGGGAGCAGCGCCAGGCTGCCGACGGTGGCGACCACGGCCGTACGGATGTGCATGGTTCTCCAGGAACGATGAGCCGGATCCCCACTCACGGAGTCCGGGCGTGCAGAAGACCGTCCACATGCCGGATTGGTTGCACGCACACCTCAAGTTGTTACAGACGTTTTCCGGGCGTGCCCGAAGTGTGTGTGTTCTGGACGGATGGAGGGGATGGCGCCGGCGCAGTGGCTGGCGGCGAAGGAGCTGGTGAAGGACGACATGTGGCCGGCGGAAGTTCTCATGACGGGGATCAGTCGGGCGGAAGATCGCGTGCCGGTTGTTTCAGTGCGGTTCGGACGAACTGGCCCGCGCGGTCGAGCGCCCATGCGCCCTCGTCCAGGATCGGCGCGAAGCCCTGGAAGACGTGTGGCACTTCCGCGGTGATGTCGAGGATGACCGAGACGTCGGCGGCTGCGAGGCGTCGGCCCAGGCGTCGTGATGAGTCGATGCCTTTGCGGGCGAGACGGTGCCGGATGCCGCGGGAAGCGAGCCATTGCCGCAGGTACCGGTAGTCGTAGCCCTTGAGGCACTTCACGCCCACTCCACCAGTCACCCAATCGGCTTGACACCATCATTGAGACTCACTCCACGAGCGCATGGGGCAGGTCGAGTGCGGCAGGATGGATGACCAACGAGGCCCCCGAGCAACGTGGTTGAGACGTCAGACATCTCGATCAACAGCCCGGGGGCCTCGCTCGTTGCGCTTCACGGCCCGTCACCCGATCGGTGGCCAACTCGAAGAAGCTCAATGAGATGCCCCCCACCAGCCGGCCGTCCCGCTACACGACGTTCCAGGCGCCGAAATCCCCGTGACAGACGACCTCGCCACCACCCGGGCTACCCGCGCCGGCGACCCAGACCACGCCCAGCCAAGGCAAAAACCCCGGCAGGCGCCATGACAGTCACGCAACCACCCGGCCAAGCTCCACAGGCCATGACGGTCCATGACCTTCGCCCCACCCCACGGCCCGGACTCACCTTCGACGAAGGCGAAGACTTCACAACCCTCCTCGTCGACCCCCAGCGCCCTCGGCACACAGCCGAAACCGACGCTCTCCAAAAACCACACCCGACACATGGCCCACGCCACCCAGCCACCCGCACCCATCAGCCGGCGGACGCCTGTGACGCTCCCCCGTACGCGTCAGGACTGCTCTTCGTCGAGGCGCACCCGCCGCATACCGCGCAACCGGGCGAGTGTGGCGTCCAGGTCGGCCGGGCGGGGCCGGTTGTGGGGCAGCCTGGCGAGTACGGCCGCCATGCCGCACGTGTCGGTCAGGGCAGAGAAGACCAAGCCACCGGCGACACCGGCGGACAGCAACTGGAACGCCGGGTGGACGAGCAGGCCGAGCAGGAGACCCAGCACAACGACCGACCCGGCGGTGAACCGGACCTGGCGTTCCATGCTCCAGGTCGCCGTCGTGGTTCCCTCGGGCCGGTGCAGGGCGTAGCCCTGGGCTGCCCAGGCGCTGGTACCCCCGGCAAGGGTGGCGGCGGTGACGCCGTTCTCGGCGAGGACTCGGCATGCGGTCGCCGAGCGGACCCCGGAGGCGCAGACCACGAGGATGTCCCCGTACCCGGCGACGGAACGCAGGTCAGCCAGGGCCCGGTCGAGCCGGCCGAGCGGGATGTTGAACGCGCCGGGCAGGTGTCCGCCCGCGTATTCGCCAGGCGTGCGGACATCCACGACAGTCAGCTCGTGGATGCGGGAGCGGGCCTGGTGAGGATCGAGGATGGTGGGGGCGGTCATGAGAGGGGTCTTCCTGGTCGGTAGGTGCTGCCCGGAGCGGGCAGGCTGGGTTCCTCGTCGGGTGTGGACGTATGCGGTCGGGTCTGTGGCCTGACGGTGCCGGATACCGGTGAGGGCCGTACGGCTCGCCGCGGGCGGGGGCGCGCCTGACCCCGGCCTGTCGGCTCGACGTGCTCATACGAGTACGTCGGCGAGCATGAAAGCGGCCACGGTGAGCAGGAGCCAGGCGAAGACCCTCTGCAGCGTCCTGCCCCGGACCTTCTTCGACAGGCGTTTGCCGTCCCAGGCTCCCAGGATCGCCGCCCCGGTGAAGGGCGCGATCACCGTCCAGTCCAGGTGCGCTCCGGCGCCGGCGCGAGCGGCGAGTGCGGCCAGCGAGTTGATCGTGATGACCAGAAGGCTGGTGCCGACGGCGGTGCGCATGGCCAGACCGAGGACGCCCACCAGGGCCGGTACGGCGAGGAAGCCGCCGCCCACGCCCAGGAAGCCGGTCACCGCGCCGAGTCCGGCTCCGGCGGCGCCGGCCTTGCCGGCGTGGATGTGGCCGGAGGGCTCGGTGCGTCCGGGGCCCAGCATCCGCGAGGCCGCCAGTGCCGCGATGACGGCGAAGGCCGCGGTGAGCACGCTCTGCGGCAGGTGGTCGGCGGCCGCACCGGCGAGCAACGCCGGCGCGACGCCCGCGGCGGCGAACAGCAGCCCGGTCCGCCACGCCACGTTGCCATCCCGGGCGTGGACGGTCAGGGCCGTGACCGACGTACAGGTGACGATGATCAGACTCGCCGTGGTCGCTTCCGCCGGGGTGAGGCCCAGCAGGTAGATCAGGGCGGGCACCGCCAGGACACTGCCACCACCGCCGAGGCCGCCCAGGGCGAGGCCGACGACTGCACCTGCGACGAGCGCGAGAACCAGACCGGTCATGCTATGGAGCCGCCGTTCCCGCGTGCGTCGACCACCGGGTGCCCGGCGGCGGCCCACGCCCGAATGCCGCCCTCGACGTCTGCGGCCTCGACGCCGCGCGCGGTCAGCAGGGCGACGGCCTGCCGCGAGCGGCCACCACTGCGGCACATCACCACCACCGGCCGGCCCTGGACCGTGGCCGGCAGGGCCGCCCCCGCGGCCAGGAGAGACAGCGGCACGTGCAGGGCACCGGGCGCATGCCCGGCGTTCCATTCGGGCTCCTCCCGCACGTCCAGCAGGACGGCCGGGGCATCCACGCCGCCCGTACACCGAAGGGCCTCGTCGACGGTGACGCGGTCTTCACCGCGGAGGAAAAGGGACATCACGCAACCTCTCGTGAGCTCCAAGGACAAGGGTGTCCGGCTGCTCAGCCGGTGACCACGTTCAGCCCGGCTTCGGCCGCGGCGCCGAACCCGTCGTCCACGGCCACCACGTCACGGCCCGCGGCATCGAGCAGCGAGGCGGCGATCCCCGCCCGCATCCCGCCGGCGCAGTGCACCCACACCGGGCCCGCCGGCACCTCGCCGATCCGCTGGTGCAGCTCGTGGACCGGGATGTGCACGGAACCCTCGATGTACCCGGCGGCCCGCTCGGAGGCCCGTCGTACGTCGAGTACGACGACGCCGTCCGTGCCTCGTTCGGCCAGCCCGGCGAACGTGGACCGCGGGAAGGACACCGGCCGGCTGCCCTCCGCTACCCACCGGTCCGGCGTACCGGTGGCGGCGGCCGCGGGGCGGTCGATGCCGACTCGGACCAACTCCCGCTGAGCGAAGGCCAGCTGTTCGGAGGACTCGGCCAGCAGCGTGACCGGCTTGCCCCACGGAATCATCCAGGCCAGGTAGGTGGCGATCTTGCCGTCCGCCTCGAAGTTGAACGATCCGGCGACATGACCCTCGGCGAACGCGATACGGCTGCGCAGATCGACCACCCACTCGCCGGCCGCCAGCCGGGCGGCGATCTCCTCGGCGTCCGCGGGAGCCGGCGGGGTCAGGTCCACCGGTGCGGGCCCGTTGGCGTTGGCCGGCCCCATGTGCGTGTAGTAGGCGGGGATGTCGTCGAGTTCGGCCAGCAGGCGGGTGACGAAGGAATCCACGTCCATGGTGAGCGCCGCGTTGGCGGCCTTCTCCCTGCCGATCGTTGTGGCGTCGCCCTCGGCCTGCCCCGATGAGCAGAAGCTGCCGAAGCCGTGGGTGGGAAGCACGGGTGTCTCATCCGGCAGGCCGGCCGCCAGGCGGTGCGCCGAGGAGTGCTGGGCGCGCGCCAGGGGCTCGGTGAGACGAGGTTCGACCAGATCCGGTCGGCCCACGGTGCCGATCAACAGCGAACCACCGGTGAACGCGGCCACCGGAAGGCCGTCCTCCTCCAGCACGTAGGAGGTGTGATGCGGGGTGTGCCCCGGGGTGGCGACCGCCCGCAGCGTGAGCCCGGCGTCGATGTCCGCCACGTCGCCGTCGGCCACCGGCACATGGGGGAACGCGACGTGCGCTTCGGCGGGCACCAGGTAGGCGGCGCCCGTCACCCGGGCCAGTTCCAGACCGCCGGTGACGTAGTCGTTGTGGATGTGGGTCTCCACGACGTGCGCTATCCGCACCCCCTGGCGAGCAGCGGCCACCAGAACCTGGTCGATGTCCCGCGGCGGATCCACCACCACGGCCGTGCGCCGGCCACCGGCCAGGTAGCTGCGGTTGCCCAGCCCCTCCAGCTCGATGGTGTCGACGAAGAACATCGGGCACTCCCTTCCTTCCAATACCCCCCTGGGTATATGACCACCGTAGCACAGGTACCCCCGGGGGTATTCAGTCCCCGAGGGTGCGAGCAAGGGGTGGCTGGACCGACGCAGCGCGCGTCATGGCTGGCGGGAGGCACTATTCGGGCCCGACAGGGACAGGGCAGGGCCCGGCAGGGGCAGGGCAGAATGGCCGAGTCGGAACGGTCGTCCCGCGGTCGGCACCAGCCGCTCACCGGAGCCGGGGGTGGCTTGGCGGAGCCGGGGGCGAGGGCCGCCTGGTGGGCTTCTTCGCCGCCTGCCGGCGCCGACCTCCAGGTAAGATACCCACAGGGGTATACCAGAGGAGTGGATCGTGGAACTGGGGATGGCGGCGGAAGAGCTGAAGGCGGTGGTCAACCGGCTGCGCCGGGCACAGGGCCAGATCGCCGGGGTGATCAAGATGATCGAGGAGGGGCGGGACTGCGAGGACGTGGTCACGCAGCTCGCCGCGGCTTCCCGCGCGTTGGACAAGGCGGGTTTCGCGGTGATCGCCACCGGCCTGCAGCGGTGTCTCAGCGACTCCGAGCTGGCCGCCGGCGAAGACCGGGAGCAGATGCGTGCGCGACTGGAGAAGCTCTTCCTCTCGCTGGCCTGAGCCCGCCGGGCTCTCCCCGGCGGGCCCGGGTCAGGCCGCCGCCGTACAGGGCCGAGGGCGAGCTCGCTGACCCGTCAGAGTGACTTTGCTCCGACTCACGGACGTGTTGCCGCAGGCCAGCGACCCATACGGGCAGCGCGGGGGGTACTTTTTTCACCAACCGCGTTTTTAGTCATAGCTAAAGGTGGCATCCTCATGGGGTGGCAACGAGCGTTGCTTCTGAGTGAGTTGGGGGTGCCCCTTGGGAATTTTCGCCCGTGATGAGAGCCGGACCAACTTAGCGGCTGCCCGGATAGCGAGGCAGGCCACGGCCTCCCTTGCCGGCCTGCTGACGGGGCTGGGCAAGACCCGCTCTGATCTGGCGGCGTCGATGGGCGTCAGCCCGGGGCGCGTCAGCCAGATCATGTCCGGTGACGCGAACCTGACGGTCCGCACGCTCGCCGCCGTAGCGGAGGCATTGGATGCCGACGTGCAGATCACCTTCCGTGCCCGGGCCCGATCCGCTGACGGCGATGTCTGCGGCAGCACAGACACACCGCCCTACCGGGGCAGCGGGCTGCCCGCCCACCGCTGAGCGTGGGGGCCGGCGCCTGTGTGTCAAAGCTCTCGTACGGCGGTGGATCACTGTGCCGTCCTCTTTCAGCGGCTCATCCAGCGGTCGAACCAGCGGCGCTGCGGTGGCAGCGCCGGATGATGGAAGGCGTCGTTCGACGTCGCTTTCGCCCGCAGGGCCCGCAGTTCTTCGTTCTCGCTCCGTCGGCCGTGAACGTAGGCGTAGCGCAGCAGGTGTCCGCACTGTGCGAGAGCGGTGCCGAACGCCTGTCGCCGCGCGATGAGTTCATCATCCGCCGGCTCACGCTCCGCCTGCCGGCATGCCTCGTCGATCCGTGTCTGCACGTCCAGCGCCGCGTCGATCGCCCTCTCGACCTCGGCGTAGATGGCGTTGACCGTCTTCGCCTCACCGGCGAGTGGATGCCGTTCCAGCAGATACAGCTTGAGGTCGTGGACGAACACCCGGAGCTGGGCCGAGGTTTCCACTCCGTGGAGGAAACGGTCCGACCAGGCGCAGGCGTCAAGATGCACACGCTGCACCAGCCGCTCCCTGGCCAGAGCAATGCCCAGCGTCATGAACTTGGCGTACGGCTGAGTGGTCTCGTCCTGTCTGCGTCGGGGCAGCGCGGTGGCCCCCGTCGCAGCACCCGCGACCACCGGAGGAATCGACGCCGCGTGCGGCAGCAGCGCCACCGCGCCGGCCGCCACCACACCCATCAACGCCAGCACGAGCAGCATCAGACCGCAGGAGGCCCAGCTGCCCAGCAGCCGTCCTTTGCCGGAGAACTCACGCGCCAGCCCGACCCACGCGATGATCGCGCTGACTGCAGCCGGTAACGCGTAATCAGCGAGCCAGGCATGATGCCAACTCATCGAAGGCGCCCCCAAGACATTACGCGGACAGACCGGACCTCATCAGCGTGCGCAAGCCAAGCAGAACTCCCTCCCGGCACGTCACACCAGCGGACAGTCCTCTCGCCGCATCCCACACATCGAGAGCTGCTGCGACGTAGAGCTGATGATGTCAGCCGGCACGAGAACACGCCGTTACTTTGAGCAACAACTGGCCAGCGTGTCCGGCCTCTCCCAGAACTCGCGCATACGCATCAGGGGCATCAAGTCGGGCCCTCCACCGAGTGTCGGTGCCGTGTGCCACCCCTACGCGCATGGCGGATACGACGTACGACGACGTGCTGGGACTCATCGACGAGGTCGCCGGAAGGCTGGACCCCGGGCAACGCCTGGCCCGCTTGTTCGGCCTGATGGCTCCCTTGCTCGACCGCGTTGAGCGGGAGGACCAGGAGCTCAGCGATGATCCCGTGCTGTCGACCTCGGACGCGGTGCGTGAGCTGCGCAAGGCTGCCGCGGGAGAGCCGGCCGACGTCGACGCGGCGCACGAGCAGTTGGCCGAGGTGGGGCTGTGCTACTCCGAGGACCAGGCCCCGGAGCGGCACCTCGTGTCCCAGTCGGCCTACGCCGCGGCGGCCTGGCTGCGGCTGCTGGCGGGGCGCCAGCTGCGTACCACGGCATACCTGGACGACGAGGATCTGGTCCCGCCGTACGCCCCGTCGGCGTTCACACGGATCGTCGACCTTCTCGCCTGGACCCGGTCGGACCAGATGTACTTTCACTGGGAGGACGCCCTGACCTCTCCCGAGGACTGCGATCTCCAGGCCGCAGTACACGAGCTCCAGGCCGCGGTACACGAGCTTCGGGCGATGCACGGGGAGATCAGCGGCTTCAGCGGGCAGCGGCACCCAGGCGACTCGTCTCCACCGGCCGAGTGATCGAATGGCGTGGGCCGTGAAGGAGACGTACCGCGACCCGCGTGCCGCGCCGCAGCACCCCCCTCCCCCGGCGCACTTGACCGAGGCGTGGTGATCCCTCCACGCCTCGGTCGCGTTCATCGCGGCCTCACCGCGATCCGACCGACTCGCTCACCCTCCTCGGATCCGTCCCGCGATCCCTCTCGCAGGACAGGTCGATTGCGACCGGATCCGTCGGACCTCAGCGCCGGGCCAGCGCCAGCACGCTCAGGCCGAACATGAGGACGCCCAGCGGGAGATGGACCGACGGGACGTGGGCGATACCCAGCACGACCTGGACCGAGGCGAGTACGAGAAATCCTGACGCGTGCCAGACAGGGCGGGTCGAGCCACCGCCCGGCTTCCACGCCAGCACGGCCGCGAGCACGTACAGCATCGACGCGCCGTACATCACACGGGCTCCGACACCGTGCAGCGTCTCCCCGTAGGACGAGGTCAGCAGCAGTCCGGCGGAAACGGCTTGAAGGAAGATGGTCAGGGTCTGCAAGGCGATCGCGATCTGCAGGAACGAGGAGCCTCGTTGTGCGTTCGCCGTCACCTGAGTGGCCATGTCACAGTCCCCTTTTCCGTTGCTCGATAAGGTCTCACCAGCCCGACGACACGGGCCTGCGAAAGGTAAGGCGAGGGGGCGGCCGGAAGCATGGGGACTGTGGAGACCAGCGCAGATGAGGTCGTCGGCGAGCGACGCCAACTGATCAACGTCGCTTACCGGTTGCTCGGTTCGGTGACCGAGGCCGAGGACGCCGTACAGAACGCCTACGCCCGCTGGTACGGGCTGCCGCGAAGCCGCCAGGAGGAGATCCTGTCCCCCGGCGCCTGGCTGACGACGGTGACCAGCCGCATCTGCCTGGACCTGCTCGGCTCGGCGCGGGCCCGCCGTGAACGCTACGTCGGCGCCTGGCTGCCCGAGCCGCTGCCCGACCGCACCGAGTGGGACCACGCAGGCGACACCGACCCCACCGGCCCTGCGGACCCCGCCGACCAGATCGTGCTGAACGAATCGGTGGCCATGGCCTTGCTCGTCGTCCTGGAGTCGATGACGCCCGCCGAGCGGGTCGCGTTCGTCCTGCACGACGTCTTCCGGTACCCGTTCGCCGAGATCGCCGACGTTCTCGGCCGGACCCCGGCGGCCTGCAAGCAGCTGGCGGCCTCCGCCCGACGAAGGGTGAGTGCCGAGCGCTCTCCGGTGGCGGCGACCGACCAGGCCGCCATGGTGAGACGCGTCAAAGAAGCATGGGAAACCAAGGACATCGCCACCCTCGTCGGTCTCCTCAACCCGGCTGCCGTGATGACCGCCGACGGCGGCGGTATGGTCGGCGCCGTTCTGCGCCCGGTCGAGGGTGGCGCGCGCATCGCCCAGTACATGGTCGCCATCGCCGACAAGGCTCCGGGACTCGAACTTCTGGAGCGGTCGGTCAACGGTGTGCCGGGGCTGGTGGCCCAGCGTGCCGGCGTCGTCGTGACCGTGGCCTCGTTCGACGTCTCCGACGGGCTCGTCACCCGGATCTGGGCGGTCCGCAACCCGGAGAAGCTGCGGCCTTGGGCACGGGAGGGCTAGCCGGCCGTCCTTGAACCACCAGAGCCAAGTGGTTGCCTTCGGATTTCCCTGGGAGGTGGCCCGTGCCACGTGGCGCGGTCGGGCAGGGGTATTCCGGCCGGGGACAATCCGGTGCGGTGTGCCAGCTGGATGGTGGAGGCGGGGTGGTGCCGCCCGCGGGGCCGGGGGTCACCTGCAGGCCGGGCAGCCGACGGCCCCCTCCCCGACGAGATGGATCTTGCAGGTCAGACACCATCACCGTGGCCTCGATCCGGCTCTGGCTCAAGCCGTGATCAGCCCGCTTCCAGAGCGTCCGCCTGACTTTTCAGGTCCGCTGCGATGTGGTCCCAGTCCGGGCCGTGCAGCCACAGGTTCTCGGCAGCCTCCCGCATCAGCGCCGGCTCGTCCGGCCGCTGCAGGAGCACCAGCCGATAGGCCAGGTTGCGGACCCAGACCGGCAGACGGCCGTCGACCGCGTGCGGGCAGAGCTCACGCAGCATGGCGAGGATCGAGTCCGCGTCGGCGAAGGTCAGCTCCTCGACGAAGTAGTGCTCCTGATGCTCGAGACCGCACTCCGGCGTGGGCCGGTACTCGTCTCCGTAGAGACACCGCGCGTGCTCCACCAAGGTGCTGTGCATGCCAGGGAGCCTACGGTGCGATGATCCGCCGGACGGACCCCAGGGGGCGAGGAGCGGGCCCGGTGGGTGCGGATTCTCCTGGGTGAGGCGGGTCGCGGCGGACCCGGTCGATGGGGGTTCTGGACCGTGGCCGGCTCCGTACCGATCGTCGGACGGCCCCATCGCGGGCCAGTTCGTTGCCTGGAGCGCCTGTTCTGCGAGTATCGTCGACCTATCGCATATTAGGAGCGATGACCTTCTTTAGGCCTTCCTCTCCGATGCAAGCGTCAGGGACGAGGTCGCGTCCCGGATCGGGACCGGCCCGAAGAGATCCTTATGGGCCAAGCGGCCATCGCGCAGGCAGGAGAGCCGACCGGACAAGCGCCCCTTCTCATATCCGCGAAGGGGCGCGGACGAACGCCCGGTCCTCACAAACCCGTCGGCCTTCAGCCGGGAGGACACTGTCACAGCTCCCGTACGAGGCCGGCAGGGGACGGCGAGGATCGGATCGCCGGTGTCTTCGGCATGGACGTCGGGACGTCCGGGTGACACCGGCCCGCATGACCCGGCTTCCGCGGCTGCCCGAGCCCACGCCTTCAGCCCCGTGCGGCCGCCGCAACGACGCTGAACGGCCGGCAGGGGAAAGACCCCAACCCTTGGAAATGACGCGCCCGGCGGCGCGCGAAGGAGGCTGTATGTCGATCCACGACACGGCAGTTCTCGACTGTCCCTTCGACTTCGCTCACGCGTTGGAATTCGACCCCTCGCTGGCTTCGTTGGCGCAGCGCGGACCGGTCAGCCGGATCCGATTGCCCTACGGCGAGACCGAGGCGTGGCTGATCACCAGCTTCGACGGAGTCCGTCAGGTGACGTGCGATCCGCGATTCAGCCGGGCGGCGATCATCGGACGCGACTATCCGAGGATGACGCCCGAGCCCATCGTGTCGCCTGAATCGATCAACGTGACGGACCCGCCGCACGCCACCCGAGTGCGGCACGTGGCAGCCCAGGCGTTCACACGGGAGCGGGTGGCAGACATGCGGCCGGCCGTGGACCGGGTGGTGGCCGGGCTGCTTGCGGCGATGGCCGAGGCGGGGCCACCCGTGGATCTGGTGGCCCACCTGTCGGTCCCGCTGCCCCACGTGACGATCTGCGAGCTGCTTGCCGTTCCTGAGGGCGACCGCGAGCAACTGCGCGCGTGGACCATGCGGCTACTGGCCACCTCTCCGGAGGCGCGACAGGACGCGGCCGACGCCAAGGCCTGCCTTCGTGCGTACTTCGCCGACATGGTCCCGGAGCGGCGGAACTCCGCAGGCGAGGACCTGCTCAGCGCGATGGCCAACGCCCCCATGCCGTCGGGAGTGGAGCCCCTGAGCGACGACGAGTTGGCGGTCCTGGCCGTGACGCTCATCCTCAGCGGCAACGACACGGCGACCTGCCAGATCAGCAACATCACCTACCAGCTGCTGATCCGGCCCGAGGAGCGGGCCGCGCTCCTGCGCGACCCCGACCGGTTCCCCGGCGCGCTGGAGGAGCTGCTGCGGTTCATCCCCTTCCGCAAGGGCGTGGGCATCCCACGGATCGCACTGGAGGACGTGGAGGTCGAGGGGACCACCATCCGCGCCGGCGACTACGTGCACGTGTCCTATCTGGCCGCCAACCGCGACCCGTCCGTGTACCCCGACCCGCACACGCTCGACCTCGAAAGGCCGGTACACCCGAACATGACCTTCGGTTGGGGAGGACACCACTGCCTCGCCGCACCACTCGCGCGGGCGGAGCTGGAGAGTGCGGTCTACGGCTTGCTGACCCGCTTCCCCCACCTGCGGCTCGACGTCGCCCCCGACGACCTCCGATGGGACACCAAGACCATCCGCCGCTTCCCGCTGCGCCTGCCGGTCACCTGGTGAATCCCGGGCGGGCCGGCCACCCCGGCCCGCCCAGCAGCGCTCCGCTGCGTGACTCCGGGCTCGACCGCCTGGGCATTCGAGAACGCCCACGTGGGCTGTGCCGGCGCGCTGCAACGCGATCGTAGGGGGCGGGTGCGTAGCCGCTCCCTGTCGTCCCAGGACCCTCGACCCCTGACGCCGCACCCCTCTCAGCCCTTCGGTGCGTACCCGACCGCAATGACATGTTCGTCCGGCACAGCACTCGATGCGCTGAGGTTCTCACGGTCTTAACCTGGAGGAATGGACGGTGGAAGTCACGTCTGTCCTGACTGCGGACAGTCCGTAGACGCGGTCGTGCGTCGACACAAAACCCTGGGGGTCTGGGTTCCGGTGTGGGGGCGGGGACCGTGTCGGAACCCCGAGTGCGAGGCGGCCACGCGCACCTCTCGTAGGCAGGAGGGCGAGCCGCCTGCGAGGGACACGGGCATCGAACGTCTGAATCCGCCCCAGTGAACCCGGCTGTCGGGTCAGGAGTGGGCTGCGTGGGATAGGTGCCGATCTTGACGTGGGCAACGAGGGGGTCTGAGACAGCGGAACGAAGACCGGTGCCAAAAGATCGGTGCATGTGGGTTGAGCGAGTGATCGAACTGACCGGGTGGAAACCGCTCGGGGTCTCCGTCGACTGGGCGGCGATCGAAGGAGAGCTGGGGTTTCCGCTGCCGGCGGACTACAAGGAGCTCTATGAGGTGTTCAGCGGCGGTGTCTTCAGTGATTCCCTCTACTTTCTGGGCCGCGACGAAGGCCTCGCGTTCGACTTCCTGACAGAGTGGCGGGTCTCCCTGTCGGTCGACCAGGACAGCAAGTTCGGAGACGTCTCCGCCGTCGAGCCTTATGCGATCTACGCGCCGGGCGGCAAGGGGCTGGTCCCCTGGGGCTCCACCGAATGGGCCGACGAGTACTTCTGGCTGATCGACGCCGAGCGGCCCGGCGACGACTACCCGGTCCTCGCGCGAGCCCACGGCGTGGGCGGATGGCACCGGTACGACATGTCCACCTCGGAATTCCTCTACAGGGTTCTCTCGGACGCCGACTTTCAGCCTTTCGGGATCGCGCACTACGACCTCGGCACGACGTTCAAGTCCGGCTCCACGACGAGGAGTGACGGTGTGTCGCACCAGGAGCCGAGCCGCGAGACGCCCTTACCGCACGGCCTCATGACTCGAATAGCTTGGTGAGTGGGACGAGAGGCCGGGGGTGGCGGTGACCGTGGTACTGAGCTCGGCAGATCTGGTGCTGCGTCCGTGGGAGGCTTGTGACGCCACGGCGCTGGCGGCGCTGGCCGATGATGAGGAGGTGCGTCGCTGGACCTCGCATCGGGTAGCCGACCAGGAAGACGCGGTGCACTGGATTGCCGCACAGGGCGTGGGCTGGGAGACCCGGGAGCGGCTCAGCTTCGCGGTCGTCGCGCAGGGGCAGGCGGCGGGTCACATCGTGCTCAAACGGCCGGGTGGCGCGGGCACCGTGGCCGCGATCGGCTACTGGACCGGGGCTCGCTCGCGGGGCCTAGGGCTGGCCTCGCGGGCAGTCGAGATGCTGACGACCTGGGCCTTCGACACCGACGAGGGGGGAGCCCTGGCTCGCCTGGAACTGATCCACAACGTGGGCAACCCGGCCTCCTGCCGGGTCGCCGAGAAGACGGGCTATGCCCTTGAAGCCGTCCTCCCACCTCGTCCCCCGTGCCCGCTGGAGGGCCATCTGCACGTGCGGGAACGTGGGGCCACTCGGTCGGTCTGATCCCGAGGGAGATGCCCCCCGGTTGTCCACATAGTGGCCTAGAGCGTGTCGTCCGCCGGGCCCGTACGCTGGGGCACGCCTGCTTTCGCGACAGGGGCCGCCGCGCCCACGGGTGTTCGAGATTCTGGCCGGAAGGCTTCGTGACCACACCACTCGATCACGAAGACCCCGAAACGGCTCGTCAGCTCGAGATGCGGGTGGCCCTCTGTCATCCGACGAACAGGGCATGCACGACCGCCAGACGGGGGCCCGGGCACGTTCACACCTGCTCAGGACACGAGGGGCCGCTCTTCCGACTCGGTCAGCTTCACGGTGCACAGACCGCCACGCTCGGTCTTCACATCCACCACCTCAAGCTGTGTGCCGGGCAGGAGGATGAACTCCTCCTCGCCCGTGAACGCGGAGAAGTTGCGAATGCCGACGGCCCGTGCGGGCTGCACCTCGAAGAGCGTCCGCTTGCCGCGACTGCCGAGGAACGCTCGTGCCACGCCGAGCTCGGATGTGCACGAGGACACGCCCCACCAGGTCACGGTCCGCCCCACCGGGTACTGCGCCCGCAGGTCCAGCGGCACTCCGCGCCACAACGGCTCCTTGCGGGCGGGAAGCCCCGACACCGCTGAGAACAGGAGTCGCAGATAGGGGAGGTACGGGACGACCTTCGACCGGTCCGGGTTGCGCAGGATGGCGTTGATCTCCCGGTAGAACGCGGACTCGCAGGTGTAGAGGTACAGGGCGGCGACGGCGTCGGCGGACAGGCTCCCGGTACCTTCGTCCGCCCGCAGCTTGCCGAAATCGTGCGACCGCTGGACGTGCCGGTCGAGACCGCGCAGCAGCTCGGCCACGGGGCTGACGGCGTCACGGAAGTCCATGAGCGGGGTGTCGAACACGCCGGTGATCGCGTCAAGGACGAGGCCCTCGTCCTTGACGCTGGAAAGCCGCTCCAGGTACAGCTGGTGCAGCTCCATGGTGGACGTGATGAACGCGCCCATGCGCTCGGCGACGTCGCTGCCCGCCCCGCCGGCACCCGGCGCGAGCCTGTCCCACCCTCTGCTTGGCAGCCAGTCGACCGCGTCGGCGCCCACCGACGCGAGGGCGTCGTTCACCATTTCGAAGTGGTCGCCGTCGCAGAAGATGTCCCCCTGCGCGGCGGGATTGCAATGGTCGATGTGCCGGACCTCGACCTCGGGGTACTTCTTCTGGAGCCGGAGGACGACCTGCTTCAGACTGCGGGCGTGGGCCCCCCACCATGCGAAGACGACACCGCGATCCTCGTCGTCGGCGTTCTGCTTGGCCTTGAGTATCTCCTCGACGATCCGCTCGGCGACCGGACGCCAGAACCCCGTGTGCGGGTCGGCCCCCCTCGGTCCGTCGCTGCTGGCGGTGAGGGCCGCGTTCAGCAGCAGCACGCCCTGCGTGAGCATCGCCTGGAACCATTCCGGCGGCTGGACGGTGTCCTGCTTCTTCAGCAGCGCGCGGACGTCGGCGATCGGCGTCTTCTTGGGGATGCCGTACTTCCACATAGCCGCCGCCTTGATGAGGCAGCGGATGCTGACGACCCTGCCGAACTGGCTGTCCTTCCAGTCGTGAAAGGTGTTGTCGAACATGGCGATACCGGTGGCGCTCTCCGGCCGCGGGTACGGGTTCTGACCGAAGATGACGACCTTCCACTTGTGGGGCGGGTTGGGCTTGAGCGCCTGGAAGGTCAGTTCGCGGACAGGAACCACGTCCGGGCCCCGGCCCGGGCCGATGAACGAGGCCGCGTCGGGCTGCGCCTCGATGACCGGCCTCAGCAGCGGGAGCCACGGTTCACCGCCGTCCTTGAACAGTTCGGCGAGCGCGAGCGGGTCGTTCGGGTCGGGCTGGGCTGGGGCGTTGGCATTGATCATGGCCGGGAGGCTAGCAGCGGGGTACGACAACGCGATCTCCCAACTGCGTTGTCAGTGGTGCCCTGTAGCGTCGTGATCACTGGAAAGCCCCTTTCCCGACGGGAGTGTGGAAGATGACCGTGAACCGCGTGCAGCCGCCGCTCAAGGTGGTCTTGACCGACATCAACGCCAGGGTGGTGCAGGCGTGGCGGGCGGCGTTCGCCGACACTCCCGGGATCGAGATCCGCAAGGGGTCGATCCTCGATGAGACCGTCGACGCCTGGGTCAGCCCGACCAACTCGCGGGGCCTGATGAACGGCGGGGTCGACGCCGTCGTCAAGCGGCACCTCGGCGCGGGAATCCAGCTGCGCGTCCAGCGGGCGATCCGCGACCAGTTCGAGGGAAGGCTCCCGGTGGGAAGCGCGGTGTGCGTTCCGTCCGGGGCGACCAACCCGAAGTTCCTGATCTCGACGCCGACGATGGAGCAGTCCTCGCAGAATGTGAGCGAGACCCTCAACGTGGCCCTGGCGTGCGCCGCCGCGTTCCAGGCGATCCACCACCAGAACAACGGAGCACCCGGCAGCATCGAGTCGGTGGCACTGGTCGGCATGGGCGCCCAGACCGGCCGGGTCCCGGCGCGTGTGTGCGCCAACCTGATGTGGACGGGCTACACACTGTTCAACGACTACTGCTTCGATGACTACGACGACCTGCGCAACACGATCACCGCCCAACTCGACGACATCGAAAACGCCCCCACCGAAACCCGGGTCCGCATAGCGCCGCCCAACCGGGCGTCATCCCGCCGGTGAACATGAGCGGTGTGTCGCCCGCTACCGCCGGAGGGGTGAGCCTCATCTACTCGTACCGCTGAGACATGAGACGCGAGCCGCTGAGACAGGAGGCGGCGGATGAGGTGTGGTTGGCGACTCGGATCATCAGGCCAACCTCCAGGAAAGCCGCCACGCTCTGTCCCGGAAGATCTTCCTTCGAAGCCCGCGATGTCTACGTGACAACTTCCTGGCCTTCGACGAGGGAAGTGAGACCGTCGAGGAGTGCCTTGAGGCCGAATTCGAAGAGGGCGTCGAGACGCAGGTCATAGCCGTCCTCGAAGGCTCCGACCACCTTGGTGAAGGTCGGGAAGCGGCCGGATTCCACCAGTTCCTGGAGAGCGGGGGTGCGGCTTTCCATCCACTGGTCCTCTGACTGGCCGGTGACCGCTTCGGCGTGCGCCTCCATCTCCAGGTGCACAGCCAGGCCCTGGACATGACTGTAGAGCAGGACGTGGATGTCGAACAGCATGGTGGGATCGAGTCCCTGGCCGTCGAGGGCTCCCAGCACCCACTCTCCGTGGACCATCAGGTTGGGCAGGAACAGAGGGCGGGTGAGGGAGGCGGCCAGCCACGGGTGTTTGCGGTAGAGAGCCCAGAGGGTCCGAGCACCCAGTTCGATGCGGGAACGCCACCCTTCGGGGGCGTTGGCGGGGTAGGACTCGGTTCAGTCGTAGTGCAGCCGCGGTCGTCGATACTCGGGCCTTCGGGTGTGGCCCTGCGTTGCGGGGGTTGTGATCCTGTAGGACGCCGGACATGCGTGGGCCCGGGGCCCGGCCTGTGCGGTATGACGCTGTCGGCGAATCGGCAGCCGGGGCTCCGTCCCAGCGACCTCACAGTCGGTACGGAGCCCCTACGCATGCTCCACCATCGTCCGTCACTTCTGCCGGACGACGTTCTCCGCCTGCGGCCCCTTCGGCCCCTGCGTCACCGTGTACTCGACCCTGTCACCCTCGTACAGCTCCTTGAATCCGGTGGACTGGATGGCCCGAAAGTGGACGAAGACGTCCGGTCCGCCGTCATCCTGCTGAATGAACCCGAATCCCTTATCGGCGTTGAACCACTTCACTACGCCTGTTGCCATCGGTATGAGTCTCTCTTTCGACACCGCCGAACCAGCGACACCCAAGGCCGAGGCAGCCCGCTGCTGCCTGCCTTCACCCTTGAATACCCCTCATCGAGCGGATCTTCAAGCAACGGCACGGCAGGCAGCAATTCGCCAACACCGTCATCCCGTACAGGCCGGGCTCTGGCACGTCTGCTGATCAGAAGCGCGCAGCTAGTGGTTGGACGACCCTTCGGGGCCGGGATCGCGCGCCGGGAGCGTGCTCCGGCAGTCCTTGCATTCGACGGTCTGGGGCAGCGTCGTGAAGCGGATCCCAGAGATGCCGTAGGAGCCGTCGATGCGGTAGCTGCCGCAGATCGGGCAGGGCGCGGCTTGGAAGTCCTTGTCGCATCGCAGGCACCGGCCGTGTTTCACGTCGCCGGCGCCTGCTCCGGCGTGGCGCTCCCTGGGCCCGGTAAGGGCGGGCCGCGCCTGACAGCGATCTTTGAGCGCTCACCCCCGGAACTACAGCCCCCTCTCGGGTCTACGCATGAAGGTCACTGCCCATCAGGTGCCTGGTATCCATTGGTTCCTCGCTCTTCGGCGCGTGCTCGACCCATTGAGGAAGGAGGAGGCCGAGCACGCTCGGGGTCATCGCGTGGTGACTCTAAATGTGTTCCGGGCCTTGTTCGTGTACTCCTTCACCGCTTCGACTGAGGAGCCTGTGATGATGATTCGCCCGATGTCCTGGCCGCGCGTTCCTTCATTGGGGTGGATCAAGTCGCCGGGCTTCTTCCAGATCTGGACATCGAAGACACCGGGGAGGGCTTCAAGTGTCTCGGCGGGGGTGATGGACTCGATGGTGCCTGTGCTGTCGGTCCAGAGAAACTCGGCCGCCGCAGGCCGCCGCGTGTCGGGCTTCCAGTGGTAGTCCGGATCAATCTCGGTCCTCACCCATGTGTAGGCGAGTTGCATGCCGTACGCGCCGGCGTAGATCATCGTGTTCCAGGCCCCTGCCATGCGGGCGGCGATCTCCCCGAAGACGATCTTGCCGTCGTCCTGCAGGAAGAACTCGGCATGTGTGATGCCTGTGGTCAGGCCGAAGCCGTCAAGTACGGTACGGTTCTGGCGCAGCAGCGCGAGATGCTGGGGGTTGTCTGTGTCGGCGTGGGCGATGCTGCCCAGCGGACCGTGGCCGTGATTGTCGAGGATGGTCGCCGTGTACTCCGAGACGCTTTCGAAGACGACGACGCCGTCTCGGACGATCGTGTCGACGTGGAACTGGCGGCCGTGTACGAAGCCCTCCACTCGGTAATCATGTCGCTGTTCTTCGATGCTGGGCCACAGCTGCCTGAGTTCGACAGCATCGTTGACCTTATAGGTGTTGATGCAGGAGACGCCGTCGTAGGGCTTGACCACGAGTGGGTAGCCGACCCGTGTGGCGAACTCTTCCACGGTGGCGAGTGTGTGGGGTTGGCAGGATGGGGCGACGTTCAAGCCCAGCTCAGCTGAGCGGGCGGCCATGGCATTCTTGTCGCGGAAGTACACGCTCTGCCGCGATGTGAGCCCGGGTATGCCGAGGATGCCGCGTAGGTGGGCGGCGGGCTGCACATCTTTCTCATCCAGCGCGAGGATGCGACGGATCGGCCGGTCGGCTACTGCCCGCTGGACTGCGTCGGTCAGGCTGTCGGGGCTGGCCTGGTTGTAGAAGGCTCGCTCCGCTCCCAGCGCGTCCGGGATAACGGTGTTCTCGGGCGCGATGCAGACGGGCGTCAGGTCGCTGTCGATGACGGCTTGGACGGCCTGGGTGAGGACTTCGAGATGCCGTTCCTTGGTGCCGCGAAATAGGATGATGACCGCCGCCGTGGGGGTGCTGGGCATGGGAACCTCTACTCTCCTTCTATTTGACGATTGTGTGGTCGGCGAACCAGGTAAGGGTGTCGTACACAGCGGCCTCGACCGCCTTCTCGCTGTCGGCGCTCGCGATGAACCGTCCAGCGCGTAGATTGGATGCGGTGGTCTGATCCGGCGCGGTGAGACCCGGGCCGAGTTCGACGGCGGCCTCGACCACGAGATCGCGGAGCAGTACGTCTGCCGTGGTGGGCATCGAGACGATCTCGCCAGGTGGGGCGGCGAGGTTCGCAAAGCCGTAGCAGAGATCATCTCGCGGCTCGGCCGGGATTTCAGGTTTCGCCCGGACGAGGGCGCGAGCCCATTCAGCGGTGAGGTCCAGGCCCAGTTTCCGCACCAGCATTTCCCGCACCAGGCCGCCGCTGACGCGGCCGGCACATTCGCTGAACACCAGACGGTGGCCTTGGTCGAATGCCTCCAGGTGAAACACGCCGTCCGTGTGCCCGAGAGCCGTCAGCGCCGCTGTGGTGAGATCCGTGGCCTGCTCGTACAGCCGCAGGTGATCCTCCGGGTTCAGGAGGACGCCACCGACAAGTCCGCCAGTCTTGATGGCGATGAGGTTCTGCAGGTAACGGGAGATGGTGAACCCGCACAGCTGCCCGTCGCGTACGACGCCGTCGATCTGCAGCTCGGCGCCGTCGATGAACTCCTCGACCGCCCAGGGGCCATGCCCGGCGTTGGCGGGGCGCGCTTCGGCGAGCCGGCGGGCATCCGGTGCATCTTGCAGCAAGTGGGTTTCGCGGGTGCCTTCCCCGGCCAGGGGCTTGACGACCAGCGGGTACACATCGGGATCGCTTGGCAGGTCGTCAAGGGTGTCGATGGTGTGGCAGGTGGCAACGGGTAGACCAGCTGCACCGACCGCGGCCTTTTGAGCAATCTTGTCCCGCAGCAGCACCGCCGTGTGCACGGGTATGGAGCGGGCGCCGCCCAAGGCACCAATGGTGCTGGCGGTGACCATGCAGCGTTCCAGATTGGTGCCCACCGCGGCGAAGTCGGCTATATCGATGTGGTGCCGCTTGAGAGCTGCAAGGACTTGCTCGACGTCGGCCGGATCGGAGGCGGTGACAAGACCGCCGTCGAAGCCGGCGCGGAGGGCGGCCGGTTTGTCGGCGGGAGTGATGATGCACGTGGGCGCGTAGCCGACGGCTTCAACAGCTTGGGCGGCGCCTGACCGCCAGCCGATGAGGAGAGCTTTTTTCACGGGTTTCCCTGTCAGAGGCTGCTGGTGTAGATCGTGGTGATCAGTTCGGCTGTGATCTCGGGGTGGGGGTCGTTGTCGAGGTTGCCCGAGACACGGTCGGTGAAGCCGTGGACGTCGTCCGCCACGTAGCCGTAGTCACTCAGCCTTTGTGTCAGACCGATGTCCTGCAGCAGGCACTGCATGGCGAGGCGGAGGTCTGTCGCACCGAGAAACCTGGCTATGGCCGTTGCGTCGTCACCGGCTACGTGCTCGACGGACTCCAGCCAGGCCGGGTACAGCATGGCCAGACCGGATCCGTGGGACGGGCCGACACGCTCAGCCGTCCCGATCGCCTGCTGGAGTCTGTGCGGGAGACAGGTGCTGGCCGTGGCCACGTTGATCCCTCCCAGCAGAGACCCGAACGCCATGGTGTCCCGGACTTCCGCACTCGTGTCTCCGGCGGCCACTCGACGCAAGGCCGGTGCCAGAAGCTCGACGGCCCGCTCCGAAAGGGCCTTGTTCATCTCACCGGAACGACGCGCGAGGAAGCCCTCGACGGCGTGGGCCATGGCGTCGAAGCCTGAGTCGAGGGCGACGCGGCGGGGAAGTATGTCGGTCAGTGCCGGGTCGACAATCGCGACTTTCGGGAAGAGATCGTCACCACGAATGCCCGACTTCAAGCCCCGTACCACGTCCGTGATGATCGCGCCCTTGGTGACCTCCGCACCGCTACCGGCCGTGGTCGGTACCGCGATCACTGGCAGGGAGTCGGGGGAGGGCTCCAGTGTGCGTCCGACGAGCCCAGCAACTGATTCGTGTCCGATTCCGACTGCCACGGCCTTAGCGGCGTCGAGCGCGCTGCCCCCGCCTAGCGCGACGACCACTCGGGCGCCGAAGCGCCGGGCCTGCCTGATCGCCGCATCTACCTCGTCTGATCGGGGATTGGCGGAGATCCGGTCGCACACCTCAGCCTTGACGCCGGCAGCGGACAGGATCGACTGGACACGGGTTAGTACTCCAGCCGTTCGCATGGCGGAACGACCGCAGACGATCAAGGCGTGGTCGCTCCAGGCGCGGGTGTGCGTCCCTAGCTCCTCAAGACGGCCTCGGCCGAAGACGATCCGGGTCGGAATGTGAAAGTCGAACATCGTCAGATCTCCGTCCAGGACATCGCGGCGTTCTCGCGCAGGGCGCGAAGAACAGGGAGGTCCCCGTTGCCCAGGTAGCACAGCGCAGAGCCACCGCCGGTCGACGTAGAGCCATCGAAAGGAAGTTCGGACACAGTGTCCCCACCGAGGAGGATCGCCTCGACCTCCGGCGCCGAGACCCAGTCCAGCAACTGTGTCGAGACGTGGCGGAACCCCTGGAGGAACAAACTCGGTGTTCCCGCCAGCACGGCCCGGCATCCGCTGTTGCAGAACTCGCGCATGAGTTCGAGCAGCCAGGGCTCCAGACGGAAGTCAACAATGGCAAACCCGGGCGGAACTCCGTCGTTGACGTTGATCTCGCGCGGATCCGTGAAGGAGCCCTCTGATCTGCGAGCGATGACCAGCTGGCTGGGCACGTGGATGCGGGCAGCCGCAGAGTTCAGGATCTCTTCTGTGGCCTTCGCGCAGCGTTCGGGCTTTTCGCCGAGTTCGGAGTCGCCTACCTGGTGGCCCAGCGCGTTCAACACATGGTTGAGGACGACCCCAGCCGGCACCACGACGTCGTACGCGCGGGAGAAACTGCGCAGTCCGATGAGTGTCTTCTCCGGTTTGACGCCGCCCAGCACTGCTAGGGAGGGCACGGACGGATCGGCGCCAGACCAGGGGGAGAGCCGTTCTACCTCCGCCAGCAGGCTGTGTGCAGCCCACCCGGGAAGGTACTTCAACAGCCCGGTGTTGGACGCGTGTTCGCGGTGGGCTTTGGAGAAGCCGCCGATCGCAACGGCGTCTCCGAGACAGGCGAACCGGGCGGCGAGCGCGGGATCGTTGACTTCCTCTCCCGGGTGGTGCCGCGTGTTCCCAAAGAGCGCCACCTCACCGGGGACCAACGCATGGGAGTGTTCGACGGCCGAGTCGGTGGTGTTCTCCGGAACGTAGACAACGTTCCTGCCGAGTCGCCCGCTCAGATAAGCGGCGACGTCGCCCAGGTGCTGTGCCGAACCGTCCTTGTGACGCCCCTGGTGGGAGAGCACCGCCACCCGCGCCCCGGCGTCGGCGAGACGGGCGATGTCGGCCAGTTCGGTGTCGATCCGGCTGGTGTCGCGCATGCCCGATGCCACGTTGAAGCCGGCCGAGAAGATCCAACGTTCCCCGCTGGAGATCCGCCGGTCGAGGAGCGAGCGGGGAGCGTTCTGCGTGGCCGTGTGCTGCCCCGAGCGGTTCACGGTCACAACCCGTACGCCCGCAGGGCGGTCGTCTCGTCCAGCCCGAACATCACGTTCATGTTCTGGATGGCTGAACCGGCGGCTCCCTTGACCAGGTTGTCGGTAACTGACAGGAGTTTGACGATGCCCCGCTGGGTGTCGTAGTCGGCACCAATGTGGCAGAAGTTCGAGCCCATGACGCCGGCTACGCTCGGGTAGACGTCGTACTCCTTCGAGTTGATTCCTCCGGTTTTGGGGAAGGTGTTCACCCGCACGAAGAACTCCTTCTCGCCGCCCTGGCCGTAGAAGTCGGTCAGCAGCTGAAGGATCCGCTCACGTGTCATGCCTTCTCGTACGTTGGGGTGCACGGACAAGTTGGCCTGCAGGTAGATGCCGCGGGCGAAGTTGCCGTGGGCGGTGTTGAAGTCCACGGTCAGTGGGCGGCCTGCCTCGGCCGCAAGATGGTTTTCCAGTTCCGGACCGTGCCGATGGCCTTCCATGCTGTAGGGCAGCATGGAGTTCAGCACCTCGGCGTGCATGATGGACCGCTTGGGCTTGTTTCCGGCCCCGGTCGTGCCGTTGACGGCACTGATGTGGACGGGGGCGTCGAGGTCGGCCCACCCGGCACGTAGCAGTGGCGTGAGAGCCAGGATCGCGGTGATGACGTAACACCCAGGATTGGCGACGACTCGCGCCTTGGCGATGGACTCGCGGTTCAGTTCCGTCACTCCGTAGATAGCGTCGGGCAGGAGTTCGGGAGCGGCGTGGGGGGAACCGTAGACCCGTTGGTAGACGTCAGGGTCGGAGAAGCGGAAGTCGGCGCTGACGTCGACAACGCGGATCCCGTGGTCGAGGAACCAGGGCGCGTTGCGCATGGCCTCGCCCGAGGGCGTGCAGAAGAAGACCACGTCAAGCTCTTCGACCCGGCGCTTGAGGTCGTCGAGGCTGAGGAACTGCAGACCGCTGCCCATGAGGTTGGTGTGGAGGCGCTCGAACTGCTCGTCTCCGCGCGCGGTCGGCAGGATACGGCTGACGCCAGGGTGGTTGAGCAGCAGTCGGCACAGTTCGCCGCCTGTGTAGCCGGTGGCGCCCACGACGCCGACGCTCAAACCGTCGTTCTTCAGTTGCATGGGAGTGCTTTCTCGATGGTGGGGCTTTCTGGCCCGGAGCGGTCAGACGATGCGGGTGGGGGCGTCCTGTCCGGCGAGCGCCAAGGCAAGGCCGTCGAGGAGCATCGCTCCGATGCGGTTCTGGGAGTCGACCGACATGGCGCCGATGTGCGGTGTGAGGACGACGTTGTCCAGCTCCGTCAGCCGGCTCGGTTCTCGTTCGACGGCGAGGACGTCGATGGCGGCTCCGGCGATGTGCCGTCGCGCAAGGGCGTCGTAGAGGTCGTTCTCGTCAACCACTCCTCCGCGGGAGACGTTGACGAGGTAGGCGCCGGGCTTCATCGTGGCCAGTTCCGCTGCGGTGATGAGGTTGCGGGTGTGGTCGTTGAGGGGGCAGGTCAGAGCGACGACGTCGGCCTGGCGGAGCACTTCGTCGTTGGCGATCAGCTTGACACCCGCACGTGCGAATTCCGATTCGCGTTCTGGCGTGGGACGGCTCACCGAACCCACCACCCGCATGCCGACGCCGCGTGCCAGTGCTGCCAGGCGGGAGCCGATGCCGCCCATCCCAACGATGCCCATCGTCTTGTCGGCCAGTTCGATGCCCGCCAGCTCTGACTTTTTCCACAGGTTGCTGCGTATCTGCCGGTCCGCGAGGGCTATGTGACGCGTCACCGCGTAGGTGAGTCCGAGGGCCAATTCGGCTACCGCGCCGGAGGATACGCTCGGGATGTTGAAGACTTGGATCCCGGCGCGTTCGGCCGCCGCGAGGTCGATGTTGTCGGTTCCATTGCCCGCGCGTGCGATGACCCTCAGTTGCGCGGCGGCGTCGATGACCTCGGCTGGCAGCTTCACGCCGCTGCGCAGCACGATCGCGTCCTTGCCCTGCAAGAGGTCAACAAGTTCGCTTGTGGACGGCTGCATATGCATGCTGACGTCGTACGCCGCCCGGAGTTCCTCCAGCGCCTGAGGCGCGATGGGGTCGACGACCAGAACTTTGTGGCGAGCGGGTGAGGAGGGCGGAACTGAGTTCACGGGGTGGGTTCCCTGTCAGTCTGAATGATCGCTATGGGCCGCCTGATGTGGCCCTGTGGCGCCCTGGGGGCAGCCCGTTAGCGGGCTGCCCCCACGGCGATTCGGCAGGAGGTCAGATGGAATTAGGCGTCGAGCTTCTGCCACTCCTTGAGTTTCTGGAGCTCGAAAACATCGCTCACCGCGGCGATGCGGTCCTCTAGGTCGGTGGAGTCACCGTGCCGGCAGATGGACTCGAACGTCTCGCGCAGCGACGCGACGGTGGCGCGAAGCCCCTGGTTTGCGTAGATCACGACGGACACGCCGGCCTTGGCGATGTCGTCCACGTGCCAGTCCGGGTAGGTGGTGGGAACGATGACGACCGGACGGCGGCCGTCCCAGCGCGACAGGAACTCCTCGACCTGGTCCTTGGTCTTGGACTTGGAGTGAATCAGCACGGCGTCGGCTCCGGCATCGCAGTACGCGTGGGACCGCTCCAGGGCGACGTCCACGCTCAAGCCATTGATCAGTGCCTCAGTGCGCGCGACGACGAAGAAGTCTCCCGTGGCCTGGGCACCCTTCGCTGCACGAATCTTGCTGCAGAACGCCTCCGTGCTCAATAGCGTCTGGTCGCCACTTGCGAAGCTGTTGAGCTTCGGAAACAACTTGTCCTCCATGCACACCGCGGTGATGCCGGCGGCCTCGTACTCATGGACCATGTGCACCACGTTGAGGTTGTTGCCGTAGCCCGTGTCGCAGTCGGCGATGACCGGTATACCGAGCGCCTTCTGCATGTTCGCGGCGGCGTCAAGGTACTCCGTCATCGTCAGGACGCTGGCGTCGGGAAGGCACCGAGCCGCGGACACTTCAAGGCTGGAGGACCACACAGCGTCGAAACCCGCCTGCTCCGCGAGCACTGCGCCCAGTGCGTCGTGGGCGCCGGCTACGCGGACCAGTTCGCCCTTTTCCACCAGCGATCGGAACGAGGGGTACGAACGCTTGAGCATCTATCTCTCCAAATGTGTTGTGGGGCACACTGAGTCCGGTGAGACATTCCAGGAAGCATTGAGTAAGTCCCACACGGAAACAGCCTGCCGTGCTATGGACGGAATTTCGTTCGTCGGGAAGGCGATATGGACTGGATCGATCTAGGCGGCGACGAGAATCTTCTTAGCATCTTGCTCGGCGGCCCGCACCAGCGGAACGCATAGTGCTCCGACGACCCCGAACACGATTCCAAGGACAATCCAGCCGTACGCGCCGATGTTGATGACCAAAGCGGTCACTAGCATGGGACCGACAAACTGCTGGAGGCCACGCCCTAGAGCAAAGACCCCCTGATATTCCCCTTGGCGCCCCGGCGGCGGAAGCTCGAACGAGATACCCCAACTCCCGGCCGCCTGATAAATCTCTCCGAATACCATCACCACGGCCGCCAGAACGACGAGCGGTGCCACCCACCCATGGGGTACGGCAGCGGTGCCAGCGAAAACCAGACAGGAAACCAGCAGAAAGATTCCTGATCGCCTCTGCAATATTGCGGACCCGCGGGCTGAATCTGCTCCTCTGCTCAACCGTACCTGAAAAAGCAGGACGAGCAGTGTGTTGGATATCATGACCACGGAGTTGAGACTGCCGGATTCCCGCAGCCGGACGGTGATCCACAGCGGAATTCCGATGTTCAGCATCGCATTGTGGAGCTCCAGGATTCCGCTGGCGAGCGTGACAGCGACGAAACGGTAATCGCGCAGGGCGGCCCGGCTCTGTGCCCCAGACTGCCGTGGCTCGTGTTCCGGCCGCACCGGTTCACGAAGACTCAGGGTCACCACCGCACAGATCAACTGAGCGCAGGCATTGACACCGATCACCGAATAGAACGCCTGGCCGGTGCCTGCCGCCAGCGCCACGCCCGCCAGAGCCGCACCTGCCATGGACCCGAGATTGAAGATGCTTCGCATCTGAGCGCGCACCTTCGCCGCAGACTCTCTTCCGAAAAGATTGAATGTCAGGGCCGCCCGCAAAGGGCTGCCAGCCGTCTCCCCGACCGCTATCAGGCAGGCAACCACCGCGAACACGGCGAAGGCGTCACCGAAGCAGTACAGAGCGAACAAGACAGAAAGACCAGCGTAGTTGCCGGCCAGCAGCAGCCGTGCGCCAAACCTGTCGGCGAGTCTTCCCGCTGGGATCGTGGACAGGAATCCGAAGAATCCCGCGACAGAGAGAACCACTGCCACCGACTCCGTCGAAAAGCCGATCACTCGGGTGAAGAAAATCGCACTGGAAGTCAGAAAGAGCCCAGTACCCATCGACTGTATCAGCGTGAGAAAAGCGAGTCTGCGTGCAGTTCGGGTCTGAGGAACCAGGTCACTACATAGACTCCGAAACATCCGATTCACGCAGAACCCCCTTTTTCCTTACTCCGCGCAGTCCGACGGCATGCTGCACAAACCGAGTGAGCGATAGTGGCGACTCTTCCCGTATGCGCGCCGCGAGGAGCCTTTGCAGTGCCAATGGTCAGATCGGCAGGCTCCTGCCGGTCGGGCTTGATCATCCTGACCAAGGAGACGATGAGATGTCAAGAGAGTAAATATTCAGCAAACTTGCGGCGACTGGAACGTGACATGTAGTGGCCATTTAGTTCGAAGATGCCATTGGACACCTATGTCCGTTCTAAGGTTGAGCCCTCGCCACCTCGGTGCAGGTTGGCCAAAAAGTGATTGCGTTTGGCAACAGGGCGACTAAAATGTCACTCGCTTGGTTCCTGTCGGTCGCGGCAGTGTGTCGACAGTGCTGATGGCGCTCACGACTGCTGCTAGCGTCATGCCGCGTGAATGACAGCGTGTACGTGGGCAACGCAGGCAAGGATGCGGCACTGGACCGGGGCTGGCTGCTGGGGCATTTTAAAGACATCGGCGATCCGCGCCACAGCGAGGCTGTGGAGATTAAATGGGGTGTCCATCCCCGCGGCGATGAGCGATTGCAGTGGGTCAAAGGTGAGGAACGTACAGCCCTCCTGGTTCTCATCAGGGGACGCTTCCGTGTTGAACTCCCCGGTCGGAGTGTCCTTCTGGAACAGGAGGGCGATTACGTCGTATGGGGGCGCGGAGTCGATCACTCATGGTTCGCAGAGGAAGAGTCGGTGGTGCTGACCGTTCGGTGGCCTTCCGTCCCTGGCTATGCGGTGACAGAGCGGGATCAGATGCGGCTGCAGACCTGACCATGGTCCAGGTCCGCCACCTACGCCGAGCCGGAAATGACTCCTGGGCTTCGGGAGCCGGGTGAGGGAGCGACCGCAGGGCTGATTGCCTGTCGCGGCACTGAGCGAGCATCAGCCCAACGTCGCGAGGATGGCCTCGATGGAGTCGTAACTCGCGGCTACGTCCTCGCTGTTGCCGAGCCTGTGACGCTCAAGGCGGATGGCGCCGAAGTGCCGGACTTCCTAGATTCGCGCCCTCAGTACGGCGTTGGGACAGTCTCTACTCGGCCCGTAGGACTCCCAAAACGCGATCTTCTCGTCCTGCTTCGCAGTCGCCATGCGGATGGTCCAGTCGGCTACCGTGTCGCCCCACAGGGTTCGGTCGAAGTCGAGTACCCCGCTGAGTGTGGACAGCGGGGCAGATGCGTCAAGAAGACAGTTGATTGTTCAAAAATTTCCTGATGGGAGACGGGGCTCGGTGATCTCGTCGAAGGCCGCCCGATGCTCGTCGACCAGGTCCGCCGCCTTGCGTACGTCCGCAGCGTCCAGCCCAGCCGTGTCGAGGTCGGCAGCAATGTCGGTGAAGGACGTGGCCAGGGCCTCTCTCCAGGAGGCGTAGCCGGGGCCGCTGACGGGGCCGAAGTGTGGGCCATGGACCGCGTGGACGGTGCGGGCGACCTCGCCGAGTTGCCGGAAGAAGTCTGGCCAGGTGGAGCGCGGGTACGTGCCGAGTTGCTCGGCGGCCGGGACGCCGTCCAGGAGCGTTTGGACCATGACGTCCCGCTCGATGGCCTCGTGGGTGAAGTCGGCGGCGATGAGCCGGGGCATTAGCGGCGCGATCGGCGCGAGGTAGGGCAGGGTCGCGAACTCGTTGCGCATCAGGGCGCGCTCACTGCGGAACTGCCTCCGACGGCGGCGGTGACCTGTGTGTTGGTCCCGAAGACGCGGCGGCAGATCGCCTCGATCTTCTCCGGCGTCACCGGCTGCTGGAACGCGAGCCCGGACTGCGCCGGCCCGAGCAGCAGATGGCGTTCCGGCTCGCCGACCCCGGTCTCTGGGTGGTCGACCGCGAGCTGTCCGCCGCGGAGCCGGATCAGTTGAGCACGGTAGTGGCATCCGGATACAGCGGGGCACAGAGTCTTCTCTGTGGCCAGGCGCGGTCAGGCGACCAAGGCGCCGGTGCGGGCCGCGAACTCGCGGATCCCTTCGATGCGGGTCGGCCCGTACAACAGACCAGCCGTCAGCGTCCGCAGCGCGGGCCGCCGCACCTCCTGCGGGGCCTCCTGCTCCACCCTGCGCAGTGCAGCGAACGTCTGCTTGCCGTCCCCGAGCGCGTTCCACATGCGGGCGACGTCGGTCCACGCACGTGCCCGCCGCTCCGCCGTTGGCATCCGGTCCACGTTCAGCCGGGCAGCGACATCGACCGCTTCGTCTGGGGTGCCCAATGCGTTCAGCACGCTGATCCGGTAGGCGTCAACCTGAGCGAGGGTGGCCTCCACCGTGAATAGGCCCGGCACGGCCGGCCGTCGCTCCACCTCCTGCTTGGCTTCCTCAAGCAGGGACAGGGCGGTCGTCTGGTCGTGCCCGGTCGCCGCCGAGTACGCGCCGGTCAGCAGCAGTGTCGTACGCACGGCGCCGGTGTGGTCGCGGGAGGGGTCCAGGTCGGCGGCCTCCTTGGTGAGCAGGTGTACCGCGGCCGCGGACCGGCCCGAGCGACGCATGGCAATCGCCAGCTGCCGCGAGGCCTCCCCGACGGCCACCGGGATGCCGCTGCAGCGCGCAGCCGCCAGCCCACGGTCCGCGGCCACCCACGCCGCGTCCGAGTGCTGCTTTGCGGCGAGTTCGGCCGCCAGCACGTACGAGCGGGCCAGGGCCATGTCCGCCTTCTCACGAGCACGGCCCGACGAGGCGTCCCTCGTTGCGGTCGCCGACGCGATCAGGCCGGGCAGCAGCTGCCCGAGACGCGTGTACTGGGTGGCGCAGTAGTCCTGCCGGGCGGAAGCGATCTGCCCCACGAGCCGGGGCAGCGGAATCGGCTCCGCCTGCGGCAACCGGAACAGCGCCACATCCAGATCGACCGGAGCGGCGGCAGCCGGCTCGGCGCCGACGACGGCCGTCGCCCCCGCTGCCACCACTCCCGTCAGCAGGTTCCTACGACGCACCTCGTCCTCCTCAACCGACCGGCAACCTTCGGCCACCGTAGCGATATTGGTCATGCCGGGTACGGCAGACGCACGCAGTTGCTCGGGTGCGATCCGCAGGAATGCGGCGAAGCGCATCAAGGTTGGGTAGTCGACTCGCAGTTTTCCGCTCTCGATGCGGGATACGGCCGACGCCGAATAGCCGCAGGCCGTGCCGACCTGGGTCTGCGTGAGCCGCAGGGCGCAGCGCGCTCCGCGTAAGAGGGTACCGATCTCAGCATCCGCGCCCATGGGCACCTCCTCGGACCCGGGATGGGGTGGTGCAGAACTTAGCGGCACTCGAGGGGTGTTGGGAGGGCGCGCGCGGACGCACATCGTGTGCTGGTTCCGCACACCGGATGCCAATACCTGCCCGGCGGCTCTGCGCCGCCCGCGCGGGCCGCCAGGGTGAGAACGCACCCGGCAACAGCCGGGCGTCCCACGACCGGACCAACCGCGGCACACCCTTGCCGCCAGCCGGTCACCCTCACCGGAGGCACCTATGAAGCTGCTGGTCACCGGCGGAGCCGGGTTCATCGGCTCCCACTTCGTCAGGGGCATGCTGAGCGCCGACGACATCGAGCAGGTCACCGTGCTCGACGCGCTGACCTACGCCGGCCACGTCGCGAACCTCGGGTCGGGGTTCCTCAGTCCCAAGCTGCAGTTCGTGCGCGGCGACATCTGCGACTGCGAACTGGTCGACGCCCTGGTCCGTGAGCACGCCGCGGTCGTCCACTTCGCCGCCGAGTCCCACGTCGACCGCTCGTTCACCACCGCCGGAACCTTCTTGACCACGAATGTTCACGGCACCCAGATCCTTGTGGATGCGGCCATGCGGCACGGCATCGAGAAGTTCGTGCACGTCTCCACAGACGAGGTGTACGGGCCGCTGCTGGAAGGCGCGGCCACCGAGGACTACCCGCTGCGCCCGACCGTCCCCTACGCAGCGGCGAAAGCCTCCAGCGACCTGATCGCGCTGAGCTACTGGCAGACGTACGGTGCGCCCGTCTGCGTCACCCGCTCTTCCAACAACTACGGCCCGAACCAGCACCCCGAGAAGATCATCCCGCTGTTCGTGACCCGCCTGCTGCGCGGTGAGCACGTCACCCTCCACGACCGCGGCCAGCACATCCGCAACTGGCTCCACGTCGAAGACAACTGCTACGGCATCGAACTGGTCCTGCGCCTGGGTGTGCCCGGCCGGGTCTACAACATCGGCGGCGGCACCGACCTGTCCAGCAAGGAACTGACCAGGGAGCTGCTACGGATCTGCGGCGCCGACTGGGACCGCGTCGAGTACATCCCCGACCGGCTGTCCAACGACCTGCGCTACGCCATGGACTGGTCGAAGCTCGCCGCCCTTGGCTACCGGCCCGCCCGCGACTTCCACGCCGGGCTGGAGGAGACCGCCGACTGGTACCGCCGCAACCCCGACCGGTGGGCGCCGCTCTCGCGCAGCCCCCGGCCAGTCATGCTCTCCCCTCACACCGCCCCGACCTCCCAGATGGAGCGACAGCATGCCTGACCAAACGACCCCGCGACGGATCCTCGTCACTGGCGTCGGCGCCACCCCGGGCTTCGGCCTGGCCCGCAGCCTGCTGCGGCTCGGACACCAGGTCGTCGCCGTCGACGCCAACTCGCTCGCCCCTGGCTTCTTCCTGGAGGACGTCTGCCCGTACGTCGTCCCGCTCGCCAAGGACCCCGACTACCCGGATGCCATCACCGAGCTGTGCCGGGCCCTGGCCGTCGACGCGATCGTGGCCGGCATCGAGAACGACCTGCCGCCGCTGCTCGACCTGCGGCCCCGCCTGGAAGCCGACGGCGTACGCCTGTGGCTGCCGGACGCCAAGTCGGTGCACGACTGCATCGATAAGCGCCGCTTCCACCGGGTCCTGACCGAGCACGGCATCCCGACGCCGCGCGCCTGGGAGCCCGAAGACCTCGACCTGGTGCCCGCCGGCGTCGAGCTGGTCGTCAAGCCGCGCGGCGGCCACGGCGCCCAGGGCGTGCACATGGTGACCTCGCTGCGGCACGTTCGCGTGCTCTGCGAGCTGGTCCCAGCTCCGATCGTGCAAGAACGCGTCTATGGCACCGAGTTCACCGCCGACTGCCTCGTGGACCGAGACGGCCAGGCCTCCGTGATCCTGCGCCGCCGCGACCTGGTGAAGGCCGGATGCGTCGCCGTCAGCACAACGTTCGACAACCAAGCCGTGCACGACCTGGTCGCAGACACGCTGCGCGCCGTCCGTGCAGCCGGCCTGTGCTGCGTCCAAGGGTTCATCACCGACGACGGCCGAGTCACGATCACCGAGCTGAACGTCCGCGTGGCCGGAGGGTTCGCGCTGACCGAGGCCGCAGGCGCGGATCTCGTCGGCCAGATGGTCAACGGCCTGTTCGGTGAGCCGGTCGATCACGACCGGCTCACCTACCGCGCTGGCGTGTTCCTCACGAACTACCTGGAGACGCTGCGCGTCGGCGACATCACCGAGCTGGAGGTCGCCGCCGCCCCGAAGGGAGCCACCGCATGACCATCACCGCCAGGCTCGACGTCGGGCGCAACGCCAGCCCGTTCCTGTTCGGCGAGGAGGCCGCCGCGGTCGCCGAGGTGCTGGAGAGCGGGCAGTACGGGCACACCGACGTCACCGAGGAGTTCGAGCGCCGTATCGCCGCCTTCCTGGGCGTCCGGGACGCCGTCGCCGTCATGTCCGGCACCGCGGCCCTGCACACGGCGCTGCTCGCCGCCAAGGTCGGCCCCGGACACGAGGTGGTCGTGCCGTCCATGACGTTCTGCGCGACCGTCCAGGCGATCCTCGCCGTCGGCGCCACTCCGGTCTTCGTGGACGTCGACCCGGCCACGCTGTGCGTGACCGACCAACTCGTCATGGACGCCGTCACCGACCGCACGCGCGCGGTCATGCCGGTCCTGTTCGGCGGCCGGGCCATCGACTTATCCCGCATCCGCCCGGAGCTGGCCGCCCGGGACATCGCCACCATGGAGGACGCCGCACACGCCTTCGGCTCCCGCAACGGCGCCCGCCGCGTCGGCGCCACCGGAGACTTGACGTGCTTCAGCTTCGGGCCGATCAAGAACCTCACCTGCGGGCAGGGCGGCGTTGTGATCCCGCGCGGCCACGCGGAGGCCGCCACGATCCGCCGGATGCGGATGCTCGGCGTCGTCCAGTCCCAGGCCGAACGCGCCCAGACCACCCGCTACTGCGTGGAGGGCTTCGGGCTGCGGTACCAGATGTCCGGCATCAACGCCGCCATCGGCCTCGCCCAGCTCCCGCACTTCGAGAAGACGGCGGCCACCCGCCGCGGCCTGTGGCGCGCGTACCGGCGAGCCCTCGCCAGCCTGGACGGCGTGACCCTGGTCGACGTCGACCCCGACCGCTCCGTGCCACACCTGTGCCAGGTCCGCACCCCGCACCGGGACAAGGTGCACGCGCGGATGAAGGCCCGCGGCATCGGCGTAGGCGTCCACTATCCGCCCAACCATCTGCAGCCGGCGTTCGCCGAGTGGCGGCGCGACTTGCCCGCCACCGAGCAAGTCGGCCGGGAGCTCCTGACGCTGCCGTTTCATCAGCACCTCGCCGAGGCCGACATCGACCAGGTCGTCACCGCTCTCGGCCAGGCCCTGAAGACTGTGGGAGCCGCATCGTGCGCAAGGTCCTGACCGTCTGCCTCGGCAATTACTGCCGATCGCCGTTCGCGGCGGTCGCGCTCGCCCGGCGGGGCGCCGCCGAGCTGGAGATCCGCTCGGCGGGGCTGATCGGGAAGTGGGAAGGTGAGCCCGCCAATGAGTCGATGATCACCGCTGCTCGGCGCCTCGGTCTCGACCTCACCGCCCACCGCGGCCAGCAGATCACCCTCAACATGCTCAACTGGGCCGACAGCGTCCTCGCGATGGACGCCACTGTCCTCGAAACGCTCCGGGCGATCTGCGGCGAGGCCAACGAGCACAAGCTCGGGCTCTACCTCGGCGACCGCGACGTCCCCGACCCGATGGGCAAGGACCAGGAGGCGTTCAACGCATGCGCCGTCCTCATCGAGACCGGGACGGCTCTCCACCTCGGCCAGCAGTGACCGGCTGCCCGGACGCGGCGCACAGAATCTCGTCCACGAGCCTGTCGGCCGCGTCCGGACGGCCGTACGCACGGGCCCGCTCCGCCATACCCCACCGAAGATGGGCATCGGCCAGGAGCGGGCCCAACGCGTTCCGCACCTGGTCCGCCGTCACATCACCTTCGAGCGCGACCGCGGCCCCGGCCTCCTGAAGATGCCGCGCGTTGTGCGCCTGCTCATTGCCCGCCGACGACGCCAGTGGCACGAACACCGCGGGCTTGCCCAGCGCGGTCAGCTCCGCCAGCGTCCCCGCACCGCTGCGAGAGATCACCACGTCGGCCAGCGCCAGCACGTCCGGCAGCTCCGGACCGACGAACCCGGCCAGGTAGTAGCGGCCTGCCAGCTCAGGCGGCAGCCCGGCCGCCAGCGCTCGCAGGCCCTCCTCGTTGGCCGGGCCGCACTGGTGGATGACGTTTGCGTACGGCAGCAGCCACGGCAGCACCCCGCTGATCAGCTCGTTGATCTGCTGCGAGCCCTGCGCGCCGCCGGTGACGTATACGGTCGGCAGCTGCCGGTCGAAGCCCCACAGCTGCAGCGCCTGCACCGCCCGGTCGGCGTCTCCCGACAGCACTTCCGGCCGTACCGGGTTACCCGTCACCACGGCGACCTGCCGCGCCGACTCCGAAAGCAGCGCCAGCGTCGACTCCGACGACACGCAGATCCGCGCAGCCGACGCCGCTAGCTTCCGGTTCGCCAGCCCCAGCCGCACCGTCTGCTCGTGCAGCACCAGCGGGCGGTGGCACATCCGCGCCGCCAGCCCGGCCGGGACTGCCACGTAGCCGCCCGTCGCGAGCACTACATCCGGCTCAAACTGGTCGATGGCCCGGCGGGCCTGGATCACGCCGAGTGGCACCCGCGCCATGTCACGCACGTTCGCTGGGGACGCCAGCTTCAGCGGGTTCTTGGAGCGGCGGATCTTGCCGGTCACCACGGTGGTGAAAGGGATGCCCTCTGCCGGCGCCACTCTCGATTCCAGGCCGGTGGCCGTTCCGATCCACAGCGTCTCGAGCGCCCGGCCCTGGGCAGCGAGCCGGGCCTGCAGAGTACGCACGGCAGTCAACGCGGGGTACGTGTGTCCGCCGGTCCCGCCGCCCGTGACGACGAGACGGAAAGGGGTGCTGTTCATCCGGGGCTGCTCCAAATCTGGCGGAGATCAGGCGAGTCGCCACAGTAGCGGCTGCGGACCACGGTCTCGCCCGCATCCCCGCTATGCCTCGGCCGCGCCCCCGACTCCTGACCTCAGTGGCACCCGCAGAAGCGACGGACGATCGGCTCCAGGTAGTCCGCGTGCGGACCGGCCAGATGGGCCAGTTCGTCCGGTGAGCACACCAGGGCGATGTCGTCGAGTTCAGGTTCACGGCCCTGGACGCGCTCGGCCGCCGCAGCAGCGGTGAAGTCCGCGCGCAGCGTTGCCTCGGGCAGGGCCGGGGCGAGGTAGGTCAGGCCGATACTGCCGTTTTCATCGCGGGTGACGACCCACAGCTTCAGGTCCTCGGCAGCCGTGCCGATTCCCAACTCCTCGAAGAGCTCTCGCGCGGCCTGGCCGGCCAATGCCGACTCGTCCAGCAGCGCCCCGTCCTGGGGAGGCTCCACAGACCCGCCTGGCAGCTGCCAGCGGCCCGGGGCGGCCGTAGAGGGCGACATCCTCGCTGCCAGCACACGGCCGTCGTCCGTCGGCTGGACGACGTTCACGAACAACGAGGGCAGTGCGGTGGCGCCGGGAACACGACGCAAGGCGTAATGCCGGTAGGTCACACGCACCCAGGACAGACGCAGGACGCGCGGGCCAGTCCACTCCAGTCCACCACAGGCCCATCGCAGAGAGTGGGGTTGGCCCGGACTGCCATGTCCCACACCCGATCTCGGGCCTCAGCGTCCTGGGGGGCCAGCGGCGGCTCCGCACCTTCGGTCAACAGGAGCCGTTCAACGTCGAAGAGGTCAATGTCACCGGGGGCAGCGTCTCGGTCACCGGCCCATCGTAGAACCGGCTCCAGACCGCCACCTTGACATCGACTCTCCACGTCGGCCAGCAGTTACCGGCTGCCCGGACGCACGCGCCCGCGGTAGGCGAACTGAGGTGCCTCAGTCGGTGTCGTCGTAGGGTTCGGCCAGCCGCAGCCCGAGGTCGTCGTGCCACTGCTGGACCCATGCCCGCAGATCGGTGATTTGGCCGGGGCTCATCCCGTAGGCGGCGTACTCACGGTCGGACGTGAAGTCGACCGCTTCAAGCCGCCCGTGGAGTTCCTCAAGATCGAAGTCCTCATCGTGCTGGGCGCCCAGCCGCTCGAGCTCCCCGGTGGTGTACAGGTCGCGGGCGCTGTAGACGTCGATCACGTCGCGGGGGAAGCCGCGGTCGTGGAGTGCGCGGACCTTCAGTCCGACGGCGTCGTCGCGGGAGAGGACCGGTCCGGCGTCGCTGCGGGCGGGCGGCCTGTGGAAGATCTCCTTGAGGACATCGAGCTCGCACTGCTCGCCGGTCACCGGGTCCGTCGCAATGAGACGGGCCATCCGGGGGGCGATCTCGGTGATGCTCATGCCCCACCCGGCGTCTTGAAGACCGGAAGCGAGGGCCGGAACGATGAGGGAGAGGGGCAGGAGCATCCCGGCGAAGGCCAGTGCAGGATCGGTGAACCGCTGTTCCCGCAGCACGTCACGCCGCCACGCCTGCTCGGGCGGCTGCCCCGCCGCGTCGTCGGGCAGGGTCGCCAGGACCCGCCAGCCGCCGCCGTCTGTCGGGCCAGCCGTCAGCTCGCCCCCCACCGAGGCCGCGCGCTCCCGCATCCCGGACACCCCGCGTCCGGCACCGAGGCCCTTCGCGCCGGACTGCCCGGCGTTGCGCGACGGGCCGTTGTCCACCGACAGCCGGAGCACGCCGCCCTCTCGCCAAACCACCACGCTGGCGGCGGCGCCGGGCGCGCACCGCAGGACGTTCGTGAGGGCCTCGCGGACGATGCCGTGGATTGCCTCGGCCGCGGGGCCGGCCAGATCGCCGGGGATCCGCGTTTCGACCGGACGGCCCAACCGGCCGAATCCTGCGATCAGTTCCTCGATGCGGCCGCTCATCGGGCGCCTGTCCGGGTTGCCGGTGTCCGCGTCACGCAGCAGACCGACGAGCCTTTGCAGCGTGGTGAGCGTCTCGACGCCGGTCCGGGGCCGCTTCGGCACCTCGGTCGCCGGCTCGTCCTCGGCGTGTTTGCGCAGGCAGTCACGGTGTTGGTGGCAGTTCGGGTGCTGGCGGTGGCGCGCAAGCGCCTGGTCGCGGTCGTCCAGGGCGCGCTGAGCGGTGATGGAAGGCTGGTCGGAAGCCTCGGCCTGGGCAGGATGAGGGTGGCGGCGGCCCATCCTGGGGGCGCGGCGACGCACGGACCACGGACGAGGCGCTTGACTCGATCGGAAAGCACCACTGATAGCAGTCGGCGCAAGTCCCGCCATGCCCCGATGGCGGCGACAACCGGGCAACGCCGCGACGTACCAGAGCGCCCTTCAGCGGCGTCGCCCAGATCGCCATCGCCGAAGACCAGGGCGCGCGGAGAGCTGCTCGGCCGGGTGACCGCGATTCCCGGGAGGGGCGCCGCAGCGGGTCGCGGCCCTGGGTATCGAAGTCGTCCCTCGTCGCCAGCCACTGCTGTGACTGCATAGGCTTCTCCGATCTCCGTCCCTGGCTAGGAGGCACGGCCGGTGCCCACCGCTGTTCGCGCCGCCGACACGAATGCTGCGACCGCCGGATGCGTGCCGCCACCCGCGCGGCAGGCGACCTTCGAGCGACGGAAGAGGGGGAGCCGGGTCAGGACCACGCCGTCGGGGGCGTGTGCGGTGGCCATCTCCGGCACGAATCCGGCACCTTGTCCGACGGCGGCCAGTGCCAGCACCGTGCGGAAGTCGTTGACCTGGTGGCGGATGCGCGGCTGGAAACCGGCCGCCTGACAGGCACGTACGGCCATCGCGTGACCGGTCGTACCGTCCCGGGCCGTGATCCACGGGGACGCTGCCCACGGTCCCAACAGCTCCGCCAGCGTGTCGCCGCAGGTGGCAGGACCGGAAGCGAGAGCGCTGTCGGTGGGACCGGTACCGAGAGCGCCGTCGATAGGGCCGCCCGTGGCCAAGTACATCGGCTCCTCCAACAGGGGCACCTGGTCGACCGTGGTGTCCGGTGACGCGGGCACGAAGTCGTAGTCGTGGACGAGAGCCACGTCGAGTTCGCCGGCGCGCAGGCAGTCGGAGACCCGCGCCGAGTCAATCTCCTGCACCATCGGTTCCAGCGCGGGATGCCGGCGGGCCAGTTCGGCCAGCGTGGCGGGCACGATCGCGGGGCCGCCAGAGGGAAACGTCCCGATCCGCAGCGGCCCGCCGATACCCTCGCGCGCCCCGGCCAGCTCGGAGACCGCCAGTTCGAGGCGTTCGAGGACCGCGTCAGCGTGGGTGACGAGGGTGCGGCCCGCGGGCGTGAGCACCACCCGTCTGCCACTTCGTTCCAGCAACGGTACGCCCGCCTCGCGCTCAAGCACGCCCAGCTGCTGGGAGACGGCCGAGGGGGTGAAGGTCAGCGCCTCGGCCACGGCCGCGATGGTGCCGCGTCGGTCCAGTTCGCGCAGCAGGTGGAGACGTCGGACATCAAGCATAAGCTGAGCTTACGCTCAAGTGAAGAAACATGAACTGGATCTACTGTGTTTTTGTCCGTCAGGCTGGGCGTATGAAGCCCGAAGCAAACCTCACCGGCCTGTTTGTCCCCTTGGTGACCCCGTTCACCGACGACCTGCGCCTTGCCCCGGACGCGCTTGCCCGGCTCGCCGATGACGTGCTGTCAGTCGGCGGAGCTCGCGGACTCGTTGCCCTGGGCACCACCGCTGAGGCGGCCACCTTGACCACCGAGGAGAAGCAGGCCGTGGTCCGCATCTGTGCGGCCGCCTGCCAGGCACACGGAGCTCCGCTGATCGTCGGTGTCGGCACGAACGACACCGCCGCCGCCATCACGACGCTGCGGGAGCTCGCTCAGAGCGGTGACGTCGCCGCGGCGCTGGTTCCCGCGCCGCCCTACACCCGGCCCGGTGAGGCGGGAACGCTGGCGCACTTCACAGCACTCGCCGAACACGGCGGCCTGCCGCTGGTCGTCTACGACATCCCGTACCGCACCAGTCAGCGCCTCAGCACCAGCACGCTGAACACGCTCGGGCACCTACCCGAGGTCGTCGGCGTCAAATACGCGACCGGCGCGATCGACGCAGCCGCGATGGAACTGCTCGGCTCGCAGACACCGGGCTTCGCGGTGCTCGGCGGCGATGACGCCGTCATCTCGCCGCTGCTCGCGGCGGGCGCCCGCGGCGGCATACTGGCGTCGGCCAATGTACGCACCGCTGACTACACCGAGCTGATCTCGCTGTGGCAGCGCGACGCCGCAGAGCCGGCCCGCAGGCTGGGAGCCGAGCTGGCCCGGCTGTCCGCCGCGCTCTTCGCTGAGCCGAACCCGACCGTTATCAAGGGCGTGTTGCACGCCCAAGGCCGCATCCCCAGCCCCGCCGTCCGGCTGCCGCTGCTGGCCGCCTCCGCCGGTTCCATCCGGCGGGCGGCGGACCTGGCCACCGCCCGGACCCACCACGCCCACCATGAGGCCGCGGCCTGACACGGGCAGATGGTCCCCGGCGGCCACACACGGCCGGGCCAGACCATTTTCTTCAGATCATCGGATCGTTGGTCTGGTGTGTCGTTGACTGACGCCCAGTGGGCACGCATCGAGCCGATGTGCCGGACCGGACGCCGAAGCGCGGAGGGCGGTGGCGTGAGCACCGGCGTGTGATCCGATCGCATCTCCGCCGGCGCGGGATCTGGGCAGTGATCTCGCAGCCCTCCGACCAGGCCGTCAACCGCAAGTGACACGACAGCCAAGGCGGCAGGCCACCGGCCTTCGATCACGACGCCTACAAGCAACGCAACACACTTGAGCGCTGCATCTGCCCCGCGGCCCGTCATCACGGCGTGGATCTGCGGACGCGCGGAAGGTCCTTGCGGTGACCGGGACGCGGTACGGGCTGTCTCGCTCGGCTGTATGCGGCCCCATGCCGCGTGCTTGATGCCCTTACCACCGGAGGGCGTGATGGGCTCGACCCCAACCGAGGGGCGAACCGTTGGCAGTCTCCGCTCCGCCCTGGCTGACCCCACGGTCCGGTACGAAGGTGACGACTGGGGCGTCGGCGTCGGTTGCACCTTCACCTGTGCAGGACTGGCCATCTGGCGTGGCGGCTGGAGCTGTGCCTGGAGCAGCCGCCTCAACGTGCACTGACTGTCGCCGAATGGATGGCCTTCTTCGCTCCGGGCTGCGGGGACTTCGGCTGGCGTCGCGCACGTTTGCGGTTTTGTGAACCCAGCACCACTGCTCGCGGGTCTCGGGCAACATTTCGGCCAGGGCCTTCCAGAAGTCCAGGGCGCAGTCGCCGTCCGCTCGGGCCGGCGCGCGCATGCCCTGGCGGGCGCAGTCGCGGATCAGGTGGGCTCAGGGCTCGCCCCGTCGGCCCACACCTACCTGACCGAACGCGAGGGGGACGTCAGCGTCGCCAGCGCCTCCAACGACTCTCGCTCGAAAACGCACATGTTC
>NZ_JNXR01000047.1:0-72205 GCF_000725475.1 Streptomyces durhamensis
CGGAGGAGGAGCAGGCGCTGAGTGCCATCAGGGCGGCGGCTCCCGCACCGGCCAGCTGCAGCATTCGCCGGGTCCGGCGCACGGAACGGGTCATCACGGATCTACTCCTCGGGTCCTGTGGAACAACTGTCGCGCCCTGCGGCGATGATGCTGCCGCATCTGCCAGCCCGAAGTCTCCTGTTGCATCGCATGAGCCGCGAAGCGGTGACTTGTAGCTTGCATGTGCGTTTGCACGGTGCGCCATGGCGGGTACGGTGCTGCGGGAGGTGGTCGCAGGTGACGCTCGCGGAACTCGCCCTGACCGGCGATCTGGCCCGGCCCGCTCGGCTCACCGTGCCGGATCTGCGGCGCTGGCCGCAGCACCGGGTGGACGTCAGCTTCGAGTGCGCGACCAGCGGCATCCAGCGCCATCGGTTCGCCGGCCCGCGCCTGTACGACGTCCTCAGCGACGCGGGGCCCGGCTTCGACCCGGCGCGACGCAAGGACCGGCTGCGCTTTCTCATCGCCGTCACCGGCACCGACGGCCATCACGCGATGCTGTCCTGGGCCGAGATCGACCCGGACTTCGCGGACGCGCCCGTCCTGCTGGGCGTGCGCATCGACGACACCCCGCTGGATGCGGCCGGGCCCCAGCTGGTGCTCCCGCAGGACCGGTGCGGAGCGCGGCACATCAGCGGGATCACGGCGATCCGTGTGGACGGCGGGTATCGCTGTGGCACTCCGGCACCGGCCGCACCCGGTCACGCCGCAGCAGCCCGCTGAACCGGTCGCCCCTCGGAGGGTCGTGTCAGACGCGGTCGATGTGCACGTTGGTGGACTTCACGCGCGCGGTGGCCTCCATGCCGACCTCCAGGCCCAGTTCCTCGACGGCCTCCCGGGTCAGCAGAGAGACCAGCCGGTGCGGGCCGGCCTGGATCTCCACCTGGGCGGCGACGTCACCGAGCTTGATCGCCGTGACGATGCCCGGGAAGGCGTTGCGGACGGAGGTGTAGGAGGCGTCCTCCTCGCCGCCGCCCGCCTTGGCCAGTTCCACGGAGAACGCGGCGAGGTCCCTGCCGTCGATGAGCCGCCGCCCGGACTCGTCGCGATGGGTCGCCACCCGGCCCGCGTCGGCCCAGCGGCGGGCGGTGTCCGGGCTCACGCCGAGCAGCCGCGCCGCCTGGCCGATCGTGTAGGACTGCATGCCGGTCACGATAGGGCCACCGGTGGGGAACCGCTGACGTGGGGTTGGCCGTTGGGTATAACGCGATATAGCGTTAGTGCGTGAGTGGGCTCCCTGCGGGGACGTGCTGAATCGGGGTGAGGGTATGGCGGCCGAGCTGCTGCACCGGGAGAAGCCGTCCGGACTGCGTGCCTCGCACGCGGACCGGGAGCGGGTGTTGGACGTGCTCACGGGTGCGGCCGGAGACGGCCGGATCACGGCGGAGGAGCTGGACGAACGGCTGAGCGCCGCACTGTCGGCCCGCACGTTCGGCGAGCTCGCGGTGCTCACCGCCGATCTGCCGGCGGTGCCCGGCGCGGCACCGGCCAAGGACGTCGTGCGGATCGAGCAGCAGGGGGCGTCGGCCAGGCGCGCGGGCGGCTGGTCCGTGCCGCGCCGGATGGAGGTGGAGTCCGCCTGGGGAGACGTGACCCTGGACTTCTCCAGCGCGGTGATCACTCAGGACACCCTCCGCATCGACCTGGACATGCGCGGCGGCACCCTGCGGCTGATCACCCGGCCCGGCGTGGTCGTGGACGCCGACTCGCTGGTGATCGACTACGGCGAGAGCAAGGTGCGGCCCGCCGGCGACCCGGGGGCGCCGGTCGTGCTCCGCGTGGAGGTACACGGCCGGCTCGGCATGGGACGGCTGGAGGTACGGCCGCCCAGGCGGTGGTTCGGCAGGTAGGCCCGGTCCGCGCGGTCCTTGGGGCGGACCGGCCGCGCGTACGGCCCCCTGGTCGGGACGCGCCCGGTCTCACCCGGTGTGCACCCGGGGCCGGCGCTCCCGGTCCGACTCCGCCTCGCGCAGTACCTCACGGGTGACCGGAGCGACCTCGCCCTGGCCGAAGAGGAAGAAGCGCAGGAAGTTGGCGAACGGGTTGCCCTCGGTCCACTCGAAGTAGATGTGCGGGGTGCAGCCGGTGACGTCCCGGACGTGGAGCAGCAGTGCGGCCAGCGCGTTGGGGATGGACGCGGACTCCAGGGTCAGCACGCGGTAGCGGCCGTGCAGCACCTCGCCGCGCACGGTCAGGCCCGCCTCGAACTCGGAGGGGTCGGTGACAGTGACCTCGACGAAGACGAAGTCCTCCTGCTCGGGCATGTCGTTGTCGGCGCGGATCTGCTCGATCTTGTCGCGGTACTCGGCCTTGTCGCGGTGCCCGGGCTCGTTGGCGATGAACCGCATCTTGCGGCTGGCCATGTCCCGGATGAATCGTTCCGCCAGTGGATCGAGGGTCACGCTGGTCACGCGCAGTTCGAAGGCGCGGGCCAGCCGGGAGGCCAGCGAGACGAGGATGATGCCGGCGATGAAGCAGGCACCGATCTTCACACCGTCGGGGCGCTCGATGACGTTCACGACGGTCGTGTAGAGGAACACCGCCGAGATCACCCCGAAGCCGATGGTCCAGTTGCGCTGCTGGGCCTTGTGTGCGGCGATGGTCACCGCGATGGCGGCCGAGCTGATCAGCACCAGCACACCGGTGGCGTAGGCACCGCCCTGCTTGTCGACGTTGGCGTCGAAGATCCAGGTCACCAGGAACGCGACCAGGGTGAAGACGATCACCATCGGACGCACCGCGCGGGCCCAGTGCGGGGCCATGCCGTAGCGGGGCAGATAGCGCGGCATCAGGTTGAGCAGGCCCGCCATGGCGGAGGCGCCGGCGAACCACAGGATGGCGATGGTCGAGATGTCGTAGACCGTGCCGAAGGCGCCGCCGAGGTACTGGTGCGCGAGGTAGGCGAGGGCGCGGCCGTTGGCCTGACCGCCCGCCTTGAACTCGTTCTCCGGGATCAGCAGCGTGGTGATGAAGCTGGTGGCGATCAGGAAGCAGCTCATGATGAGGGCCGCGGTGGTCAGCAGCTTCTTGGTGTCGCGGATCCGGCCGGTCGGCTTCTCCTCGGTGTCCCCGGCGCCGCCCTGGACGTGCGGCATGACGGCGACACCGGTCTCGAAGCCCGACAGACCGAGGGCGAGTTTCGGGAAGACGATCAGCGCCACACCGACCATGACGAACACGTTGCCGTGTTCCGCCGTCAGGGCGGTGGTCCAGTCGGTGACGACATGCCCGGCGGTGAGGACGTGCCACAGGCCGACGATCACGACGACCACGTTGAGCGCGAGGTAGATGCCGACCAGGGCGACCGCGACGCCGATCGCCTCCAGGAAGCCCTTGAGGAACACCGCGCCGAGCAGCGCCACCAGGAACAGCGTGATCAGCATCTGGTGGCCGTGCAGGGTGCTGGTCAGGTGGGGGTTCTCCACCAGGTGCGTGGAGGCGTCGGCGGCCGACAGGGTGATGGTGATGAGGAAGTCGGTGGCCGCGAAGCCCAGCAGTGTGAGCACGAACAGCTTGCCCTGCCAGAACGAGAGCAGCCGTTCCAGCATCGAGATGGAGCCCTCGCCGTGCGGGCTCTCCTCGGCCACCCGGCGGTAGACCGGCAGGGCGCCGGCCAGGGTCACGATGACCAGGACGATCGTGGCGATCGGCGAGAGCAGACCGGCCGCCAGGGCCGCGATGCCCGGCTGGTAACCGAGGGTCGAGAAGTAGTCCACACCGGTCAGGCACATCACGCGCCACCAGCGCTGGCCCTTGTGCGGGGGCTCCGGTTCGGCGTGGGGTCCGGTGTGGCCGCCGTGCTTGCCCATGTCGGAGAGCCCCTCCAGCATCCAGTTGCGCAGGCGACTGGGAGGGGGGTGCTCGGTCGTGGCCATCGGCGTGCTCCTGTGTGCGGCTCAGCTCTTTCCGGCCATCACGCGGACGGCGGCACCAGCGTATGCAGAGAGTGACGCGTGGGCCCATGGATCCGGGCTCGGGAGGCGTCAATCTTGCGTTAAGAATGGCGCGAGAGCAGTAAGGGCGCATCAAGAAGGCGAGGCCGGAGCCGGTCGCCGGGTGCATGGCGGTCCGGGTCGGCGGCTCGCGCCGCAGCGTCCGGTGTGGCCACCGAGTGTCATGTTCTGGGGTCGGGACACCGCCTCACTTCATGCCGGAGGCCCGGAACACGCCCAGGGCCGTCTCGTGGTCGATGCGGCGGGCGAGGCGGTGCAGGGCCGTCGTGCCGCACAGCAGGGTGCCGGCTGCCTCTGATACCCGGGCGCCCTCGTCGAGCAGGTACCACAGGCCGGGATTGCGGATCAGTACCTCGGGGTCGATCTCGACCCGGTTGCCGAGGGCGTCGCGCAGGACCAGCCGCTGGGACACGCCGTCCAGCGGGCGCACCGCGACCAGAAGGTCCGTGCGGACCCGGCGGGTGCGCAGCAGACGGCGGGTGGCCAGCCAGCCCGCACCGGCCGACACCCGCACCGGGAACAGGACGAGGAGCAGCAGCAGCGCGACGACCAGCCACAGGGCACCGCGCCACCAGGTGAGGGAGCCGGCCGCCCCGTCGACGAACAGCAGCAGCCCGAGCAGCACACCGGCGCAGCGCAGCGACGCGCGCACGTCGGCTGCCCGGTCCCGGTCCTCCACCACGCCGGGGGTGCCGGTCGGGTGCGAGCCGGTGCGCCGGGGATGTGTGTCGTCGCGGTGCCTCATGTCGTCGCGGTGCCTCATGTCTGAGACGGTAGACAGCCCTGGCCCCGGCGGAGCACGGTCGCGGCGCACCTTGACGGTCTTCCGACGGCGGAGGGGCCGCTTTTGACGCCGCGTTGACACCGACCCGGCGCATTGCCCCGGCGCGCGGTCCGCGGGGTGCTGGGCACCGCGCTGTCTCGGGGACGCCCCAGCGCGGTCACCGGCCCCCGGCGAGGCCCGGAGGGGGCCGGGGTGCCGTCTTCGGGGGGCGCCTTCACAGGCCCCGGATGTCCATGCGCAGATGCCAGGTGTTGCGCCGGTGGACGGAGAGCAGTTGCGACTCCAGGGGGGAGGGGGGCACCGCGAGCACGGGGCAGACCGCGTGCGCCAGACAGTGCCGGGAGACCCGGCCCGAGAAGGCGCGCTGCAGACCGCGGCGGCCGGCGCCCACGACGAGGACGTCGTTCTCCCGGTTCGCGGTCGCCACCAGGGCCGGGCCCGGAGCGCCGCGGACGATCACGGCGTGCACCGGCACCCCGGGCGTCTGGCTGCCGAAGATCTCCTCGAGCACCGAGGCCAGCCGCTGCCTGGCCAGCCGTTGCCAGTCCTCGACCAGCAGACCGGCGGCGGGGGAGCGGCGCGCGGCCGGATCCCCGCCCGGCGGCTCCCAGGCCAGCACCGGCCACAGTTCGGCTCCCAGGCGCAGGGCCAGCGCGGTGGCCCGGCGCAGGGCCGTGACACTGCCGAGGGATCCGCTGACACCGACCACCACCCGAGCGGCCGCCGAGACGTCGTAACCGGACATCACTCCACCGTTCCTCGCGGGCGACGCCGAGGTCTCTCGCGCGGACGTGCCCGCCCTGCAAGGCCGTTGCTTGCTTCCATCCCACTCCCGTGGCGGCGATTCGACCAGCCGGGCGACGGTGTTTTTCCGGCCGCTGCCACCGCCGCGTCTCGGCCACCTCGAGCTCCGGCCGTAGGTCCGGGACCTCCTGCGCGACATCTTGACGCTCCCCGCGCGCCTTCCTAGAGTCCCGGTTCGGAACGTTCGGTATTCGTGCCGAATGTTTCGAACAACCGGACCACTTACAGGCTGCGGTCGCCACCGGGCCGCGTCGGTGGCCGTCGCTTCTCAGTCGGAACCTCTGCACGGCAACTCCGAAAGTTTCGAAGGAGCGCAAGATGGGCGACCCCGTACTGTCCCGCCGCGGCTTCCTGGCGGCCTCCGTGGCCGCCGGGCTCGGTGTGACCGCACTCAGCGGCTGCGGCGGCGGCTCGGACGGAGGGTCGTCCTCGGGGACGACCACGATCGAATGGTGGAACATCTCGACCACGGAACCCACCAAGACCGTCTGGGCCGGCCTGGCCAGGAAGTTCGAGACCCGGAACCCCAAGGTCAAGATCAAGATCGTCCAGCTGGAGAACGACGCCTACAAGTCGAAGATGACGGCGCTGACCGCTTCCGGGAAACTCCCGGACGTCTTCCACACCTGGGGCGGCGGCGTCCTCAGGCAGCAGGTGGACGCCGGCCTGGTCGAGGACCTCACCGCCCGCACCGAGCCGTGGGCCGACAGTCTGCTGCCGGTGGCGAAGCAGCCGTACCTCCTCGACGACAAGCTGTACGGCGTCCCGTTCGACATCGGCATGGTCGGCTTCTGGTACAACAAGGCGCTCTTCAAGAAGGCCGGGATCGGCGCGCCCCCGACCACCTGGAGCGCCTTCCTGGACGCCGTGAAGAAGCTCAAGTCCGCCGGGATCACCCCGCTCGCGCTGGCCGGCAAGGAGAGCTGGACCGGCATGTACTACTGGGCGTACCTCGCCCTGCGCACCGCGGGCGTCGACGCCCTCCGGCAGGCCGACGAAAAGAAGGACTTCAGCGGCGAGGGGTTCGTCCAGGCCGGGCAGCACCTAAAGGACCTGGTCGGCCTCCAGCCCTTCCAGAAGGGCTTCCTCGGGGCCGCCTACTCCTCACCGACCGGACAGGCCGCGACCGTCGGCAACGGCAGGGCGGCCATGGAGCTCATGGGCCAGTGGGCGCCGGTCGTGGAGGCGGACGCCGGCAAGGGGCTCGGCGCGGACCTCGGCTTCTTTGCGTTCCCCGAGGTCGAGGGGGGCGCCGGGAAGATCACCGAGGTGTTCGGCGGAGGCGGCGGCCACGCCCTGCGCAAGGGGGCCCCGCAGGCGGCCGTGGACTTCCTGAGGTTCTTCGCCTCCGAGACCACCGACCGGGAACTGGTGCGGAAGACCCGCGTCCTGCCGGTCGTACCGGCGGCCGAGAGCGCCCTCACGGACCCCGGCATCAAGGCCGTACAGGCCCGGCTGAAGGGTGCCACCGGCTTCCAGCTCTACCTCGACCAGGCCTACGCCCCCGCCCTCGGCCAGCAGGTCAACGACAGCGTGGCCGCACTCATCGCCGGCTCCAAGTCCCCGCGACAGGTCACGGAGTCGATCACCAGGGCCGCGAAGGAAGAGCAGTAGGCGCGCGATGACCTCCACCTTCCTCCCGGACGAACGGGGCAGGCAGAGCGGACCCGACGCCGTCCGGGCGGCTTCGGCGACCGGCGCGGCCCGACAGCGCTCGCGCCGGCGCACGCTGCACCGGCTCACCGCCCTCGGCCTCCAGCTGCCCGCCCTCGCGCTCTTCGGCGTACTGGTCCTGCTGCCGATCCTGTTCGCGCTGTACGCGTCCTTCTTCCGCTGGGGCGGCTTCGGGATGCCGTCCGACTACACCGGCACGGACAACTTCGGCCGTCTGCTGCGGGATCCGGTCTTCCTCGGCGACCTGTGGCGCTGCCTGCTGCTGGTCGTGCTGTCCCTCGCGCTGCAACTGCCGTTCGCGCTCGCCATGGCCGTCCTGCTCCATCAGAAGGTGCGCGGACGTGCGGTGTACCGAATGCTGTTCTTCGCGCCGTACGTGCTCTCCGAAGCCGTCACCGGCGTGCTGTTCGGCATGATCTTCGCCCCCGACGACGGCCTCGCCGACCACGTCCTCGGCGCCGTCGGCCTCGACGGGCTCGGCGGCCAGTGGTTCTCCGGCACCTCCACCGTGCTGGCCACGCTCTTCCTCGTCATGACCTGGAAGTACTTCGGCTTTCACATGATGCTCTACCTGGCCGGCCTCCAGGCGGTCCCGGCCGAGCTGACCGAGGCGGCGACCGTCGACGGCGCGAACCCCTGGCAGCGCTTCCGGCACGTCACGCTGCCCCTGCTCGCGCCCACGCTGCGGATCAGCGTCTTCCTTTCGGTCATCGGGTCGATCCAGCTGTTCGACCTGGTGTGGGTGGTCACCGCGGGCGGCCCCGACCACCACTCCGAGACGATGGCCGTGACCCTGTTCCAGTACGGCTTCAAGCGCTACCAGGTCGGCTACGCCAGCGCGATCAGCGTGGTCATGTTCGCCATCAGTCTCGTCTTCGCCCTCGCCTACCAGCGGTTCGTGCTGCGCCGCGACCTCGAAGGGGCCACCACGACCATGAGGGGAACGGGAACATGAAGGTCCGCCGCAAGGGGCGCACGCTGCCCTTGCACGTCGTCCTGGTCGCCGTCGGCGCGCTGATGGCCGCACCGCTGCTGTACGCGCTGATCTCCGGCTTCAAGTCCACCGACCAGCTCTCCCGCAACCCCGTCGGGCTGCCCGAGCCCTGGGTGTTCGCCAACTACGGCGACATCCTCGGCTCCGGCTCCTTCTGGCGGCTGGTCGGCAACAGCACGCTGATCGCCGTCGGTACGACGGTCCTCGTCGTCGCCGTCTCCGCGCTCGCCGCGTTCTCCTTCGCGCGGTTCGCCTTCCGCGGACGGGAGGTGCTGTTCACGCTGTTCACCGTGGGGCTGATGTTCCCCTTCGCCGTCGCGGCGCTCCCGCTGTTCCTGCTGCTGCGCACGCTGGGCCTGCTGGACAACCCGCTCGGCGTGATCCTTCCGCAGGCCGCGTTCGGGCTGCCGATGACGATCGTCATCCTGCGCGGCTTCTTCCGGCAGATCCCGGGCGAACTGGAGGAGGCGGCCACGCTCGACGGCTGCGGACCGCTGGGCTTCTTCTGGCGGGTCCTGCTGCCGATGGCGCGCCCCGCACTCGGCACGGTCTCCGTCCTCGCCGTCGTCACCAGCTGGAACAACTTCTTCCTGCCGCTGCTGGTGTTCACCGACTCCACCTGGTGGACCCTCCCGATCGGTGTGCAGCAGTTCCAGGGGCAGTACTCCGCCGACACGGCGCGGGTCTTCGCCTACCTCGTTCTCGCCATGGTCCCCGCCCTCGCCTTCTACGCGGTCGCCGAGCGCCAGCTCGTCGGCGGCCTCACCGCCGGCGCCACCAAGGGGTGAACGCCCCTCGGAGGGACAGGAGTCGCCACCAGGCGCCGCCGGAGGCGCTGCGCGAGCGACCGGCCACGGTCGGTAGCCGCACCCGGACACACGTCGGGGCCGGTGCGCACCGGATGTGTGCGGCCGGCCCCTCAGGTCGCTCCCGCTCCGCTCAGGCGGCGGTCATCACCCGCTCCGCACCGAGCGGGCGGTGCGGAGCGATGATGCTGCCGTCGGGCAGCAGCTCACCGGTGTCCTCGAAGAGCAGGACGCCGTTGCACAGCAGACTCCACCCCTGCTCCGGGTGGTGCGCCACGAGACGGGCGGACTCCCGGTCGGCGGACTCGGCTGGCGGACACGGCGGCTGGTGCTGGCACATGGGTGGGATCTCTCGCTCTGTCGTGGTCATGGCCGTCCCCCGTGGTGTAAGTCGGTCGGAACCCAGTGTTGCCCTCTGGGCGGCGTTCCGCAGGGATTTCGCAGCACCGCTTCTCACAGGTTCATGACGCGTCACCCGCCCGGACGGTTCAGTCCAAGTGCACTGTCACTTCGGGTGGTTCCGAGTGGCCGGATAGGGCTAGTCCATGCAGGCCAGCGCTCCTGACATGGTCGTACCCCGCGTGCCGTGCGGGCAGCGGGGTACGCGAGGCGTCGTCCGTCAGGCGACGGGCGAGTCGAGCACGGGCGGTCCGAGCAGCGGAAGAGGGGTCGCGCGATGGGTCAGCACGGGCAGCAACTCGGTGACCCGGAACAGGCGGTGCGCCGGTATGCCGGGCGGGGCCGGCGCCAGCGGGACGAGCAGGTCGGTGCCCCCCGGGTGTCCCTCGGCTCCGTCGGCGGCGATGTCGCCGTGCAGCCACAGGGTCAGCATGTACAGGCCGGGGACGGACAGCAGTCGCGCCTGGTACGGCTGTTGCAGCGCCTCGGCCTGGTGCAGGGCGCGCTCGGTGGAGGCGACGTAGGGACCCTCGAAGAAGTGCGAGAAGGCCCAGCCGTCGGGCGTGAGCATGGTCTCCGCCGCGGCCACCGCCCGGTCGCCGCAGCGGATCAGGAAGCGCCAGCCGGCCAGCCGGGTCGTGGACAGACCCTGGGCGGTGATCCGGTCCAGCACATGTACCGGCAGCGGGAGTTCGGGTGTCGTCGGGCCCTGCGCGGCGCGCAGGGAGGGGGTGCGGGCCTCCCGCACCGCGGTGGGCGAACCCAGGGCGGTGAGGACGGAGCGCAGGGCAGGCGCGGGGGCAGGGGGCACGTGCAGCGGCATGTGGGTCGCCTCTCTCGTACGGCAGGCGCGACGGCGCGAGGAGGGGGGTGGGGCTGGGGCGGACGGCGCTGTCTGCTCACGCAAGGACGGAAGGGGTGAGGCCCGGGTCGGTGAACAAGGGTGCGGCTCGGCCTGCCGCCCGTCCCGGGACGGCCTGAACACGGCAGGAACCAGGACCGAGGGCGTCACCCTTCTGCCTTGTGGGCGAAGTTTATACGACGCGTGTTCGGCCGATGTTTCATCTATCCGATTCCGGGAAGTCACGCAAGCCGGTAATAAGCCGCAGATTTGCGGGACTCCTCCTGATTTCCCGGCCGGTTGCCGCCGCTGACCTCGCCATACGCGCCGGTAGCGGTAGGCCGAATATCATCGGCGTTTTTCACGAGGCGTTCCGGGCACTCGAAGGTGCACGCTGCGGCATGCCCCGTGAATGTGCCGCGGGGAACATTCCGAAAGAGTAGCGGGCGCCGGGCCCGCGCGGGACGTTATCGATCGCTTCCGCTGGGCATCATCCCCCCTGACCCGGGAGCCCCGGCGGCCGGATCATCGGCCCGCCCATCCAAGGAGGGACACTTCGATGGGGGAGAAGGTCGTGGCAGGGCAGTTCGACCTGTCCGATCGCCAGCGCTACCGCGAAAAGCTCCAGAAGTGCCTGACGGGACTGGAGCGACTGCTGCGCGAGAAGCGATTCGACCGTCCCAAGAACCTCATGGGAGTCGAGATCGAGTTGAATCTCGCCGGGCCCGACGGCATGCCGAAAATGTTGAACGGGCAGGTGCTGGAGCGTATCGCGAGCCGTGATTTCCAAACGGAACTCGCGATGTTCAACCTGGAAGTCAACATCGCCCCGCACCGGTTGGGCGGCCGGGTGTTCGACCGGCTCGCCGAGGAGCTGCGCACCTCGCTGGCCTACGCCGACCGCAAGGCCGGTGAGGTGGACGCCGGCATCGTCATGATCGGTATCCTGCCCACGCTCGACCGCGACGACCTGGTCTCCTCCAACCTCTCCGAGGTCGACCGCTACACGCTGCTCAACGACCAGATCGTGGCCGCGCGCGGCGAGGACTTCCGGGTCGACATCGAGGGCGTGGAACACCTCGTCTGCACCTCGAAGTCGATCGTTCCCGAGGCCGCGTGCACCTCCGTACAGCTGCACCTGCAGGTCACCCCGGCCCGGTTCGCGGACGTGTGGAACGCGGCGCAGGCGGCGAGCGCCGCTCAGATCGCCGTCGGCGCCAACTCGCCGTTCCTGTTCGGTCACGAACTGTGGCGCGAGTCCCGGCCGCCGCTGTTCCTGCAGTCCACCGACACCCGCCCGCCCGAACTCCAGGCGCAGGGCGTACGGCCGCGCACCTGGTTCGGCGAGCGCTGGATCACGTCGGCGTACGACCTGTTCGAGGAGAACCTTCGCTTCTTCCCCGCCCTGCTGCCGATCTGCGACGCCGAGGAGCCGCTGGACGTCGTGGCGGCGGGCGGCACACCGCGACTCGCGGAACTGGTGCTACACAACGGCACGATCTACCGCTGGAACCGGCCCGTCTACGGCATCGCCGACGGCGTCCCGCACCTCAGGGTGGAGAACCGGGTACTGCCGGCCGGGCCGACCATCACCGACGTGATCGCCAACGCGGCCTTCTACTACGGCCTGGTGCGCGCCCTGGCCGAGGAGTCCCGGCCGGTGTGGACCCGGCTGCCGTTCGCGGCGGCCGAGGCCAACTTCGACGCGGCGTGCCGGTACGGCATCGACGCCCGGTTCGTGTGGCCCCGGCGGGGACGCTACGGCGGCACGGGCGAGGTGGACGCGGTCACCCTGGTCCGCGACGAGCTACTGCCCCTGGCCTCGGCGGGGCTGGACGCGTGGGGCGTGGAAGCGGCCGACCGCGATCTCTACCTGGGCGTCATCGAGGAGCGCTGCCGGCGCCGGGTGAACGGCGCGTCCTGGCAGGCGGCCACCTTCCACCGGGCGCTGGAGCTGGGGCTGAGCCGTGAGGCGGCGCTGGCCGCGACGACGCGGCGCTATGCCGAGCTCATGCACGTGGGGGAGCCGGTGCACACGTGGCCGGTGGGGTTGCCGGAAGCGGTGCCGCTCGGCTGAGGGCCGTCGCCTTCACCGGGTCCGGGCCCGGCACCCCCGGCGGCCCGCGCGCCCGACGGGTCCCGGCCGAGGCCGTTCCGCTCGGCGCCCCGCAGACCACCGGTCCTCGCTGCGCGCCGGCGCTGCCCATGGGGGCCGGCGGCCCGGGCGTCGTAGGGGGCGCCGTCCGCGTCGTCGTGGCCGAGCGCCCTCGCGGCGGGCAAGAAGCGGGTGTGCGCCGCCGCACAGGTCCGTCTGCGATCCTTGCGGGGCAGAGGTGGGTCCTCGGGCCCATGAGCCGGTGGGAGGCAGGGGTGCAGGTGGAGGCTGACTCGGTGGCCGATCCGGGGGTGCGGGAGCGCGACCGGCGGCGGATCCTGCGGGACGAGACCCTGCTCGTCCTGGGGCTCTCGCTGGGCGCGAGCGGGGTCTCCGCGCTGATCAGCTTCATCGGCTCGGTCACCAAGCCGGGCGGCCTGAAGGACCAGGCCGCCACCCTCAACGCCTCGGCCGCGCCCGGCCGCCCCTGGCTGGACCTCGCCTGGCAGCTGTTCGGCATCGCGACCGCGCTCGTCCCGGTCGCCCTGGTCGCCCACCTGCTCCTGCGCGAGGGCGGCAGCCTGCGCACCCTCGGCTTCGACCGCACCCGCCCCTGGCCCGACCTGGCCCGCGGCGCCGGCGTCGCGGCCGTGATCGGCAGCACCGGCATCGCCTTCTACCTGGCCGCCCGCGGCCTCGGCTTCAACCTCACGGTCGTCCCCGAGGCACTGCCGGACGTGTGGTGGAAGTACCCGGTGCTGGTCCTGTCCGCCCTGCAGAACGCCGTCCTCGAAGAGGTCGTCGTCGTCGGCTATCTGCTGCGCAGACTGGGCCAGTTGGGCTGGACCCCGGGGACCGCGCTGGTCGCCAGCGCGGTCCTGCGCGGCTCGTACCACCTCTACCAGGGCATCGGCGGCTTCCTCGGCAACATGATCATGGGTGTGGTGTTCGTGTACCTGTACCGCCGCTGGCGGCGGGTCGGCCCGCTGGTCGTCGCGCACTCCCTGCTCGACATCGGCGCGTTCGTCGGCTACGCCCTCCTCGCGGGCAGGGTCGGCTGGCTGCCGACGGCCTGAGCTCCGCGCCGGGCCGGTGGCACGGAGTGCCGCCCGCATCCGCGTCAGGCCGTGGACGCGCGGCGACGGCTGCCCGCGAGGAGGGGGCGCCGGCTCAGGCGCGCAGCTCGCCCTCGATGACCGTCACCGCGCGGCCCGTGAGCAGGGTGCGCTCGCCGCGCAGGCCGGTGCGGATCAGCCCGGTACGGCGGGAGGCCTGCAGACCGGTCAGGTCGTCGCGGCCGAGGCGCGCGGACCAGTACGGGGCGAGCGCGGTGTGGGCGCTGCCGGTGACCGGGTCCTCGTCGATGCCGAGGTTCGGGAAGAAGCAGCGCGAGACGAAGTCGTAGCCGCGGGAGGCGTCGTCCGCGCGGGCGGTGGCGATGAGACCGCGTGACGCGTGCACGCCGAGGGACTTGAAGTCCGGTGCGAGGCCGAGGAGGGTCTTCTCGTCGGCCAGTTCCAGCAGCAGGTCGCCCACGGCGGGGCCGGTGGCGGCGGCCGCGACCGGCGGCGCGCCGAGCGCCTCGGTGATCCCGGCGGGGATCTCGACCGGGGTGAGCGGGGCCGTCGGGAAGTCGAGGGTGATCGAGCCGTCCGCGGCGGGCTCGGCCGTGAGTACACCACTGCGGGTGGCGAAGCGGACCGGGCCCGGGTGGGCACCCGTGGTGTGCAGGACGTGGGCCGTGGCGAGCGTGGCGTGACCGCACATCGAGACCTCGGCGACGGGCGTGAACCAGCGCAGCGCCCAGTCCGCCTCGCCGCCCTCGGGCAGCCGGTGCGCGAACGCCGTCTCGGCGTGGTTCACCTCCAAGGCGACGTCCTGGAGCCAGTCGTCGTCCGGGAAGACGTCGTCCAGCAGCAGGACTCCGGCCGGATTGCCGGCGAAGGGGCGGTCGGTGAAGGCGTCCACGATTCGAATGCGCATGCCGCCGACGCTACTGGCGGAGCCGGACGCCGGCCCAAGGCCAATTCAGGAGCTCTGGCATGCTTCCCGTACACCGGCGGCACGGCCCCGCGCCCACGGGGCCAGCTGGGCGATGCCGAACGAGGCCTCCAGCACCAGGAACGGCCACAGTACGCCGGGCCCTCCGTGCGCCAGCGCGTACGCCTGCCACAAGGAGAACAGGGCGCGGGCGGTGCCGTCGAGGAGGCCGTGCAGGGGAAGCGGCCGTACGACGCGCAGCAGGGCCCAGACCAGCACCACCGAGCCCATCAGGTTGGCGTACAGGGTCTGCAGCGGGGTGAGCGCGGGCATGCCGCCGAGACCGACCGCGTCGCCTCCGGCCGACAGCAGGCGGTGCACCAGCGCGTAGGTCCACGGTGTCGCGAAACCGGCCGTGACGATCAGGTCGTACCAGCCGCTCGTGCGGACAAGACGCAGATAGGCAGGGGTGACTGGGGACATCGGGACTCCTCGGGAGGGCTCGCTCGGGCGCCGCCCACGCTAGACAGCGGAGTACGCTCCAAGGTCAAGTCGACCTTGCGGCGGGGGAGTCATGCGCATCGGAGAACTGTCCGCGCGTACGGGGCTGTCGAAGGACACCCTTCGCTTCTACGAGAGGATCGGTCTGCTCGACGGCGACCGGCTGCCCAACGGCTACCGCGACTTCCCGCCCGAGACCGTGGTCTGGCTGCGGTACGTCCGCACCGCACAGACGCTCGGCTTCACCCTGGCCGAGATCGGCCGGCACGGCGAGGAACTCCGCGATGCCCCGGACAGCGCCGCGGCACTGTCGGCCCTGTTCGAGGACAAGATCCGCATCGTCGACGCGCGCATGGCGGAACTGACCGCACTGCGCGCCGACCTGACGTCCCGCGTCGGCACCGGCTGCCCCCTGCGGGCGGCTGACCGGACGTAGCGCCGGGAGGTCTGCGAGGCGGGACCGGCCGCGAGCGGCGGTGGACCGCGCCCACCGGGGGCGCCATGGGGCCACGACCAGCGCCGGCGAGGTGATCGGGCGCCGCTACACGCTGGTCCGCATACGACGGCAGCCTGTGGATCGTGATGCAGTACGTCGACGGCCGGCCGCTCGCTCGCCGAGGAGCTGCGGCGGCACGGGCGCCTGCCGATCGAGGGCCGCCGGGATCGCCGAGGCGGTGCTGTCGGCCCTGGACGCCGCACACAAGGCCGGACATCGTGCACCGCGACGTCAAGCCCGGGAACGTGCTTCTCGCCGTCGGCGGGCAGGCGCTCGGCGGCCGGCCGTGACCCGCTGAAGTCGCCTCGGGTTCGCTGTCCCACACCTCCCTCGGACGACAAGGGACGCCGTCCCTCGGGAAGGGCCTTGTCATGCGATCGGTTGCGATATATCGTTGAGGCATCGCGAACGATACGCGATGCACACGTGACAGATCATCGATGGAATGGAGTGAGTGCGATGCGTACCCACGGATTCGAACGTGGACACCGGCACGAGGGCCGCGGCCCGCGCGGCATGGGCGGCTTCGACGGGCGACGGGCCGCCTTCGGGCCCTTCGGTCCGGGTGGTCCGGGCTTCGGCCCGGGCGGACCCGGATTCGGCCCCGGCCCCTGGGGACCCCGCGGGCGCGGTGGCCCGAGGGGGCGGGCCCGGCGCGGTGATGTGCGGGCCTCGATCCTGGCTCTGCTGAAAGACCGCCCCATGCACGGTTACGAGATGATCCAGGAGATCGCCGAACGCAGCGGCGGCGCCTGGAAGCCCAGCCCCGGCTCGGTCTACCCCACGCTCCAGCTGCTGGAGGACGAGGGGCTGATCGCCAGTGAGAGCGAGGGTGGCAAGAAGCTGTTCACCCTCACCGAGGACGGGCGCGGTGTGGCCGACGAGGGTCCGCACGCCCCCTGGGAGGAGGCCTCGCGTGGGGTCGACTGGGAGGCGCTCGGTGAGATCCGCCAGGCCGGTGTCGGTCTGATGGAGGCCTTCGGGCAGGTCTGGAAGACCGGCAGCAAGGAGCAGCGCGAGAAGGCGCTGGTCGTCATCAACGAGGCTCGCAAGAAGCTGTATCTGATCCTCGCCGACGAGCACTGAGGCCGGAGAGCGATGAGGCCTGCGGGTGCTGAGGCTCGCAGGTGGGTGAGGCGCCCCGCGTGGTGATCCGCGCGGGGCGCCTTCGTATGCCCGGCCCGCCGGGGCTCAGGTGACCAGGCCGGCCAGCTTGCGCAACGACTCGTTCAGCGCGGCCGTCGCCGAGTCCTTCAGCTTGCCCGCCATCAGCGACACCGCGGCGCCGGTGAACTCTCCGTCGATACGGACGGTCGTGGCGTCGCCGTCAGGGGTGAGGGTGTAGCGGGTGGCGACCGTCACCGCCATCGGACCCTTGCCGCGGATGGCGAACACCCGCGCGGGTTCCAGCTCCTCGATGGTCCAGTCGACCTCGGCCGGGAAGCCCATCAGCTTCATGTTCTCCTGGAACGTCCCGCCCACGGCCGGCGCCTGCGGCCCGCCCTGCGGGAAGCTGGTGTGCGTGGCGTTCCACTCTCCGTACGACGACCAGTCGGTGAGCCGGGCCCACACCTTCTCGGCCGGCGCCTCGATGCGTGCCTCCGCGCTGACTTCGGCCATGCGACCACCTCTTCGGATCGGGCGTAGCGGGCTACGGTGTCGCGGAACGTAGCCGCAGGGGCGTGAACATTCAATACTGATGAACCGTCAGGCATGGTCGGGTCGTGGCGTGCGCCCGGCCCGACCGGCCCGACCGGCGCGAGGCGGCGCGTGCCCTCGGGGCCGAACCGGCCACGTCTCCTCCTTGAGGATGAGATCCCGATCGGCGATGTCCACTCTGTGTGGGACGCGAAGATGGTTCCGCTCGTGGATGACTCGGCCTCTTGAGGCTGATGGGGTAGAGGATGTGCACCCCCGTACAGCCCGCTGGACCGCCCATGACGAGGCGGCCGCGCCCATGGACGACGATGCCGCGCTCGGTGCCGAGCTGGCGGCGGTGGTCGCCGGTGCCCGCCGCCGGGCCGTCCGGGACGGGGACCGGCAGACCGACACCGCCCATCTGCTGCACTCCCTCCTGGAACACGACCCCGAGGTCCGCGCCGCCGTCGGCGGGCCGCCGCAGCTCGCCCGGCTGCTCGGCTACCTCGTGCAGCGCAGCATCGGCTACGGACTGCGCTGGCAGGGCAGCGTGGAGGACTCCGGTGCGCTGGCCGTCGTCCCCGCCGCGGCCGTCCACGACGCCCGTGACCCCAGGGACACCGCCGGCTGGTCGCCCACCGCGGCCGCCGCACTGACCGACGCCCGCGAGCGCGCCCGGCTGCGCGGCGAGCCCCGCGTCCACGGCGTCGACCTCCTCGCCGCCCTCACCGCGGACCCGGAGTCCCGGGCCGCCGAGGTCCTGCGACGCGCCGGCATCCGTGACCTGGACACCCGGGTCGACGCGGGCGCGGGGGAGTACGCCGGCGACAGCGGCACGCCCTGCTGAGACGGCCCCGCACGTCCAGCCCCTGAGACAGGTGTCAACAGGGGTGACGCTCATGTCGTCGCCTGCCATCATGTGCCGGTGCATACGTCAGAGAGCAGTCAGGGCAGCCGCGGCAAGGGCGTCGGGCTCGGTCTCGCACTCGCCTCGGCGCTCGCCTTCGGCGGGTCCGGAGTGGCCGCCAAGCCGCTGATCGAGGCGGGACTCGACCCGCTCCACGTGGTCTGGCTTCGGGTGGCCGGCGCGGCCCTCGTCATGCTGCCGCTCGCCGTGCGGCACCGCGCGCTGCCGCGCCGCCGTCCCGCGCTGCTCGCCGGGTTCGGACTGCTCGCCGTGGCCGGGGTCCAGGCCTGCTACTTCGCCGCGCTCTCCCGGATCCCGGTGGGCGTGGCGCTGCTCGTCGAGTACCTGGCTCCCGCGCTGGTGCTGGGCTGGGTGCGGTTCGTGCAGCGGCGGCCCGTGACGCGCGCCGCCGCGCTCGGCGTCGTCCTCGCCGCAGGCGGCCTCGCCTGCGTGGTGGAGGTCTGGTCGGGGCTGAGCTTCGACGCCCTCGGCCTGCTGCTCGCCCTCGGCGCCGCGTGCTGCCAGGTCGGCTACTTCGTCCTGGCCGACCAGGGCAGCGACGCGGGCGACGAGGCACCGGACCCGCTCGGCGTGATCGCCTACGGCCTGCTCGTCGGCGCCCTCGTCCTGACGGTCGTCGCCCGCCCCTGGAGCATGCGCTGGTCGGTGCTCACGGGCTCCGCGCACCTGAACGGCACCGCCGTACCGGCCCTCGCCCTGCTCGGCTGGATCGTGCTCGTCGCCACCGTCGTCGCCTACGTCACCGGTGTGCTCTCGGTGCGCCGGCTGTCCCCGCAGGTCGCCGGTGTCGTCGCCTGTCTGGAGGCGGTCATCGCGACCGTGCTGGCCTGGGTGCTGCTCGGCGAGCACCTCTCGGCGCCGCAGGTCGCCGGCGGCGCGGTCGTCCTGGCCGGCGCCTTCATCGCCCAGTCCTCCGCCCCCGCCAGGGGTTCCGCCGAGGCGGTGGCCGCGGGCGGCGCCGAACGTGAGTTGTCGGCCCGCGGTACGGCCGCATAAAGTGCCGGTCATGCCGTCGAACGCACTCGTCCTTCCGCCTCCGGCCGCCTGAGGCGGGCCTCCGGGACACGAGCCCTGCGCAGGAGCGCCGGGCCGGACGGTGCTGCCCGCAGATGAAGTCCGCGCGCCCCGCTGAAGCGGGCCGCTCTCGAACTTCCGCACCCCTGGGTGCGTTCCTGCGGAGAGAATTCCTTGACGAACGCTGTCTCCGGCCTGCCCGTCGGGCGTGGCCTGCTCTACCTGATCATCACCGGTGCCGCCTGGGGCACCGCCGGCGCCGCCGCCTCCCTGGTCTACCGGACCAGCGACATGGGCGCCTTCGGACTGTCCTTCTGGCGCTGCGCGCTCGGCCTCGTCCTGCTGCTCGCGGGACGCGGGCTGCGCCCGCGCGTCCGCCCGGCCACCGCCGAACCCCTGGTCCGCAGGGCCGGCAAGGCGCTCGCCACCGGCCTCGGTCTGGCGGTGTTCCAGACCGCCTACTTCGCGGCCGTGGGGTCGACCGGACTGGCCGTGGCCACCGTCGTCACCCTCGGCGCGGGCCCGGTGCTCATCGCGCTCGGCGCCCGGCTGCTGCTCGGGGAACGGCTCGGTGCGGGCGGGGTGCCGGCCGTCGTCGGGGCGGTCGCCGGGCTGGCCGTCCTGACCTTCGGCGGCCCGGCCGCGACGGTGCGGCCCGCGGGCGTGCTCCTGGCGCTCGCCTCGGCCGCGGGCTACGGCGCCATGACCCTGCTGACCCGCTGGTGGGGGAGGGGCGGCGGCGCCGACGCCGCGGACACCACCGTGGGGGCGTTCGCGGTGACCGGCCTGTGCCTGCTGCCGTTCGCGCTGCACGAGGGCCTGCTCCCGCACACCGTCCACCCCGCCCGGCTGCTGTGGCTGGTGCTGTACATCGCCGCCGTGCCCACCGCCCTCGCGTACACCCTGTACTTCGCCGGGGCGGCCGTCGTGCGCTCCGCCACCGTGTCCGTGATCATGCTGCTGGAACCGGTGACCGCGGCCGTGCTCGCCGTCGTCCTGCTCGGCGAGCGGCTCACGGCGTCCACCGCGGCCGGCACCCTGCTCCTGCTCGGCGCGGTCGCGGGCCTCGCCGTGAACGAGGCCCGCGGGGGCGGCCGCCGGGAGTCGGTCCCGGTCCGGGACCGGTCCGGGACCTACCGGGCCCTCAGGTAGTCCGGCAGCTCGACGCCGGCCGCCAGGTCGGCGTTGGGCACCGGCGCGTCGTAGCCCTTGCGGAGCGGGACGACGCCGGCCCAGTGCGGCAGCGCGAGGTCCTCCGGCTCGTCGTTGGCGCCGCCGGTGCGGATCTTGGCCGAGACCTCGTCCAGGTCCAGCCGGATCACCGCGGTGGCGGCCAGCTCCTTCTTGTTCGCGGGCCGGGAGTCGGCGGCGCGGCCCGGGACGACATGGTCCACGAGGGCGTCCAGGGCCGTGCGCCGCTCCTCGGGGTCGGTGACCTCGCGGGCGACGCCGTGCACCACCACGGAGCGGTAGTTGATGGAGTGGTGGAAGGCGGAGCGCGCGAGCACCAGCCCGTCCACGTGGGTGACCGTGAGGCACACCGGCAGGCCCGGGTCGCCCTCGCCGGTCATCCGCAGCGGACGGGAACCGGTGGACCCGTGCACGTACAGCCGGTCGCCGACCCGGCCGTACAGCGTCGGCAGCACCACCGGTGCCCCGTCGCGGACGAAGCCCAGATGGCACACGTACCCCTCGTCGAGTATCGCGTGCACCAGCTCCTTGTCGTACGACGCGCGGTCCGCGGAACGCGTGGGAATGGTGCGGTCGGTCGGGGTGTAGGCGGCGGCCTGCGTGTCCTCGGTCGTCCCCTGCATGACGGTCCCTCCGTGGCGAGCGATGGCGAGCACTGGCGGTCGATATTGCACTAGTGCATAATGGTCTTTGTGCTAGGAGAGTATGCCATCGAAGGGCGTGGCGCAGCGGAGATCGCGGCCAGCGTCGAGCGCGCGGTCGGCACCGGTGACCTGCGGGCGGGCCAACCCCTGCCGCCCATGCGGGAGTTGGCGGCCCGGCTCGGCGTGAACCCGAACACCGTCGCGGCCGCCTACCGCACCCTGCGTGAGCGCGGAGTGATCGAGACGGCCGGCCGGCGGGGCAGCCGTATCCGGTCCAGACCGGCCACCACCGGCCGCGAGGAACTGCGCGTGGAGGTGCCCGCCGGGGGCCGTGACCTGGCCACCGGCAACCCCGATCCGGCCCTGTTGCCCCGCCTCGGCCCGGTCCTGGCCGCGGCGGGGCGGGAAGCGGACCGGCGGCCTCTCCTCTACGGCGACGACCCGTTCGACCCGGAGCTCGTCCGCGTCGCCCGCGCCGAACTCGACGCCGACGGCGTCCCCGAGGGCCCGCTGACCGTCACGTCCGGCTCCCTCGACGCCATCGAGCGCCTGCTCGTCGCGCACCTGAGGCCGGGGGACGCGGTCGCCGTCGAGGACCCCGGCTGGGGCAGCGTCCTCGACCTGGTCCCCGCGCTGGGGCTGCGCACGGTCCCGGTCGGAGTGGACGACGACGGACCGAACCCCGACGACCTGCGCCGCGCCCTGGAGGCCGGGGCCCGCGCCCTGATCGTCACCGACCGCGCGCAGAACCCGACCGGCGCCTCGGTGACCGCCACGCGCGCGCGTGCCCTGCGCGCGGTCCTGCGCGAGCACCCGCAGACGCTGCTGATCGAGGACGACCACGGCCATGGCATCGTCGACCTCCCGCTGCACCCCCTGGCGGGCGTCACCCGCCACTGGGCCGTGGTCCGCTCGGCCTCCAAGGCCTACGGCCCCGACCTGCGCGTGGCCGTCCTCACCGGCGACCCGGTCACCGTCGACCGGGTGCGGGGCCGTCAGCGCCTGGGCCCGGGCTGGGTGAGCCTGCTGCTGCAGCGGACCGTGGTCCGGCTGTGGGCCGAGGGCGCGGTGGACCGGCCGGCGGTGGCGCGGGCGTACGGCGCCCGGAGAGACGCGCTGGTCGACGCGCTGGCGAAGCGTGGGGTGGTCGCCCACGGCCGCAGCGGCATGAACGTGTGGATCCCGGTCCCCGACGAGACCGGCGCGGTGGCCCGCCTGCTGCAGGCGGGCTGGGCGGTGGCCCCCGGGGCCCGTTTCCGTCTGGCCTCTCCGCCGGGCATCCGGATCACGGTCTCGACCCTCACCGAGGGGGACATCACCCCGCTGGCCGAGGCGGTGGCAGCGGCCGTACGCCCCTCTCCGGCCCGCGTCTACGGCTAGGGGTGCCGGAAGAAGGGGCGCGGGGGGCGGGCCGGCTCCGGGCGGTACGCGCGCACGGACCCGGGCGCTTCCCCTCAGGCGTCCTTGCGCCGCATCCGCGGAGCGCGACGCACCTGAGTGAGCGCGGCCCCCGCCAAGACGATCACCGCTCCCACCGGGGTGGTCCACCGCAGCGACTCCCCGAGGATCGCAACACCCGCACCCGTGGCGATGACCGGAATGAAGTACGTGACCATCTGAGCGGTCGTGGGCCCGACCTCGGCGACCAGCCCGTACTGGATCAGAACCGCGAGCCCGGTGCCCAGCGCCCCCAGCGCGGCGATCGCCAGCAGCGGCACCAGGGCGACATGCGTGGGGAGACCGGCGAACACCGGTGTGACGACGGCCAGTTGCAGCGTCGCCAGCAACAGCTGCGCCCCCGTCATCGACAGATGGGAGTTGCCCGTTCCCGCCAGTGTCCGCCGGACGTAGATCCAGCCCACCGGGTAGCTCAGCGACGCCAGCAGGGCCATGGCCGTACCCGTGGCGTCCAGCCCGTGGAACCCCTGCCAGGCGCCCAGCACCGTCAGGACGCCCAGGAAGCCCAGTCCGAGCCCGGCCACGCGGACCCGGGTCGGCCGGTCCTCGGAGAGGGCGACCAGCGACAGGGCCATGCCCCACAGCGGTGACGTCGCGTTGCAGATGCCGGCCAGCGTGGACGGGATGGTCAGCTCCGAGTAGGCGAACAGGGAGAACGGCAGGGCGTTCAGGAAGAACGCGGCGACCGCCATGTGCCCCCACAGCCGGGCCCCGCGCGGCAGCCTCTCCCGCTTGGCCGCCATCGCCGCCGCCAGGACCGCCGTACCGAACGCGAGGCGGCCGAGGGTGACCTGGAAGGGCGCGTACCCCTGTGTGCCCACCTTGATCAACAGGAAGCTGAAGCCCCAGATCAGGGACAGCGCACCGAAGCGCAGCCGCCAGTCGAGGCGGGCGCGGGGGCGGGTGGGGGCGGGGGACTGGGTCCGGGCGGTGGTGGCGGTGCTCATGACCGCAACGATGCCGGAGGCAACCTCGTAGCACAATCGATACTTCTCACCGAGTACCTCTTAGAATCGCTTACATGTTGAGTCTTGAGCGCCTGCGCACCCTGGACGCCCTCGCCCGGCACGGCTCGGTCAGCGCCGCCGCGGACGCGCTGCACGTCACCACGTCCGCCGTCTCCCAGCAGCTGGGCAAGCTGGAGCGGGAGGTCGGCCAGCAGCTCCTCGCGAAGAACGGACGGGGGGTGCGGCTCACGGACGCCGGCCGGCTGCTGTCGGAGCACGCGGCGCGCATCCTGTCCCTGGTCGAACTGGCCGAGTCCGACCTGGAGGCGCACCGCGGGCAGGTCGTCGGCGAACTGCGGCTGTCGGCGTTCCCGACCGCCGCCCGCGGACTCTTCCCGGCCGCGCTCGGCGCACTGCGGGCCGGGCACCCCGGGCTGCGCGTGCGCTCCAGCGAACTGGAGCCGGAGCAGGGCATCGCCGGCGTCGTCCGGGGCGATCTGGATCTCGCGGTGGTCCTGGACTGGTACAACAAGCCGATGCCCGTGCCCGACGGCCTGGTCAAGGCGCCCCTGCTCGACGACCCGGCCGAAGTCGCCATGCCTGTGGGGCACCGGCTGGCCGGCCGGGACGAGGTGGACCTCACCGAGTTCGCCGAGGACGAGTGGATCACCTGGGGCGAGGGTGAGTTCTGCCACGAGTGGCTGATGTTCACGCTGCGGTCCAAGGGCGTCGAGCCGATCGTCGGCCACCGCGCCGGCGAGACCCACACCCAACTCGGCCTGGTCGCCTCGGGGTTGGGCGTGTGCATCGCCCCGCTCCTGGGCCGGCACCCGGTCCCGGACGGCGTGGTCCTGGTGCCGCTCACCCAGCGGGTGCGCCGCCATGTGTACGTCGTGTGGCGAGCGGACGCCGACCGCCGCCCGTCGATCCGGGCCGCGGTCGACGCCCTGCGCACCGCCGCGCGGAAGCTGGGCTGAGCCCTACGCCCCGCCCAGTTTCCGGAAGTCCCAGGAGACGATCTTCTCCGGGGTCAGCCGGGCCCAGGCGTGCCGGCCGTCGTGCGGCATCTCGTCCAGGCCGAAGTTCTTCCGCGCGAACAGCGTCTCCGCCGTGTCGAGTTCGGCGCACAGCTCACCGGTGCGCGGCACCTCGCCCACGAACTCCACCCGGCCGGACAGCTCGACGCCGCGCAACTGGTCGTACTCCTCACCCGAGTCGACCACGACGGCCACCCGTGGATCACGGCGCAGCTGTGCCCAGCGCCTGCTCCGCACCACCGAGTACAGCCACAGCGAGGTGCCGTCCCAGGCGAACCAGAGCGCGCTGACATGCGGAGCGCCGTCCGCTGACACGGTCGCGACCCGGCAGGTGTGCTGGCCGGTGAGGAACTCGTCCAGCTCGCCGGGCGTCATCATGATCTTGCGGCCCCGGCGTTGCTCAGTGACGGTCATGCAGCCCCCTCTTCTCCCACGTCGTGCCAGAGAACTATCGTGTCCTGGAGATCCTCTGACATCACGTCAGAAAAGAGAACGGGTCGGCTCCACACAGCTTCGAAGGGGCGCGCCATGCCGTCGCACGAACAGCTCAGCGAACTCCTCGACCCCGTGAGCACCGTCCTGCTCACCGTGGAGTGCCAGCAGGGGGTCGTCGGACCGGACAGCGCACTGCCCGAACTCGCCCGTGAGGCCCGCTCCTCCGGTGCGCTGCGCAATGTGGCCCGGCTGGTCGCCGGCGCCCACCAGGCCGGTGTCCAGGTCGTCCACGCCATCGCCGAGCGCCGCCCGGACGGCCGGGGCGCGAGCCGCAACGCCCGGCTGTTCCGGGCCGCGCGGCGGCTCCCCGTCCAGCAGCTGTCGGGTACCACCGCGGTGCGCGTCGCGCCCCCGATCGAGGTCGGCGAGGAGGACCTCGTCGTCCGCCGGCTGCACGGCCTGTCGCCGCTCCACGGCACCGACGTCGACGCCCTGTTGCGCAACCTCGGCTGCCGGACGCTGATCGTCACCGGTGTCTCCGCCAACGTGGCGGTACCCAACGCGGTGTTCGACGCGGTCAACCTCGGGTACACCGTCGTCGTCCCGTCCGACGCCATCGCGGGGGTGCCCGCCGACTACACCCCGGCGATGATCCGGCACACCCTCGCGCTGGTCGCCACGATCGCGGCCACCGACGAGGTGCTCGGCTGTCTCGAACGGCCGCGTCGGCGGGCCTGAGAGCGCTCAGGCCAGCTTGATCTCGTCGCCGGAGACCGTGATCTTGGCGGCGGGCAGCGGCTGGGTCGCGGGCCCCTGCTTCACACTGCCGTCCGCGACGGAGAAGTGGCTCTTGTGGCACGGGCAGACGATCACGCCGTCCGCCACGCTGCCCACCGCGCAGCCCTGGTGGGTGCACTTGGACGAGAACGCCTTGTACGTGCCCGCCGTCGGCTGGGTGACGACCACGCCCTGGTCCTTGAAGATCTTGCCGCCGCCCTCGGGGATGTCGGAGGTCTTGGCGAGCGCGGTGCCGCCGGCGGAGCCGCCGCCGTTCTGCGAGCCCGCCGTGGAGCGGGTGCCGCCCGTGGACCCGGTCGAGCCGGTCGTACCCGCCGTTGCGGAGGAACCGGATCCGCTGCCGGCCGCGCCGGACGAGTCGTCGCCCGAACCGCAGGCGGTCAGCGCGGCGGCGAGCCCCGCCGCTCCGGCCGCCGCCACGACGGTACGGCGAGCGGGTCCGGTGGCCGGCTGGGGCGATGCGCTGGTCATGTGGCTTTCCTTCCGCGGAGCTTGTCGTGATCCGTCCAGGGGTACGGCGCCGGGACGCCGCCCGTTCAGACGGGCACCCAGATCCTTGCCGCCCCGGCATGAGGCGGCCGTGAGCCACAGCTGTCGGCCCGCTGTGAGCCCCGCCCCGGCAACCCGGTCCGATCCCAGTAGCCTGGGGCGATGCTCAAGGAAGTCACCGCGACCCGCTACATCACGCCCCTGCGTGAGGGCGGCTCGCTGCCGGGGCTCGTCGAGGCCGACGACTTCGGGACCTACGTCATGAAGTTCACCGGCGCCGGACAGGGCCGCAAGACACTGGTCGCCGAGGTGGTGTGCGGCGAACTCGCCCGCCGCCTCGGCTTCCGGATGCCCCGGCTGGCCACCGTCCGGCTGGACCCGGTCCTCGGTCTCGGCGAACCCGAGCAGCAGGTGCAGGACCTGCTCAGGTCTAGCGGCGGCACCAACCTCGGCATGGACTTCCTGTCCGGCGCCCTCGGTTACGACCCGCTCGCCTTCCCGGTCGGCCCCGCCGAAGCGGGCCGGATCGTGTGGTTCGACGCGCTGATCAACAACGTGGACCGCTCCTGGCGCAACCCCAACCTGCTCGTGCACCGCGGCGAGCTCTGGCTCATCGACCACGGCGCGACGATGATCTGGCACCACAACTGGCCCTCCGCCGAGGCCTCCGCGGCCCGCCCCTACGACGCCGGCGACCACGCCCTCGCCCGGTTCGCCCCGGACGTCACCGCCGCCGCGGCCGAGTTGGCGCCGCGGGTGACCGAGGATCTCCTGGCCGAGGTCACCGCCGAGATTCCCGACGCCTGGCTCGCCGACGAGCCCGGCTTCGACACCCCGGACGACCTGCGGCGGGCCTATGCGCGGCCGCTGCTGTCCCGGGCCGCCGTCATCGCCGAGCGCATCACGGGCATCGGCTTCGGACCGGAGGAGGGCAAGTGAGCCAGACCCATATCCACATGGCCGGCCATGTCACCGAGCGGCACATCACCCGGGCGGGCCAGGGCGGGGACCGGGACGTGTTCGAGTACGCGCTGCTGCGGGTCGTACCGCGGGTGGAGCGCGGCGAGTGCATCAACGCGGGCGTCGTCGTCTACAGCCGCGCCCAGGGCTACGTCGGCGCCCGCACCCATCTGGACGAGGCCCGGCTGCTCGCGCTCGACCCGGACGCGGACGTCGCCGGGGTGCGGGCCGCGCTCGGTGCGATCGAGCGTCACTGCGCGGGCGGCGAGGAGGCCGGGCAGGCGGCCGGCGACGACGCCGGACGCCGCTACCGCTGGCTGATCGCGCCCCGCTCCACCATCGTGCAGCCCGGCCCGGTGCACACCGGACTGACCAGCGACCCGGCGGCCGAGACGGAACGCTTGCTGGACCTCCTGGTGAGGTAATGGATCACATGGACCCGGTGTGCCGTTGACACCGGGTGCCAGGGCTTCTAGCGTCACGTGTGCTGAAGGTACTAAGCGGTCGCTCACCGCACCACAGAGCCCTCGGAAGAGCCGCCGCAGGCTTTCTCCAGGGGCGCCAGGTTCTCTCAAGGGCGAGGAGAAGCAGCAATGTCCACCACTGAACAGCGGGTCGCGGTAGTCACCGGAGCGGCGCGCGGCATCGGCGCCGCCACCGCCGTACGGCTGGCCGCCGAGGGTCGCGCCGTCGCCGTGATCGATCTCGACGAGGCCGCCTGCAAGGACACCGTCGAGAAGATCACCGCCGCCGGCGGCAAGGCGATCGCGGTCGGCGCGGACGTCTCCGACGAGGCGCAGGTCGAAGCGGCCATCGCCCGGATCACCGAGGAGCTGGGCGCCCCGACGATCCTGGTCAACAACGCGGGCGTGCTGCGCGACAACCTGCTGTTCAAGATGAGCGTCTCCGACTGGGACACCGTCATGAACGTCCACCTGCGCGGCTCCTTCCTGATGACCAAGGCCGTCCAGAAGCACATGGTCGACGCGGGCTTCGGCCGGATCGTCAACCTCTCCTCCTCCTCGGCGCTCGGCAACCGCGGCCAGGCCAACTACTCCGCCGCCAAGGCGGGCCTGCAGGGCTTCACCAAGACCCTCGCCATCGAACTGGGCAAGTTCGGCATCACCGCCAACGCCGTCGCCCCCGGCTTCATCGCCACCGAGATGACCAAGGCCACCGCCGACCGCGTCAAGATGGACTTCGACGACTTCAAGAAGGCCGCCGCCACCCAGATCCCGGTGCAGCGCGTCGGCGAGCCCGAGGACATCGCCAACGCCATCGCCTTCTTCACCGGCGAGGCCGCCGGCTTCGTCTCCGGCCAGGTGCTGTACGTCGCCGGCGGACCGCTCAACTAAGGGAACGGGTACATGACTTCCGCTGAACTCCCCGAGCTGTCGGGCAAGGCCGCCCTCGTCACGGGCGGCAGCCGCGGCATCGGCTACGGCGTCGCCGAGGCGCTCGTCGCCCGCGGCGACCGCGTGTGCATCACCGGCCGCAACGAGGACGCCCTCAAGGAGGCCGTCGAGAAGCTCGGCTCGGACCGGGTCATCGGCGTCGCCGGCAAGGCCCACGACCTGGACCACCAGGCCGAGGCCGTCGAGCGCGCCATGGAGGCCTTCGGCCGCGTCGACTTCCTGGTCAACAACGCGGGCACCAACCCGGTCTTCGGCCCGATCGCCGACCTCGACCTGGACGTCGCCCGCAAGGTCTTCGAGACCAACGTGATCTCCGCGCTCGGCTTCGCCCAGAAGACCTGGCACGCCTGGCAGAAGGACAACGGCGGCGCGATCGTCAACATCGCCTCCATCGCGGGCCTCGCGCCCTCGCCCTTCATCGGCGCCTACGGCGTCAGCAAGGCCGCGATGATCAACCTGACCCAGCAGCTGGCGCACGAGTTCGCGCCGAAGGTGCGGGTCAACGCGATCGCACCGGCCGTGGTCAAGACCAAGTTCGCGCAGGCCCTGTACGAGAACCGCGAGGAGGAGGCGGCCGCCGCCTACCCGCTCGGCCGGCTCGGCGTGCCCTCCGACATCGGCGGGGCAGCCGCGTTCCTCACCTCCGGGCAGTCCGACTGGATCACCGGTCAGACGCTCGTCGTGGACGGCGGCATCTTCCTGAACGCCGGGGTGTGAGCCACCTCCCGGGCGTCGATTTTCGGACGGATCGGCGCCCGGGAGGCCCCGGAGAGTCCGCACATCGGAATGACAACGTCGTCATGGCGAAGTCGATCAAGAAGCCCTGTTTCCGGGGAGGCTCAGGGGCCCGAACGCTGCGGTATGGTCTGCCGACCCTTGGTATGGCAGATCGAGGAGCGTGCGCGTGTTCAACCGGAACCGATTCCTGCGGAGAGTCGCGGCGATCGCGTCCATATCCCTGGTGGCCGGATGCGGTCTCCTGTCCGGCGGTGACAGCGACGGCAAGGGGCCGATCGTCGTGGGCACCACCAGCGCCCCCAGCACGCTGGACCCGGCCGGTGCCTGGGACGGCTCATGGGAGCTGTACCGCAACATCTTCCAGACGCTGCTCGCCTATCCCAACGGCGCCACCACGCCCCAGCCCGACGCCGCCGAGCGCTGCTCGTTCACGGACTCCTCGAGCCGCACCTACCGCTGCACCCTGCGCGCGGGCATGAAGTTCGCCGACGGCGACGCGCTGAACGCCCAGGCCGTCAAGCACTCCATCGACCGCATCCGCGCCATCGACGCCCCCGGCGGACCCGCCGGCCTGCTGGGCAGCCTGGACCGGGTGCAGGCGCTCGGCGACCGCGACGTCGTCTTCCACCTCAACCAGTCCGACGCCACCTTCCCCTTCGTGCTGGCCACCCCCGCCATGTCGATCGTCGACCCGGACGACTACCCCGCGCGCTCCCTGCGCAAGGACGACAGCGTGTACGGCTCGGGCCCGTACAAGCTCCAGTCGTACGAGGACGACAAGCAGGCCGTCCTGGTCCGCAACGAGAACTACCAGGGCTTCGCCAAGCGGCAGAACGACGCGGTGACCATCCGCTACTTCCAGGACTCGGCCGGCATGGTCAAGGCGCTGCGGGACAAGCAGATCGACGTCACCTACCGCGGCCTCGCCGCCGACGACATCCTCGCCCTCCAGCAGCACGACACCACCGACCTGCAGCTGGTCGACGGCGCCGGCACCGACATCAGCTACCTGGTGTTCAACCCCAAGGACCCCTGGGCCAAGGAGCCCGCCGTACGCAAGGCCGTCGCCCAGATCGTCGACCGGGGCGCCATCGCGCACAAGGTCTACAAGGACACGGTCGACCCGCTGTACTCGATGGTCCCCAAGGGCCTGACCGGGCACGCCACCGGCTTCTTCGACGACTACGGCGACCCGAGCGTGCCCAAGGCCCGCAAGATCCTCTCCGACGCCGGCGTCCACCAGCGCGTCCCGCTCACCCTCTGGTACACCACCGACCGCTACGGCTCCGAGACCGCGCTGATGTTCCAGGAGCTGAAGCGGGAGCTGGAGGACTCGGGGCTGTTCACCATCACGCTGAAGAGCCGCCCCTGGAAGACCTATGTGGTCGGCTACCAGAAGGGCGAGTACCCGGTGTTCGGCCGCGGCTGGTTCCCGGACTTCCCCGACGCGGACAACTTCATCGCCCCGTTCGTCGGCGAGCACAACGCGCTCGGCACGCCCTACCCGTCCAAGGAGATCACCGGCCAGCTGCTGCCCCACTCCCGTGCGGAGAGCGACCGCGCCCAGACGGTCAAGGACATGGAGCAGGCCCAGCAGATCCTGGTGGACGACGCCCGGCTGATCCCGCTGTGGCAGGGGAGGCAGTTCGTCGCGGCGAGCGACGACATCTCCGGCGGCGAGCAGGCCCTCGACCCGTCGACGATCATGATGATGTGGACGCTGCACCGCAAGACCAGCTGGTGAGAGGGCGAACGGCTCTCGCGGCACCGATTGTCAGTGGTCGCCTGTAGGTTCTGAAGCCTGAAGTGACCGCAGGCCGTAGTTGATCGATACCGTGAGGACGTTGACGTGACCGACATCGCCATGCTGCCCGAGTCCTGGCGCGGGGTTCTGGGCGACGAGCTGCAGCAGCCCTACTTCAAGGAGCTGACCGAGTTCGTCGAGGAGGAGCGGGCGAACGGCCCCGTCTACCCGCCGCGCGAGGAGGTCTTCGCCGCGCTGGAGGCGACGCCGTACGAGCAGGTCAAGGTCCTCGTCCTCGGCCAGGACCCGTACCACGGCGAGGGACAGGGCCACGGCCTGTGCTTCTCGGTCCGCCCCGGGGTGAAGACCCCGCCCTCGCTCCGGAACATCTACAAGGAGATGAAGGAGGAGCTGGGCCTGCCGGTCCCGGACAACGGCTACCTGATGCCGTGGGCCCGGCAGGGCGTGCTGCTGCTCAACGCGGTCCTCACGGTCCGCGGCGGGGAGGCCAACTCGCACAAGGGCAAGGGCTGGGAGAAGTTCACCGACGCCGTCATCCGCGCGGTCGCCTCCCGCCCCGACCCGGCGGTCTTCGTGCTGTGGGGCAACTACGCGCAGAAGAAGCTTCCGCTGATCGACGAGACCCGGCATGTGGTGGTCAAGGGCGCGCACCCCTCGCCGCTGTCCGCGAAGAAGTTCTTCGGCTCCCGCCCGTTCACCCAGATCAACGAGGCGATCGCCGCACAGGGGCACGCGCCGGTCGACTGGCGCATCCCGAACCTGGCCTGACGGCCACCGGCCCGAAGCGCAACGGCGCCGCCTGACCCGCAAAACTCGCGGAGCCGGTTAGCGTCGGGAGCGGACAACCGACGACGGCCCGGAGGACGCGGTGACGGAGCGGCAGGAGCAAGCGGCACTGGATCCCATGCTGACGAGGATCGGGCAGGTCGTGATGCTCCACCACGGGGGCGACCGCGAGGAGGCCCGCAGCCGCCTCCTGGACCTGTGGGCGGAGATCGGCGAGGCCGGCGATCCGCTGCACCGCTGCACCCTCGCCCACTATCTCGCGGACACCCAGGACGACCCGGAGGACGAACTCGCCTGGGACCTCAGGGCGTTGTCGGCGGCGGAGGAGCGGGGAGCCCCGCTGGGCGTGCGGGGCTTCCTCTCCTCCCTGCATCTCAATCTCGCCGCCGACTACGTGAAGCTGGGCCGTGACGACGCCGCCCGCAGCCATGTGCGCCGGGCGCGGGCGGCCGCGGGCGCGCTGGCCGACGACGGGTACGGCGACGGGGTGCGGGCGGCCATCGGGCGGCTGGAGCTGCGGCTGGGCGAGGGCACCTGAGAGCCTGCCGGGCCGTGCCGGCGTGCGGCTGCGGCTGGGCGCTTCAGTGGCCGTACGTCTGATTGCAGATCACCGACTCCGGGCTGTCGGAACGCCAGCCGCCGTACTTCCTGCCGAGGGCGCACACGTCCGGGGTCGCGGGTACCGGGTGGGCCGGGCCCGGGGTGTCGGGGCGCGCGCGCCGGTGGTGCTCGGGGTGGGTGCGCTGGCGTGGGGGAGCGGCGGGGGGGGCAGGGGGCCGGGGCGTCGGCGGGGGGGGGGGCGGGGGCGGGGGCGCCTCCGGCCGGGGGGGGGAGGGGTTCGATGCACCCGCGCAACTCTGCTCGGTCGTGCCCCGGCTCGGCGGCAGGGAGACGGCGTCGGGCCCCCGCACGGGTGATCTCGTGCCCCCTGCGGAGGATTCCCGCGTACCGGAGGTGACGCTCAGTCGCCCGTGGCGCCGTCGATCTGTTCCCGGACCAGGTCGGCGTGGCCGTTGTGCCGGGCGTACTCCTCGATCATGTGGGTGTAGATCCAGCGCAGGTTGAAGGCTTCCCCGGTGGACCTGCTCCTGCCCCGGGAGAAGTCGTCGAGCGCGAGCCCGGCGGCGTTGCCCCGGGCCGCCTCGATCTCGGCCTGCCAGGTGGCGTGCGTCTTCTCCCAGGTGTCCGCCTCGGTGACACGGAAGTCGCCGTCCGGGTCCTCCTCGGTGCAGTACAGGGTGCCCTGGTCCTCGCCCAGCAGAACCTCGTGGAACCAGAACCGCTCCACCTCCGCCAGATGGCGGACCAGGCCCAGCAGGGACAGCTCGGAGGGTGCGAGGGGCTTCGTCCGAAGCTGTGCGTCGGTCAGCCCCTCGCACTTCCAGGCCAGGGTGCTGCGGTGGTAGTCCAGCCAGCCTTCCAGCATCTCGCGTTCACCGGCGTTCAGGGCGGGCTCTCGGCGTTCGATTGTCATGTCCGTATCCTCGCCGAAACTCGTGGGCTCCAGCGGCGATTTTCACCGGCCGAGCATCCCGGCCAGCAACTCCCGCAGTCCCCCGCGGATCTCCTCCCGTCCCGGCACCTCGGCGCTGAACGAACCCGCCACACACGAGAACAACAGCCCGTCCGCCCACGCGACCAGGGACAGCACGTGCCGGTGCGGGTCGGGCGAGCCCGCCGCGGTGAGCATCGCGGCCAGCTGTTCCCTGAAGACCGCACCGGTCCGGTCGTAGAAGGCCCGCAGCTCGGGGCGGCGGGTGGCCTCCAGGGCGAGTTCGTAGCGCGCGATCAGCAGCTCGCGCCCCTGGGTCAGGGAGCGGTGGACGGCGAGGGCCAGCCCGTCGGCCAGCGCGTCGGCTCCGCCGCTCGGATCCGGCATCTCGGCCACGTCCAGCACCCGTGCCTCACGCTCGGCGTGCCGTCGTACCGCCAGTTCCAGCAGTGCCTGCCGGGTGCGCGCCACGTTCGAGGTGGAGCCCGGCGGCAGGCCGGCCGCCTCGTCGACGGCGCGGTGCGTCAGCCCGCGCATCCCGCGCTCGGCGAGCAGGGCGAGCGCGGTGTCGGCCACGAGGGCGGCACGGGAGGCGCTGGAGGTGCGTACGGGCATGAGGCGACCCTACCGGCGCCACTACGGCTGTAGTACAGTCACGTTCACTACAGGTGTAGTCATCGGGGTCAGGAGGAGTCATGGCACAGTCGGCCCGCGCCGTCGTCGTCGGCGGCGGCATCGGAGGCCTGGCCTCGGCGGCGGCCCTGCACACCCGGGGCTGGGACGTGACCGTGCTGGAGCGGGCGCCCTCCCTGGAACCCGTCGGCGCCGCCATCTCCCTCGCCCCGAACGCCCTGCGCGCCCTGGACGTCCTCGGCATCGGCGAGGAGATCCGCGACCTCGCCGCCTGGCAGGGGGACGGCGGCCTGCGCACTCCGAGCGGGCGCTGGCTGTCCCGCTCCAGCGCCGAGGCGGCCACCGCCCGCTTCGGCGGCCCGCTGGTCCTGCTGCCCCGGGCCACCCTGGTCGACCGCCTCGCCGCCCTGCTCCCGCCCGGTGCCGTCCGCACCGCGGCCACGGCGGTCCTCACCGACCCCGGCGACGGCCGGCGGCCCGCCCGGGTGAGTGTCGGCGGGCAGGACCTGGAGGCCGAGCTGGTGGTCGGCGCGGACGGCGTCAACTCCCGGGTGCGCCGCGCCCTGTTCCCGGCGCATCCCGGTCCGGTGTACGCCGGGTTCACCACCTGGCGGGTGCTGATCCCGCTGCCCGGCGTCGAGTTCGCCTCGCACGAGACCTGGGGCCGGGGCCGCATCTGGGGCAGCCATCCGGTCAAGGGCGGCCGGGTCTACGCCTACGCGGCGGCCGTGACACCCGCCGGCGGGCGGGCGCCGGACGACGAGAAGGCCGAACTCCTGCGCCGGTTCGGCGACTGGCACGACCCCATCCCGGCCGTCCTCGCCGCCGCCCGCCCCGAGGACGTGCTCCGGCACGACGTCCACCACATCGCCACGCCCCTGCCCGCCTGTCACTCGGGCCGGGTCGCCCTCCTCGGCGACGCCGCCCACGCCATGCCCCCGACCCTCGGCCAGGGCGGCAACCAGGCCGTCGAGGACGCCGTCGTCCTCGCCCACCACGCCCATGACCTCGCCGCCTACACCGCCGCCCGCCTTCCGCGCACCACCGCCGTCGCCCGCCGGGCAGTGAAGGCCGCCCGCCTGAACATGACCGGCAACCCGGCCGCCATCGCCGTACGCGACACCGCGATCGCCGCACTGTCGAAGGCCGGACCCGCGCTCTTCCTGCGCGGCTTCGACGGCATCGCCGACTGGCGGCCCCCGTATGCTGCCGGGGAAGCGCACACGGGCGAGCGGAAGAGGGAGAGCACGTGAAGGTCGCCTGCATCGGACTCGGGGACATCGCGCAGAAGGCGTATCTGCCGGTGCTGGGCACGCAGTCGGGGGTCGAGCTGCACCTGCAGACCCGTACGCCCGCCACCCTCGACCGGGTCGCGGACACCCTGCACCTGCCGGCCGGGCAGCGGCACACCACGCTCGACTCCCTGCTGGGCGCAGGCCTGGACGCGGCCTTCGTGCACGCGCCGACCCCTGCCCACCCCGAGATCGTCACCCGGTTGCTCGAAGCGGGCGTACCGACGTACGTGGACAAGCCGCTCGCCTACGAACTCGCCGAATCCGAGCGGCTGGTGCGCCTCGCCGAGCAGCGCGGGGTGTCCCTGTTCGTCGGCTTCAACCGCCGGTACGCGCCCGGCTACGCCCAGTGCCTTGAGCACCCCCGCGAACTGATCCTCCTGCAGAAGAACCGGATCGGGCTGCCCGAGGAGCCCCGCTCGATGATCCTGGACGACTTCATCCACGTCGTCGACACCCTGCGCTTCCTCGCGCCCGGCCCGGTGGACGACGTCACCGTGCGCGCCCGCGTCGAGGACGGGCTGCTGCATCACGTGGTGCTCCAGCTCGGCGGGGACGGGTTCACCGCGCTCGGCGTGATGAACCGGCTCAGCGGCTCCGCGGAGGAGATCCTGGAGGTCTCCGGGCAGGACACCAAGCGCCAGGTGCTCAACCTCGCCGAGATCATCGACCACAAGGGCCAGCCCACGGTACGCCGCCGCGGCGACTGGGTGCCCGTGGCCCGGCAGCGCGGCATCGAGCAGGCGATCCTCGCCTTCCTCGACGCCGTGCGCGCCGGCAAGCTGCTCAGCGCCCGTGACGCGCTGGCGACCCATGAGCTGTGCGAGCGGGTGGTACGAGCGGTTCGGGACCGCTTCGCCGCAGCCTGAGCGCCCGCACGCCCTCCATGGCGCACAGCGCCGCCAGCACCAGCAGCGCGCCGTGCACCGGCCAGTCGCCGTAGCGGACGTACGGCGTGACGCCGTGCGCGAGCGGTACGTCGTACACGTGCGCGGCGCTCGCGTCCGTGCCGAGCCACGGTCCGAGCCGCTGCCCGCCCGGCCCGTACACGGCCGAGACACCGGTGAGCGTCGCGTGCACCATCGGGCGGCCGGTCTCGGCGGCCCGCAGCGCGGCCAGCGAGGCATGCTGCTCCGGTGCCCAGCTGTGCTGGAAGGTGGAGGTCGCGGACTGGCCGAGCAGGACATCGGCGCCGTCCTCCGCCAGATGCCGGCTCATGTCCGGGAACGCGGTCTCGAAGCAGATCAGCGGGCCGATCCGCAGCCCGTGCCCGACGTTCATCACGACCTGCTCGGTGCCGCGCCTGCGGTCCTCGCCGGCCGCCTTGCCGACCGAGGTGGCCCAGCCGAGGAGCGAGCGGGCGGGTATGTACTCGCCGAAGGGCACGAGCCGCATCTTGTCGTACCGGTCGGCGGTCGGACCGTCCGGGCCGACCAGCACCGAACTCTTGTAGATGCCGGGCTCGCCGGAGCGGCGGGCGTCCACGTTCACCAGCACGTCGGCGCCGGTCTCACGGGACAGTGCGACGATCCGCCGGGCCAGGTCGGGGCGGTCGTCCAGATCGAAGCCGACGCTGGACTCGCCCCACACGACCAGGTCGACGCCCTGCCCCGCGAGCCGCCGGGTCAGCTGTTCCTCCCGGGCGAACCGCTTGTCGCCGCTGTCCTGCCCGTCCACGACTCCCGGTTGTACGACGGCGATCCGCACCTGCCCGTCGGTCTCGGGGCGCGGCGCCCACGCCCACGCCGCCGAGGCCGCGGCGGCCGTGGCGACCAGGGAGGCCACGGCCGGCACCCGGGACCCGCGCACCGACATCAACACGGCCGCCGCCACGTTCACGGCCACGATCAGGAAGCTGAGCAGCCACACCCCGCCGACGGAGGCCAGTCGCAGCGCGGGCGGCACCTGCCACTGGCTGGCGCCCAGCATGCCCCAGGGCCCGCCGAGTCCCTGCCAGGACCGCACCAGCTCCACGATCAGCCAGGCCGACGGCAGCACCAGCAGTGCGGCGGCGCACCGGCCCGGGGTGGGCCGCCCGCCGAGGAAGCGGCGCACCAGCAGGCCCCAGGGCGCCCACAGCGTGCCGAGCAGGGCGGCGATCAGGAAGATGAACACGTGCAGACTCGGCAGCAGCCAGTGGTGCACGGCCACCAGGTAGCCGAAGCCACCGCACCAGCCGTCGTACGCCGCCCGCCGTCCGGTCGGTGCCGCGCGGGCCAGCAGGATCCAGGGGACCAGGGCGACGTACGCGAACCACCACAGCGACGGCGCGGGGAACGCGAGCACCGGCAGGGCACCCGCGAGTGCGGCGGCGCAGGAGCGGCGCCAGGGGGAGGTCAGCCAGCGGTTGATCGTCCTCATACGGACCCTCCGTACCCAGGGCTGGCTCCAGTGTGCGCGATCGGAGGGATCTCCTCCAGGGTGGGGGAGCGATGCGCGGCAGAACCCGGATCGTGCGGTCGTCGAGCGTGTGCGGGCGGCGGGTGGCCCGGTCGCGCCCTCGCGGCGGAAGCCGCATGCCGATCCCGGGCCCGTGCCCCTAGGAAGCCGGTGCCCTCTCGGCCTGCAGGCGGCGCCACTTCTCCTCGACCACCACCTCGCTCAACCGCCATCCCTGTGGTGTGCGCAGCAGCGCGAAGGCGTAGCGGCCGCCGCACACCAGGTCGGGGGCCGTGGGCCCGCCGTCGGCGGCGAACCGCATCGGGTTCAGGTAGTCGGCCCGCACCGAGGCGGTGTCACCGGTGTCGTGCTCCAGGACGTCGAACCGCAGCCGGCGGTTGACGATCAGGTGCTGCCGCATGGCGAACAGGGTCAGGCTCTCGGCGAGCCATCCGGCGACCTGCCCCGCGCCGCCCTCGATGCCGCCGGCCGAACGGTAGTCGGCCCGCCCGTCCGCCGTGAAGAGCCCTCGGTACGCCGTCCAGTCGCCGTCGTCCACCGCCACCGCGTACGCGGTGATCAGCTCGTCTACGGCCAGCCGGTCCATCACGGTCGCCAGCTCCGCGCGCTGCGTCATTCGGCACAGTGTCGGGCATGGCGGGCGCGGAGCCAAGAGGCGTGCGGGGACATTCGGTAGTGCCGGGACATCCGGTGCCGCGGGAGGCGGCCGGGACCCGACCCCCGCGGCGGACTTCACACCACCACAGCGGACGCCTGGACGCCGGAACGCTCTTGAGAAAGCATACGACCGACTGTACGCTTTTTGCATGGAGCAACCCTTCCTCACCGAGGCGACCGACCCGTTCTGTCTGGGGCACTCGGATGCCGTGACATTGCTGACGGGGGCCCCGTGGGCCAGGTATGCCGTCATCGGCGACAGCCTTTCGGCGGGAACCGGCGATCCCACCCCGGGCTACCAGGACCAGGGCTGGTCGGACCGGGTCGCCGCTGCCCTGCGGTCCGTCCGGCCGGAGCTGGAGTACTTCAACCTCGCCGAGACAGGGGCGACAACCGCCCAGACGCTGGAGAACCAGGCGGCCCGCATGGCCGAGTTCTCCCCGGACCTGCTCCACCTGCCCTGTGGGGCCAACGACATCGTGCGGCGCAGGCCGGACTTCGCCGAGACGGAACGAACGCTCCGGCAGATGTACGACGTGGCGAAGCGGACCGGCGCCCTGCTGACCACGTTCACGCTCGGCAGGGCGTATGTCGTCCCCGTATACCCCGACTGGCCGGAACGGATCACCGCGGTCAACGAGATCGTGCGCGGGCTGGCTTCCGAATACGACGCCCTCGTGGTCGACATGTGGGATCACCCGGTCAACGACCGCGTCAACCTGCTCAGCGAGGACCGTATCCACTTCTCGACCTCGGGGCAGGCCGTCATGGCGGCCGAGGTGGTCAAGAAGCTGGCTGCTGCCCTGGGCCGTCCCGGTTCCACGCAGGGACGGACCCCGACGAACGACGAGGTCTCCTACCGTGGCGAATAGTCAGCGATCAGCCAGTCGGCCGTCAGTGGACGCGAAAGCCGACGCCATTCCCTGGACGACGATATCGGTTGTCCTGACCGCCCTGTTCATGGCCGTCCTCGACTCGTTCATCGTCGTGGTCGCCGACCCCTCGATCGTGGCGGACCTGCATGCCTCCGACAGCGATGTCCAGTGGGTCCTGGCGGGTTATCAGCTGAGTTACGCGGTCTTCATCATCACGGCCACCCGCCTCGCCGACCTGTACGGCCGCAAGCGGATCTTCCTCCTCGGGGTGGCCCTGTTCACCCTGTCCTCCGTCGCTTGCGCGCTCTCACCGAACGCGGGCAGCCTGATCGCTGCACGCGTCATCCAGGGCCTGGGAGCCGCCCTGATGGTCCCCCAGGTGTTCGCGTACGTCACGGTGCTCGTCCCGGCGGCGAGGCGGCACAGCGTGTACGGCGTGCTCGGCATCGTCATGGGTATGGCCACCATCGGTGGACAGGTCATCGGCGGGCTGCTGATCGGTGCCGACCTCTTCGGCTCCGGCTGGCGGCTGGTGTTCTGGGTGAACGTGCCGATCGGAATCGCCATGTTCCTGCTCGCCGTGCGCCACGTGCCGGAGAAAGGCTCAGCCGCCACCCGCAAACTGGACATGCCCGGCGTCCTGGTGCTCAGCGCGGCCCTCTTCCTCCTGGTGCTCCCGCTGATCCAGGGTCAGCAGGCAGGCTGGCCCGGGTGGGTCTGGGCCTGCTTCGCGGGCAGCGCGGTCGCGTTCGGCCTGTTCGTCGTGATCGAGCGCGGCCTGGAACGGCGGGGCGGGGAGCCGCTGATACCGCTGACGCTGTTCGGACAGCGCTCGTTCTCGCTCGGGATCGTTCTCGTCCTCGCCCTGTACGCGCTGATCTACTCCTATTACCTGGCCTTGTCGGTGACGTTGCAGCAAGGCCTTGGCATGTCGGCGCTCGGCGCGGGCCTGGCCTATACGCCGGCGGCCATCGCGTTCTTCGTGTTCAGCATGGTGGCGAGCCGCATCATCCCGAAATACGGACGACGCGTTCTCGAGGTGGGGGCGATCGTACTGGCGAGCGGCTATCTGGCGACCGGCCTGTTGCTGGTGTCCGGCCCGCGGATCACTCCGCTGCTCGTGATTCCCACCCTCGTTCTGCAGAGCGTCGGTGGCGGACTGGTCATCACGCCGGCGCTCAACACGGTGCTGAGCCGCGTCAGGCCGGAGTCCGCAGGTGTCGCGTCAGGGGTCCTGTCCACGGCGCAGCAGTGTGGCGGAGCGCTGGGGGTCGCCGTGATCGGAGCGGTCTTCTTCAGCTCGTTCCATCCCGCGGCGGTCGGGAGGGTGGCTGCCGCCGGCCACGCCTTCGCCGTCGCGTCCTTCGGGACGTTCGGCATCGCTGTCGTGGCGGGCATGGTGGTCTTCCTCCTGCCGAAGCGGCCGGCGTCCCAGAGCTGAGCCAGGGACCTGGCCGTAGCGACGTCCGGGCAGGCCCGCTGCCCGGACGTCCGCCTTTTCGCCATGCCCTCACGCAGGCAGCCGACGTCGCGGGCCAGGAGGTGCACGCCGCCGCGCCCGCGGAACCGGCGCAGCGCCGACACCCGCTATCGCGGGGGGGTCAACAGCCCCTCGACGATGCGGCGGACCTTGCTCACCGCGCTGTCGTCCCCGAGCCGCAGCGCCGTGTTGGCGGCGCACAGCAGCGCGTCGATCTGGAACACGGCGAGTTCGACGTCCAGGTCCGCGATCTCACCGCTGTCCACCGCGTGCCGCAGTTCGCCGGCGATGACGTCGAGCCACTCCCGCTGGTCGCGGAAGAGCGCGTCATGGACGGGCCCGGTCCTGCCGTCGAACTCCGCGAGGTTCGCGGCCCGGAAGCATCCGCCCGCGAACAGCGGGGTCGAGGCGTAGACGACCCACTCGTCGAGCAGCGCGCGCAGACGTGCGACGCCGCGCGGCGCGGACCTGGCCGGACGCACGACGTTGTCGACGAACATCTCGCGAGCGAAGTCGATGACCGCCAGCTGCAGCGCTTCCTTCGACTTGAAAAGCGTCTGGATGCCCGCCTTGCTGAGCCCGGTGTCCGTGGCCAGACGGCCGAAACTGAGCCCTTCGAGACCATCGAGCGAGGCGATGTCGACCGCCCGCTCCAGGACGACCTTCCGGGTCCGGGCACCGCGCAGGAGGCGTTTGTCCGTGACATCTGCCGTGGCACCACCCATACGGTCGATCGTACCCCAGCCCGGCGGACCCGGTCAGTGAGCGAACCTCCGTGGCTGACGCGCCCTTCCCGGGGTTCGGCGGACCAGTCGGCTAGCGCGCCACGCGGTGGCGGAGGTAGACGACTCCTGAGCTGAAGGTGCGGGTCTCGACGAGTTCGAGATCCACCCGGCGCTCGTGCCGGGGGAAGAACGGAATGCCACCGCCCACCAGCACCGGGTAAACCATGGCCCGGTACTCGTCGATCAGACCCGATGCGGCCGCCTCGGCGGCGAGGGTCGCGCCGCCGATCGCGATGTCGCCTTCCCCCGGCTCGCCCCGCAACCGCTCGATCTCCTCCGCCAGACCGCCGGACACCAGACGGGCATTGCCCTGCACCGCCGACAGCGTGGTGGAGAACACCACCTTGGGGAGCGGCTTCCAGAGCGCGGCCCACTCCAGCATCGAGTCGTCGAGCGACGGATCCTGGTCGGCGGTCTCCCAGTAGAGCATCGTCTCGTACAGCCGTCGTCCCATCAGGTGGACGCCGACCTCTCGGATCTCGTCGATCCAGAAGCGAAAGACGTCCTCGTCCGGCGCCGTCCAGTCGAAGTCGCCGTCCGGCCCGACGATGTAGCCGTCAAGTGAGACGCCCATCGAATAGGTCACGCTGCGCATCGGAAGCCCTCCTCGGTGACGGGTTCGACAGTACGACCGCTGAACACCGCGAAACTCACCGCGACTCGCGGGATCCCATGTGTGTGCGCAGGTGAACCCTCTGCCGGGCAACGACGGTCGTGCCAGGTCGGAGTGGCCGGTGAACACGGCGTGGCCTGGGACGGGAGCTCCTGTCAGTGGCCCCTTCTACTCTGCCGGCCATGAGCAGATGGATGGGCGACACCCGGGTCCTGGCAGAACAGGCCGCTCAGTACCGGACACTCGCCGAGCGCGGCGATCTGCCGGAGCTGTCTCGCGCCGTCATGCGAGCCGCCTGCGACAACGGCTCCATGACGGGCGTGGGGTGCGAGAACATGGAGCTCCTGCGGGCGCTGCCCGATGAGGAGCGGCTGGAGCTCGCCGGCATATGGGCCCGTTGGTATGCCGACGTGGAAGGCGACTGGTCGGCCGAGGAGTTCAAGCGAGACCCCGGATATCTCCGCACCGAACTGCTCATGGCGGCCTCCGGAGTCGCCCGGGGCCTCGACGGGGGCCTCCTGGCAGCCGAACGCCAGGAACGGCTCTTCCCGCTGAGGGACCAGTTCCTCATCTGGTCGACCCACCGGATCTGGGAGTTGGCCGATGCGGAACTCGCGGCCGGGCGCTCTCCCGACGCGGTCGTCCTGGCCGCCTTCCGGCGCACAGGTGCGGCGGCGAAACTGCCGGGCTTCCCTCGCACGCAGGCGGCCGCGAACGGTGCGGAGCCCGGAATGCGGAAGCTACTGGCTCATTTCCCTGGTCCGATACTCAATCCCGGTGAACCGTGGGCCGACGCGGCTCTCAAGCAAGCGGCTGCCGGCGGAGAGCCATGGCGGCGACTGCTTCGGCATGCGGCCCCCGCGACGGCCGCCGCGCCTTCGGCGAAGTGGATACGGACCGGATCGGCCCTGCTGGACGCCGTCGGCCCGGAGGCGGCGGCACGAGCGGTGCTGAGGTGGTTCGAGCTCGCTGAGCTGGATCGGACCTTCCCGCTCCTCGGCCATCCGCATCTCCCGTTCGACGTGAACGCGTGTTTCGACCCCTACAACTCCCATGTGCTGCGTGGACTCGCCTGGATGCTTTCCCTCCTTCCGCAGCGGACGGACACCGTCCCTGCCCTCGCCCGCCTCGTCGAGACCTCCCTGGACCATCGGTCCGGAGACGTTCCCCGCTCGGCCCACGTGGCTGAGGCGGGCATCGTCTCCCTGGCCCGGATCGGAGACCGGGCGGCACGCAGGGAGCTGGAGACCCTGAGCAGAGGGGTCACGCACAGGGGCACGGCGCGGCGCATGGACGAAGCACTCGCGGGGTTCTGATCGGGCCGCGGCGTCGGGCCGTGTCAGGCCGCCTCGATGATCTCGCCGCGGATCGCCTCGGCCCACTCGACCACCAACAGCTCGTACTCCGCGCGTTCTTGGGCCGACAGGGTGCCGCCCGCACGCAGCCACAGCGCCCGGATCTGCTCGTTCACCTCGGCGGCAGACCGCACGGAACCAGAGGGTAGGGAATCGGGGGACATGCGGACAGCCTAGGGGTAAGCACTGACACTGCGCTACCGCCCGGCTACGGGGAAGGTATGGGGTTGGTCACCGTCGCCGGTCGCGGCGCCCCAGATCGGTCCAGACCACCGGGCATATGCCGTGCCGGGACGTCGTGCGGAGAGTGGCCCGTCGGCGGTGAAGTGCCGGGGTGGGCAGGGGCGTAGGGCAGCGGTGAAGCCCTGGAATGCGCAGGCCGCGGCGACTTGGGGAGCCGTGGCGGGCGGTGGGGGCGCAACGGCGGGCGGTTCGGATGCGCCCGGGCCCGGGAGATGTCCGAAACGGTGCCGCCGGGCAGGAGCCGGGACGCCGTCGGCTCCTGCCCGGGTTCAGCTCGCCGACTCCGCCGCGTGCGGGCTGAGCACGCCGGCCGAGACCAGGGCGATGATGACGACTCCCAGGGCCACGCGGTACCAGACGAACGGCATGAAGCTCTTGTGGGAGATCCACTTCATGAACCACGCGATCACCGCATATCCCGAGGCGAACGCGATGACCGTCGCGAACAGGGTCGGGCCCCAGGCCACGTGGCCCCCGCTCACCGAGTCCTTCACCTCGAAGGCGCCCGACGCCAGCACCGCGGGGATGGCGAGCAGGAAGGAGTAGCGGGCCGCGGCCTCGCGCCTGTAGCCCATGAACAGGCCGCCGCTGATGGTCGCGCCGGACCGGGAGACGCCGGGGATGAGCGCGCAGGCCTGGCACAGGCCGTAGATCAGGCCGTCCTTGACGCCCAGGTCCGCCAGCGTCTTGCGCTGCTTGGGCGCGCGGTGCCGGCCGCCGGTCTCGTCGCGGGCCGCCAGACGGTCGGCGATGCCGATGACCAGGCCGACGACGATGAGCATGGTGGCGGTGACCCGCAGATCGCGGAACGGCCCCTCGATCTGGTCCTTGAGCGTCACGCCCAGCAGCCCGATCGGGATCGAGCCGACGATCACCAGCCAGCCCGTCTGCGCGTCGTGGTCCTGGCGCATCGCCTTGTCGAAGAGCGACCGGGACCACGCCGAGACGATCCGGCCGATGTCCTTGCGGAAGTAGATCAGCACCGCGGTCTCCGTGCCGATCTGCGTGATCGCGGTGAAGGCCGCTCCGGGGTCCTTCCAGCCCGCGAACGCCGCCGTCAGCCGCAGATGGGCGCTGGAGGAGACGGGCAGGAACTCGGTCAGCCCCTGGACGAGGCCGAGGACGAGGGATTCAAACCAAGACATGGAGGTCGGCGTCCCAGTGCGGAGAGGTAAAAGAATGATCAAGTGACGAGGTCAGCGTAGCGGGCACCGGGGGTGGCGGGTCACCGGGGTCGGCCGGACCGCGACGCGCCGCACCTCCCGCGGGTGTTGACCGGTTCGCTCGCCGCCGCGTAGTTCGCCCCGTGAGGAAGCGCTTGCTGCAGTCTCGTGCCGCGCCCGCCGCCGTACCGGAGGAGTGCTGAGCCCGCCCATGCCGTCCTCTCCCCTCCCGCCCGGGCCCTCCTGTTCCCACCCGCCCCAGCCCGGTTCCTCCGCTGCGGCGGCTCCCCTCACCGGCCGGCGTATCCGGGCGGCCCTCGTCGGCACCGGTGCCATCGGGCACGGCTCCCATCTGCCCGCGCTGGCCCGACTGGCGCGGGAGAGCTGAGACGGAGGCCGTCGCCGCCGTCGGCATCGACGAGGACGCCGTCAAGGCGTTCTGCGCCGGGACCGGCATCCCGCACGCCTGCACCGACCTCGACCGGATGCTGGCCGAGCAGCGGCCCGACCTGGTCAGCGTCTGCACCCCGCCGCGGCCTTCCACCGGGCCGCCGCCGCGCTGGTACGACCCAGGGTCGCGGAGTGGCGTCGACGCTGGAGGAGCGGTGCGCTGGCGGCGGCGGAGGCGACGGGCCGGCATCTGGACCAGCCGGCGTCGGGCGCCGCGGCCCATCTCGGCGAGGCCGTCGTGCGGGCCGAGCAGCCCGTCGAGCGAGGGCGGTTCGGCATGTGCGGACGGCTTGATGTGTACCGCGCGCCGCTGTAGTGGCGCGATGGACCGATGAGCGTCTGCGGCTTCGTCGTGGCTGCTCGCGCGGTTCCCCGTGCCCTGTGTGCGGAGCTGCTACGCCGCCGTCGGCCCCGTGAGCGTCCAGCCCGGGGCCTGCGGGTGCGCCGTGAGGTCCTGGTGGCGCACCTCGTCGCCGCAGGCCCGGCAGGTGACGACCGGGACCAGCGCGTGGCCGCAGGCGTGCTCGACGACCATGGGCAGGCCGGTGCCCTTGCGGAGATGGCGGTCGCCCCACTCCTTCAGCGTCATCAGGACCGGCTCCAGCTCCAGTCCCGCCTGCGTGGCCCGGTACTCGAAGCGCTGCGGGCGCTCGCTGTAGACGCGCTTGGTGAGGACCCCGGCGTCCACGAGCCGGCGCAGCCGGGCGGCCAGGATGTCGCGCGGGGCGCCGATGTTGCGCACGAGCTGGTCGAAGCGGCCGTTGCCCAGGCACACCTCGCGCAGGACGAGCAGGGAGTACTTCTCGCCGACCAGCGCGAGGGCGTCGGCGATGGAGCAGGGGCGCGGGTCTTTCGTGGCGGCCATGACGGCCAGTCTAGGGGAGGGTTTGATTTTCCAACCCTTCCGGCTATGGTGAGTTTGGATTTCCTACTCACTGGTAGCTGTCGTGGCCCGCCACGGACAGCCAGGCGGCCAAGGAGGCCCCGCCATGCGCGACGCAGTGATCGTCGAAGCCGTACGCACCCCCATCGGCAAGGGCAAGCCGAACGGCTCCCTCGCCGACGTCCATCCCGTGCAGCTGCTCGCCCACACCCTGCGCACCCTGGTCGAGCGCTCCGGCGTGGACCCCGAGCTGATCGACGACGTGATCGGCGGCACCGTCGACCAGGTCGGCGAGCAGGCCATGAACACCACCCGGTACGCCGTCCTCGCCGCGGGCTTCCCCGAGACGGTCCCGGCGACCACGGTGGACCGCCAGTGCGGTTCCTCCCAGCAGGCCGTGCACTTCGCCGCTCAGGGCGTGATCTCGGGCGCGTACGACCTCGTGGTGGCGTGTGGTGTGGAGTCCATGAGCCGGGTGCCGATGTGGTCCAACGTCCCCGACGGAAAGGACCCGTTCGGGCCTGGTGTCGCCGAGCGCTACCCCGAGGGCCTCGTCCCGCAGGGGGTCAGCGCGGAGCTGATCGCCGCCAAGTGGTCACTGACGCGGGCGCGGATGGACGAGTTCGCCGTCTCCTCGCACCGGAAGGCCGCCGCCGCGTGGCAGGGCGGTCTGTTCGACGCCGAGGTCGCGCCGCTGGAAGGCGTCACCCGCGACGAGTGCGTACGGCCCGGCAGCACCCCGGAGATCCTGGCCGGCCTCAAGCCCGCCTACTACGATCCCGGCTTCGCCGAGCGCTTCCCGCAGATCGAGTGGAACGTCACGGCGGGCAACGCCAGCCCGGTCAACGACGGCGCCTCCGCCGTCCTGATCACCTCCGGCGAGACCGCGGCCCGGCTCGGCCTGCGCCCGCTCGCCCGCCTGCACAGCTTCGCCGTCACCGGCTCCGACCCGCTGCTGATGCTCACCGGCGTCATCCCCGCCACCGAGAAGGTCCTGCACCGGGCCGGGCTGCGGCTGGACGACATCGACCTCTTCGAGGTCAACGAGGCGTTCTCCAGCGTGGTCCTGGCCTGGCAGCAGGAGACCGGTGCCGAACTGGCCAAGGTCAACGTGCACGGCGGCGCCATCGCGCTCGGCCACCCGCTCGGGGCGAGCGGCACGCGGCTGACCACCACCCTGGTCCACGCCATGCGGGAGCGCGGCGCCCGCTACGGACTGCAGACGATGTGCGAGGCGGGCGGACTGGCCAACGCGATGGTGCTGGAATCGGTGTGACCGTGGGCGCCGCCGGGTGATGAGGGCCGCTCCGTGCCGCCGGCCGGCTGCCTCGCCGTCCTGGCGGCCGTCCCGCCGGGCCCTCGGCCGTGCCGACGGGGGACGGCGGCGCGGCGGAGCCCGTACGCGCCTGCCGGCTCCGCAGGTGGTGCCGCTTGCGCCAGGCGATCGTTGTCAGGAAGGCGGGGGACGTCGCGCTGAGGCGTGGGCGTCGGTTGCCGCGCCGTCGTGGGTGTTCGTATCACCGGGCTGTGGCTTTGCCGGGACCGCGGCGCGGTGGGAGGGCGCAGGCGCCTGCCGGCTGCGCAGATGGTGCCGCTTGCGCCAGGCGATCACTGCGCCGGCGAGCGCCGGTGCGGCGATGGAGGCCATCGCGATCAGGAAGGCGGGGGACGTCGGCGCCGAGGCACGGGCGCCGGCCACCGCGTAGGCGGCGGTGTTCGGGATCGACCCGAGCGCGGTGGCCAGCAGGAACGGCCACCAGCGCATCCGGGAGACGGCGGCGCAGTAGTTCGCCGCCCAGAACGGCACGCCCGGGAAGAGCCGGGCCGCCAGCATGGACCGGAATCCGTGCCGGCTCAGCTGTCCGTCGGCCGCCCGCAGCCAGCGGCCCCGCAGCAGCGGGCGCAGGGCGTCCTGCCCGAGCACCCGGCCCAGCCCGAACGCCACGCCCGCCCCGAGCACCGTGCCCGCGAGCGCCGTCGTCAGCCCCAGCTGCGAGCCGAACAGCGCACCCGCCGCCAGGTTGAGCAGGGGCCTGGGCACGAACGCCACGGTGCACAGCCCGTACGCCACGGTGAACACCACGGCCGCCGCGAGCCCGCCGAGCTGCGGCGGCCAACCGTGGGTCAGCAGCCGCTGCGGCTCGAAGACCAGCACGGCGGCACCGGCCCCCGCGAGGAGGGCGAACAGCAGCGACAGCCGGGCGTACGGGGACCCCAGCGCGCGCCTGCAGCGAGCGACGACGCCCGGGCGGGGGAGGGGCGTGGTGAGGACGGCCGGGGGGACGGCGAGCCCGGTGGCGGCGGCCCGGGGCGAGGCCGTGGCGGTGCCAGAGCGGTTGGCATCGAGCATCCGGCGACCCTAACCGACACACATGTGTGATCGCCGTCAAGAGTGTCCCGTCTTCGCCACAAAGCGGTCCGGGCGCCCCCTGGCGCCCGGACCTGTGACCCGTGGTTCACGCGGCGAGCGCGTGACCGGGGTGGAGTACCACCTTGGTGTAGCCCTCGATCCGCTTGTCGAACTTCTCGTACGCCTGCGGCGCCTGGTCCAGCGGCAGCTCGTGGGAGACCACGAAGCTGGGCTTGGCCCGCCCGGCGATGATCAGGTCGCGCAGCTGGCGGTTGTACCGCTTGACGTTGCACTGACCCGTGCCCATCTGCTGGCCCTTCTCGAACATCTTGCCGATGGAGACCAGCAGCTGGCCGTGCTTGGCGTGCTCGTCGGGGCCGCCCGGGTCCGACGGCACGTACAGCCCCGGTACGCCGAGCATGCCCGTCGGCCGTACCGTCATGACCAGCTCGTTGAGGACGATGGCCGGTTCCTCGTGGCTGGCGTCGTGCGCCTGGGCCTGGTAGCCGACGGCGTCGACGCCCTTGTCGGTTCCCTCGCCTCCGGTCTGTTCCTTGATCTGATCGGCCGGGTCGCCCTTGGTGAAGTCGATGGGAATCGCTCCGATCTCCTCCGCCTTGGCGAGCCGCTCGGGCACCCGGTCGACGGAGAAGACCTTCGCCGCACCGCGCACCAGTGCCGAGTAGGCGGCCATCAGCCCCACCGGTCCGGCACCGTAGACGGCCACGCTCTCGCCGGGGGAGACCTGGGCGAGTTCGCAGCCGTGGTAGCCGGTCGGGAAGATGTCGGCGAGCAGCACGAAATCGGTCTCGAACTCCTCGCCCGGCGGCAGCTTCAGGCAGTTGAAGTCGGCGAACGGCACCCGCAGCAGCTCGGCCTGGCCGCCCTTGTACGGGCCCATCGCCACATAGCCGTACGCCCCGCCGGCGAATCCGGGGTTCACCGTCAGGCAGAAGCCGGTCTTCCCGGCGAGACAGTTCTTGCAGAAGCCGCAGGCGACGTTGAAGGGCATCACGACGCGGTCACCCTCGGACAGGGAGGTCACGCCGCTGCCGACCTCCTCGATGATGCCGAGGTTCTCGTGTCCGAAGACGATGCCGGACTGGGCCGCCGTACGGCCCTCGTACATGTGCAGGTCCGAGCCGCATATGGCGGTCGACGTGACCCGTACGAGCACATCGTTGGGATGCTGGATCTGAGGGTCCTGGACGTCCTTCACCGCCACACTGAAGGGCTCTTCGTAGACGACCGCTTTCACCTCTGTCACCTCCGCGTCGAGCGCTGGACGGCGGCGACGAGGAGGGGGCCGCTGCCGAGGAGGACGCACGCGCGGGACACACCCGGAAGGCGCGGGCCCTCGGACTGTGCCGTGGCCCCATGTGCCCGCTTCACCGCCGGTACTTCCAGGTAACGCCCGCTCGGCGGGGGGTGCAACCCCCGCCACCCCTGCCACCCGCGGCGCCACGCCACGATGGGCGACGCTGGATGCGAACGCGCATTCGACAGTAGGGTGCGTGCCATGACCCTCACCGGTGCGGCCCCGCCGCGGGTCCCGCGCAGCGCACTCGCCGACACCGTGCTGGAGCGGCTGACGGCCGTGTTCACGGGCGCCGCCGACCCCGGGCGGGCCGCCGCGATGCGGGCGTACATGAAGGACGTGGCGCCCTTCCTCGGCATTCCCACCCCGGCGCGCCGCACCCTGTCCCGTACCGTCCTCGCCGGCACGCCCCGGCCCGCCGAGGCCGACTGCACCGCGCTCGCGCTGCGCTGCTGGGCCCTGCCCGAGCGTGAGTACCACTACTTCGCCGTGGACTACCTGCGCCGGCACGCGGCACGGTGCACCTCCGCCTTCCTTCCGGTGACCCGGCACCTCGTCACGACCGCTCCCTGGTGGGACACCGTCGATCTGCTCGCCGCGCACGTCGTCGGAAGGCTGGTCGCCGCCGACCCGGCGCTCACCGCCGCCATGGACGCCTGGATCACCGACGACAGCCTGTGGGTGGCCCGCACCGCCCTGCTCCACCAGCTGTCCTACAAGGAACGCACCGACGGCGAACGGCTGTTCACCTACTGCCTGCTGCAGTCCGGACACCCCGACTTCTTCATCCGCAAGGCCATCGGCTGGGCACTGCGCGAGTACGCCAAGACCGACCCCGAGGCCGTACGGGCCTTCCTGGCGCGGGAGCGGGGCCGGTTCGCGCCGCTGACGGTGCGGGAGGCGCTGAAGAACATCGGGGCCTGAACCGCCCGGACGGCCCGACGGGCGGGGTCCGCCGGCCTGAACTGCGCACGGGGGAAAAACCATTCGACTCCGGACACCCCGTCGACGATGATCGACGGCATGTTCCGGTACGCCTTCCTCCTCGCAGCATCCGCCGTCGCGGATGCGCCGAAGGCTGCCGTCCCGCTCCTCGTGGCCGCCGTCGACGGCGCCCGAAGCTGACCCTCTCCGGAATGTCCGGCGACCCCGCAGGGGGAGGGTCGGCCAGTCCCTCGGGGTCCCGCATTCCCGTACGACGAGCAGAGGCTTCGAGGTACAGCCATGTCCAAAACTGCCTACGTGCGCACCAAGCCGCACCTGAACATCGGCACCATGGGTCACGTCGACCACGGCAAGACAACCCTGACCGCCGCCATCACCAAGGTGCTCGCCGCGCGCGGCACCGGCGGCGGCACCCGGTACGTTCCGTTCGACCGCATCGACCGGGCTCCGGAGGAGGCCGCCCGCGGCATCACCATCAACATCGCGCACGTCGAGTACGAGACCGACACCCGGCACTACGCCCACGTGGACATGCCCGGCCACGCCGACTACGTCAAGAACATGGTCACCGGCGCCGCGCAGCTCGACGGGGCGATCCTCGTCGTCTCCGCGCTCGACGGGATCATGCCGCAGACCGCCGAACACGTGCTGCTCGCCCGGCAGGTGGGCGTCGACCACATCGTCGTGGCGCTCAACAAGGCCGACGGCACGGACGACGCGGAACTGATCGACCTCGTCGAGCTGGAGGTCCGCGACCTGCTCACGGCCCAGGGCTACGCCGGCGACTCGGTCCCGGTGGTACGGGTCTCGGGCCTCAGGGCGCTGGAGGGCGACCCGCGCTGGACGGCGTCGATCGAGGCGCTGCTCGACGCGGTGGACACGTACGTGCCCATGCCGGAGCGGTATCTGGACGCGCCGTTCCTGCTGCCGGTGGAGAACGTCCTCACCATCACCGGGCGGGGCACGGTCGTCACCGGCGCGGTGGAGCGGGGGACCCTCCGCCTCGGCGACCGGGTGTCCGTGCTCGGCGCCGACGTGGAGAGCGTGGTCACCGGTCTGGAGACCTTCGGCAAGCCGATGGAGGAGGCTCAGGCCGGGGACAACGTGGCGGTGCTGCTGCGGGGTGTGCCGCGGGACGCGGTCCGGCGGGGGCATGTCGTGGCGGCGCCGGGGAGCGTGGTGCCGGCCCGGAGGTTCTCGGCGCGGGTGTATCTGCTGTCGGGGCGTGAAGGGGGCCGTACGACGCCGGTCGCGAGCGGGTACCGGCCGCAGTTCTACATCCGTACGGCGGATGTGGTGGGCGATGTCGACCTGGGAGCGGCCGGGTTCGCCCGGCCGGGGGACACGGTGGAGATGACCGTCGAACTGGGCCGGGAGATCCCCTTGGAGCCGGGGCTCGGGTTCGCCATCCGTGAGGGCGGACGGACCGTCGGTGCGGGGACCGTGTCCGCGGTGGAGTGAGGCCGGGGCGCGCGGGGGACAGCGGGGCCGTCGTGGCTGGTCGCGCCGTTCCCCGCGCCTTCGGAGGGGCGCTGCCACCGGGCACAATGGGGAGGTGACCGAACCCATACCCCACACCCGCCGCACCGACCACGGCACCGCCAGACTGATGCCCGACGTCGACCGCGAGCGGGCCTGGCTGCTGACGGTCGACGGGGCACCGCAGTCGTACGTGGACCTGGACGAGCCGACGCATCTGGAGTTCGAGTACGCACGGCGGATCGGGTACGTCCTGGACACCGTCGGCGAAGCGGGGCGGCCGCTGGACGTGCTGCACCTCGGCGGAGGGGCGCTCACCCTGCCGCGCTATGTGGCGGCCACCCGGCCGGGCTCGCGGCAGGAGGTCGTCGAGGCCGACCAGGGGCTGCTGGAGCTGGTCGCCGAGCATCTGCCGCTGCCGGCGGGCTCGGGCGTCGCGCTGCACGCTGCCGACGCCCGGGCCTGGCTGGAGACGGCCCCGGACGATCACGCCGATGTGCTCGTCGCCGACGTGTTCGGCGGGTCCCGGGTGCCGGCGCACCTGACCACGCTCGCCTACGCCCGTGAGGCCGAACGGGTGCTGCGTCCCGGCGGGGTCTATCTGGCCAACCTCGCCGACGCGACGCCGTTCGGGTTCCTGCGCTCCCAACTGGCCACCTTCGCGGCCGTCTTCGAGGAGCTGGCCCTGATCGCCGAGCCCGGCGTGCTGCGCGGGCGGCGGTTCGGGAACGCGGTGCTCGTGGCCGCGCACCGCCCCCTCGACACCGCCGCCGTGGCCCGTCGTGCCGCGGCGGACGCCTTTCCGGCCCGGGTCGAACACGGGGCAGCGGTAAGGGAGTTCACCGGTCCGGCGCGGCCGGTCGAGGACGCCGACGCGGCGCCCTCACCCGAGCCGCCCGACGGGGCGTTCCGCATCGGCTGACCGGCGTCACCCGAATCGCGGCTCCCCCAGTCGGCTGCGCTCGGGGCGAATTCGATCGTGAGGGCGTGCATGGTGAGTCCATGGACACTGCACACGTGAACCCCGCCAAGTACCCCCGACTCCTTTCCCGCATGCCGCGAATATGCGCGGTGAGTGCCGTCGGCGCAGCCCTGGGCATGACCTGGCTGGCAGGCACGGCGAACGCCGTATCGGCCGCGACCGTGACCCCCGCCCCGCACGCGGCCGCCCAGACCACGGGCGTGAAACCGGCCCCGGACCACGGCCACCGCGCACCCGAAGCCCAGCGTGGCGGCGGCGACTACGGCGATGACGACTACGGCGATGACGACTGCAACGGTCTCATCGTGCTCCTCTGCAACTGACGGACGACCCACCGCCGTTCGGACCGCGTCCCGCCCCGCCGAGTCACCGACGGGGCGGGACGCCCCGCTTCTTCCCCCGGGTCGGCCTCGTGCGACCCGCTTCCCCACCGTTCGGAGAGGCGTCATGACAGGTGCGCCAGGCAGGATACGAGGGGTCGCGTCGCGCGCCACCGGCCTCGTGCTGCTGGTCTGCGCGGCGGCGACCCTCGCGCTGACACAGCCGGACTCCACCGCGGCGCACCGCGCGGCCCTCGGACGAGGCACGGACCCGCCACCCGGGGCACACACGCCGATGCCCCCGGGCGTCCACGGCGAGGTCGTTCCCGAGTCTGCCATGGCACCCCCCGCTCCCACCCTGTCGCGGAAGGGCTGGACCGCCACCGCCGACGGCGAGGGGACCCAGGCGAGCCACGAGCAGGCCCAGAACGTGCTCGACGGCGACTCCGCCACCCTGTGGCAGTCCACGTGGTCCGGTGCCGGGCCACCGCGGCCGCACACCCTCACCATCGACATGCACCGCACCGACGTCGTCTCGGGCATGGTCTACCAGCCGCGCCAGGACGGCAGCCCCGACGGCCGGATCGGCGAGTACGCCATCTCCCTGAGCGGGGACGGCAAGGGCTGGGAAAAGCCCGTGGCCACGGGCACGCTGGCCGACGACGCGACCACCAAGACCCTGCGATTCGCCACCGCCCGCGCCCGCTATGTGCGGCTGACCGTCAGCTCCGAGGCCGGCGGGCGCGGACCGTGGGCCTCGGCTGCCGAGATCAACCTGCTCGGGGACCCGGGCGGACCGGCGTCCGGTGTCGACCTGCCGCGCGACGGGTGGACCGCCACCGCCGACAGCGAGGAGACCCAGGCGGGGGGCTACCGCGCCCAGAACGCGCTGGACGGCGACCCCCGCACCCTGTGGCACACGCGGTTCTCCGGCGACGCCCCGTCGCTGCCGCACAGCATCACCATCGACATGCACCGCACGGCGGTCGTCTCAGGTCTGACCTACGAGCCGCGGCCGGACGGCCCCAACGGCCGGACAGGCCAGTACTCGATCACCACCAGTGTGAACGGCACCACCTTCGGGGAGCCCGTGGCGACCGGGTCCTGGAACGACGACGACACCGCCAAGGGCGCCACGTTCAGCCAGCCCGTCACCGCCCGATACGTGCGTCTGACCGCCCTCACCGAGGCCGGCGGGCGCGGACCGTGGACCTCGGCGGCGGAAGTGCGCCTGCGCGGCCCCGCCGACCCCTCCGTCAACGGCAGCTGGAGCCCCGTGATCGGTTTCCCGCTGGTGCCGGTGGCCACCGCCGTACTGCCCAACAACAAACTCCTGGCCTGGTCCGCCTACGCCCCCGACCGCTTCGGCGGAAGCAACGGCTACACCCAGACCGCCCTCATGGACCTGACCACCGGCAAGATCACTCAGCGCCGTGTGGACAACACCAAGCACGACATGTTCTGTCCGGGGATCGCCCTCCTGGCCGACGGCCGGGTGCTGGTGACCGGCGGCAGCGACGCCTCGCGCGCCAGCATCTACGACCCCGTCGCCGACAAGTGGACCTCCACCGGCGACATGAACATCGCGCGCGGCTACCAGGCCATGACCCTGCTGCCGGGCGGTGACGCCTTCGTCATCGGGGGTTCCTGGCAGCAGGGCAACGCCCCGGACAAGGGGGGCGAGGTCTGGTCGGCCGCCACGGGCACCTGGCGCAGGCTGCCCGGCGTGCCGGTCACCCCCATCCTGACCGCCGATCCGGCGGGCCCCTACCGCGCGGACAACCACGCATGGCTGTACGCCACGTCCCAGGGACGCATCCTGCAGTTCGGCCCCAGCAAGCAGCTCAACTGGATATCCACCGACGGCGACGGCAGCATCACCTCGGCCGGTACCCGTGCCGACAGCCCAGACGCGATGAACGGTGACGCCGTCGCCTACGACGTGGGCAAGCTCCTCACCCTGGGCGGCGCCACGGCGTACGAGAACGCGACGGCCACCAACCGCGCCTACACCGTCGACGTGACCGGCCGCGACGGCAGGCCCGTCAGCGCCCGCACCGGCGACATGTCCTACGCCCGCTCCTTCGCCAACGGTGTCGTGCTGCCCGACGGGAAGGTCGCGGTCTTCGGCGGGCAGTCCTATGCCAAGCCCTTCAGCGACGAGCACTCGGCCCTGCCTCCCGAGATCTGGGATCCCGCGACCGGCCGCTTCACGCCCATGGCGTCCATGGCCGTCCCGCGCAACTACCACAGCGTCGCCAACCTGCTGCCCGACGGGCGCGTCTTCACCGGAGGCGGTGGCCTGTGCGGCGACTGCCAGACCAACCACGAAGACGGGGCGATCTTCACCCCGCCGTCCCTCCTCAACCCCGACGGGACCGAGAAACCCCGGCCCCGCTTCGTCGGTGCCGTTCCCGCCCAGGTCGCGCCCGGGCAGCAGCTGACCGTGACGACCGACGTGCCCGTCGACACGTTCGCCCTGATCCGGGCCGGAGCCGCGACCCACGCCGTCGACAACGACCAGCGCCGCATACCGCTGACGCCCCGCAAGACCGGCGCCACCACCTACGATCTCGCTGTCCCGGCCGACACCGGCGTGGCACTCCCCGGCACGTACATGCTCTTCGCGCTCGACCAGCACGGCGTCCCCAGCAAGGCCGCGATCGTCACCGTCACCTCCGCGGCCAAGCCCTGAGGCCGCTCGGGCACGCGCGGGCAGGGACCGTCGTGTGCCCGGCCCGCCGTGTCGTGGCGGGCCGGAACACGACGACGGCTCACTCGTGTGTCGGACTTCCGTGCAGCCGGACGGTGCTGAGGATCTTCAGGACGGTCGCCCTGGAGACCGCGTCCTTCACCCCCGTGGCCCCGAAGTAGTCGAACGACACATAGTCGTTGGCCGCGTTCTTGAAGCCGAACGTGAGCGCCTGGCCGTCGGTGACGCACTTGCCCTTGCGCGGGGTGTTGTGCGACTGGGCCCAGGCGTAGCTGCCCTGGACGCCCGAAGCGGTCTTGAACGGGGTCGCCTTCTGGTCCCACGAGAGGCTCTTCTTGTCCGGCATGGTGTAGGCGCCGTAGACCCACCAGGCCGGCGTGTTGATCGCGATCTCGTCCGTGTTCTTGGCGCCGCTGGCGCCCTTGGCGCCCACGGCCGCCAGCTGGGTGTCCTCGGTACGGCCGTCCTTGTCGTCGTCGGACGTGCACCAGGTGGGCTTGTACTCGCCGAGGCCCGACATGGTGATGCCCGTGTTCGCCTCACCCTTCGGGAAGTTGAAGATGATCGCGGCGCCCGGTTTGTCGACCTGCCAGTCCGCGGGCACGTCGTAGGCGATGCCCCACTTGGCGTTCACCACGGCCCTCCAGCCGGGGATGGTCGGCTTCTCGGTCTGGGTGCCCCGGGGGTCGTCGGTCGCGGACGAGGAGGCCGAGGGATCTCCGGCGGACTGGCTCGCGTGCTGCCCGCCCTTGCCACCGGCGGTGTCGTGCTTGCCGCCCTTGTCATCCTTCGAGCCGAGGACCAGATAGCCGGTCACGCCCGCGGCGACCACGACCGCCGTGGCCGCGAGGATCGCGATCAGTTTCGTGCGCCCGCCGCCCTGCGCAGGCTGCGGGACAGGTGCGGTGGGCGGCTGCTGCTGCCCCCACTGCGGCTGCTGACCGTACTGCCCGGCCTGCGGATACTGCTGGTACCCGGGCTGCTGGTACGGGTTCGGCTGCTGGTAACCCGGCTGTTGGTACGGGTTGTTCTGCGGGTTCGGCGCGCCCCCTGGCGGCTGCTGATCTGGCCACATGGCCAGTAACCCTAGTGCGGCCCGGGACACGATTCGGTCACCGGGCCTCGTCAGACTCTGCTACTCATGAGTAACATGGCGGCATGAGCGCAGACCAGATGTCGATCGGCGAGATGCTCGCCGCCACCGTGCCCATGGCCCGGACGCTGAACCTGGAGTTCCTGGAGACCACCGCGGACCAGGCCGTGGTGTCCCTGCCGGACCAGGGCGCGTACCACAACCACGTGGGCGGGCCGCACGCCGGAGCGATGTTCACGCTCGGGGAGTCGGCCAGCGGGGCCATCGTGCTGGCCGCCTTCGGGGACCAGCTCTCCCGCGCGGTGCCGCTCGCCGTGCGTGCCGACATCGCCTACAAGAAGCTGGCGATGGGCGCCGTCACCGCGACCGCGACGCTGGGCCGCCCGGCCGCCGAGGTCGTCGCCGAACTGGACGCGGGGCAGCGCCCCGAGTTCCCGGTGGCGATCGAGATCCGGCGCGCGGACGGCGCGGTCACGGGCGAGATGACCGTCGTCTGGACGCTGCGCCCCAACCAGTAGGACTGACACGGCACTTGGAGAGGGGCCCCGCGCGCGGGGCCCCTCTCGTCGTCCCGTCAGGCGGCCCGGCGGCCTTTCCGGGTGCCGCTTGCGCCGTCCTCCAGTCCCCGCACGAACTCCTTGAGCCGGCCGGCGAACCCGGGTCCGAGGTCCGGGCGGGCGCAGGCCAGCCGGACCACCGTGCGCAGGTAGTCGGCCTTGTCGCCGGTGTCGTAGCGCAGACCGTCGAAGACGACCCCGTGCACCGTGCCGTCCGCCGCGAGGTCCTGGAGGGCGTCGGTCAGCTGGATCTCGCCGCCGCGGCCCGGCGGGGTGCGCTCCAGGACGTCGAACACGGCCGGGTCCAGGACATGGCGGCCGATGACCGCGTACCGGCTCGGGGCGGCCTCGCGCGCCGGCTTCTCCACCAGCCCCGTCACCCGTACGACACCCTCCTCGCCGACCGGCTCCACCGCCGCGCAGCCGTAGAGGTGGACCTGTTCCGGGGTGACCTCCATCAGCGCGACCACACTGCCCGCGTACCGCTCGCGGACCTCCAGCATGCGGCTCAGCAGGGTCTCGCGCGGATCGATCAGATCGTCACCCAGGAGCACCGCGAAGGGCTATTTCCCGACGTGGTGGCGGGCGCACAGCACGGCATGGCCGAGGCCCGGCGGATCGCCCTGGCGGATGTGGTGGATGTCGGCTAGCCGCGCCGGATCGCGCACCGCGTCCAGGCGCACGGTGTCGCCCTTGGCCGCCAGTGCCTGCTCCAGTTCGAAGGCGTGGTCGAAGTGGTCCTCGATCGCGCGCCTTGCGGACCGTGCGGGCGGCGGCAGTCGCTGTGGAGGACGAAGCGATCATGCGGGCCATGGTGGCGGACCAGGATGAGAGCGCACCCGGAGAATCATGGGAACCGGCTGCGGAAGTGATACCGCCGGTAACTCCCCTGAATTTCGGCGAGCTTGATGTCGAGTCAATCCAACTTCTTGTTTCCTGTCAGCCGCGTGTGCGAAGGTGAGCCTCCCCGCGGGAGGGTCGAGGTGGGCGTCGAACGCCACGGCCGGCCCTTTAGGTATGCACCAATTCGGCACTGCCTTCCGACAGGACGGCATTTTGTGTGCGGTCCTGCGGCTGGAAAGGAAATGGTTCCGTGCAGTCCCCTCACCCCCCACGCCCGCCGTACCCGCCGCTGCCCGGTCCGACCGGGGAGTCCGACCGCAACCTCGCCGCCCTGCTCGGCGGCCCGCACCCCGCCCGCCACCACGCCGTCGCCCTGCTGCTGGCCCGCCACTGGCGGGCCGCCCGCGACTACGCCGTCGTCTGTCTGACCTCTGCCTGTCCCACCGCCCACCTCGTGGCCACCGCCGCCTTCCACGACGTCCTCGGCCGCATGGCGGGCGGGGCGGTCGGCAGCGCCCTGCGCCCGCACCTATTGGTCGCCGTCCGCGACATCGTCCGCGCCTGGGCGGACGACGACGCGGCCTGCGCGACCCTGCCGGAATTGCGCAAACCCGCCGGCGGTCGCGGACTGCGCGCGACAAAGCCCGGAACGCCGGAAAGGCGACAACTCGCCGAACGCGCATTCCGGGCCCTTCCCGCCGCCTCGCAATGCCTTCTGTGGCACACCGAGGTCGAAGCGGAGCCGATAAACATACCCGCTGGTCTCCTGGGGATCGGCCCGGCCACCGCGGCGGCCGCCCTGGAGCAGGCCCGCGCGCAATTCCGCGCCGGTTGTGTACGCGCCCACCGGGAACTCGCGCCCTCCGGGGAATGCCGTTTCTACAACCGGCTCCTCGACGTTCCGCTGCGCCGGGGCGGCACCCTGCTGCCGGATGTGCGGCGGCATCTGACGGTCTGCGCCTACTGCCGGCACGCCGCCGAGACCTTCGTGCTGTTCGACACCAGGCCGGGACTCCTGCTCGCCGAGACCGTCCTCGGCTGGGGAGCCCGCCGCTACCTCGACTCCCGCCCGGCCCGCGCCGCAGCCGATGAGGCGCCGCCCGCACCGGCCCCCGACCCGGAGGAAGCCAGGACCGGCGGCAGGCACCGCACCGGGAGCGGCGGGCGCCACCGCACGGTCCTGGCCGTCGGCGTCGGACTGACCTCGCTCGTGCTGCTCGCCACCGTCCTCGTGGTCAGGAGCTGGTCCGACGACAACGCTGTCCCCGCCCCCGGCGCCACCTGGGGCGCCCCGGCCGGCCACGCCACGCGCCCGGGCGGCGCCTGGTCCGTCACCTCCCCCTCGGCCACCTCTGCCGGCGGCCCCGTCGAGGTCGCCCACGGCAGCCTGCGCGACCTCGCCTCGGGCCGCTGCCTGGACGTGCGCGGGAACACCGTCGAGGCGGGCGCGGACGTCGCGCTCGCGCCGTGCTCGGCGGCCGCGGCGCAGTGGTCGTACCGGGACGACGGGCTGCTGCGCAGCGCCGCCGACCCGTCGCTGTGCCTGGCCGCCGATCCCGGGACGAAGAGAGTCGTGCTGGCCGGGTGCGTCGTGCACGCGGGAGAGGTGGCCTACGACTTCACCGTGCGCGGCGAGATCCTGCTCCGCCGGCCCGGGGGCCTCGCGCTCGCTGCGGGCTCCGGTTCCTCCGCCCGTGTCGGGCTGGCGGCGCGCGACGGCTCGCCGGAACAGCGCTGGGTGCTGGAACCGGGTGCGGGCGGGCTGCGGCGGCCCGACGCGGCGCCGGGCGGGCCGGGCGATCCGGACGGCCCCGGTGCTCGAAGTGGTCGCGGTGCTCCGGGTGGTCCCGGTGCTCAGGGCGGGGCTCGGGGAACGGGCGGGGTCCGGGGAACGGGCGGGGCGGGCACGCCCGGGAGCTGGAAGCCGGGGCACGCGCAGGGACTCACCGACGGGGCGCGGCAGGCGGGCCTCGCACCGAGGCAGGCGCCGCACGCGGACCTCTCACGGAGGCGGAACGGTGACGGGGGAGCGCCGGGGGAGTCGGGAGCGGCGCACGAGACCCGGATCGCCCCGGCCCGCGCCGACCACGGCCGACGACGACCCGGCGCGGCGCCGCGCACCCTGCGCGACGCCCTTCGGCCGGACGCGGTGCGCCGCGTGCTGCTGCCGGACTCCGGCCCCGTCATCGCCGTACCGGCGGCCGTGGGGAGGCGGCTCGGCTGACGCGCCGAGTGTCGTCTCCAGGCGCCCCGCCCCGTTCGGGCCACGGCGCCTGAGGCACACGGGATTTACAGACGACGCGTGAATGTCCCGGCGTGCCCCGCACGGAGGGGCGCACGGCGCGACAGGAAGCCGCTTTGCCGGGGTTGTGAGGGTGTGGCGCGCGGACCCGGATGGTCACGCGCCCGCACCCGTGAGGGGAATGACCGCGTTTCCCGGCCCTTGCGCGGAATTCGTCCCGCTGGCCGAAACGATGTCACCGCGCGCGAAAAGGACGCGTCGTTATTGACCCGTGAGTAAGCCGGGGCTAGGTTCCGGTGCCCTCGCACCAGAGCGTTCCGCCGCACACACCCCCACCGTGCTGTCTCGCCGACCGTGCCGGAGCAACATGACCTCGCCTGTGCGCGCCCACGAACTCGTCCTGTGCCTCACCCCCTTCGCGGCGCCCGACGCCGCTCTGGCCGCAGCCGCCTGCGCCGCCGGCGCGCTCGGCATCCTCGACCTGGGCACCGGCGACCGAAGATCCCGGGAGGAGCTGTCGCGGCTGAGACGAGCCGCCCCGGGACCCTTCGGCCTGCGGGTGACCGGCCGCTGCGCCCTGACCCCGGCCGAGGCCGGCCACGCCCCCGACACCGTGGTCCTCACCCCCGACGCCCCCTGGAGTCCTGCCGAACTCCCGCCCTCCTGCCGGGTGTTGGCGGAGGTCACGGACATCGGCGAGGCGCAGGCCGCCGTACGTGCCGGTGCCCAGGGGCTCATCGCCCGGGGCGGCGAGAGCGGTGGCCGGGTCGGCGAGCTGAGCACCTTCGTGCTGCTGCAGCAGCTGCTGTCCGACGAGGAGTCGGGCCGTCTCCCCATCTGGGCCTGCGGCGGCATCGGGCCGCGTACGGCGGCCGCCGCCGTGGCCGGCGGTGCCGCCGGGGTCGTCCTCGACAGCCAGCTGGCCCTGCTCGCCGAATCGGGCCTCGGTGAGACGGTCCGGCAGGTGCTGCGCTCCCTGGACGGCTCGGAGACGGTGCTGCTGGGCGGGCACCGGGTACTGCGCCGCCGCGGACCGGATGCCCCGGAGCCGCCCACCGACGCTCCCGAGGCGGTCGCGGCCCTGCTGGGCGCCCATGACCTGCGCCACCAACTCCTGCCCGTCGGCCAGGACGGCTTCCTCGCCGCCCGGTTCGCCGAACGGTGGGGGGACGTGCGGGGGGTGGTGGGCGGGGTGTCGGCCGCGATCCGCGAGGTGCTGGTGGCGGGGGCGCCGGCGGGCACCGGGTCCGCCCCGGGGCCGGGAGCGGACGTGGACGGGGCGAGTCCCGCGCGGGCGCTGCGCCCCGGATCCGCCATGAGCCGGGCGCTCGGGACACGGTTGCCGGTCGCCCAGGGGCCGATGACCCGGGTCAGTGATCAGGCGGGTTTCGCGGCTGCCGTCGCCGAGGACGGGGCGCTGCCCTTCCTGGCGCTCGCCCTCGCCGACGGGGACCGCGCCCGGGCGATGCTGACCGAGGCGCGGGCCGTGCTCGACGGGCGCCCCTGGGGCGTCGGCGTCCTCGGCTTCGCCCCCGAGGACATCAGAAGTGCCCAGCTGGACGCCGTACGGGAACTGCTGCCCACGCACGCGATCATCGCGGGCGGACGGCCCGCGCAGGCCGAGGCGCTGGAGCGGGCCGGGATACGTACCTTCCTGCACGTGCCCTCGCCGGGGCTGTTACGGCAGTTCCTGGCCGCCGGTGCCCGCCGGTTCGTGTTCGAGGGCTCCGAGTGCGGCGGGCACGTCGGACCCCGCGCCTCCTTCCCGCTGTGGGAGGCCCAACTCGCCGTCCTGCAGGACTTCCTGACCGAGGCCGACCCGGCGACCGCACCCCGGCTGGAGGTCTTCTTCGCGGGCGGTGTCCACGACGAGCGGTCGGCGGCGATGGTCGCCGCCCTCGCCGCCCCGCTCACCGAGCAGGGCGTGGCGGTGGGCGTCCTCATGGGCACCGCCTACCTGTTCACCGAGGAGGCCGTCACCCGCGGCGCCATCCGGCCCCTCTTCCAGCGGCAGGTCCTCACCGCCACCGCGACCGCCCTGCTGGAGACCGCGCCGGGCCACGCGACCCGCTGCGTACCCAGCCCCTTCACCCACCACTACCGGCGACGCGAGGGCGAGTTGCGGGCGCGCGGCATGCCCGACCGCGAGATCTGGGAGACCCTCGAACGCCTCAACGTGGGCCGACTGCGCGTCGCCAGCAAGGGAGCCGAGCGCGCGGGAGACGGATCGCTGCGGGAAGTCGGGGAGGAACGGCAGCTCACCGACGGGATGTTCATGGCGGGCGAGGTCGCCGTCCTGCGCTCGGCGACCACCACCGTGGCGGCCCTGCACCGTTCGGTGACCGACGGAGCGGCCGGCTTCCTCAGCACGCGCGCCGCCCACGCCGGCGTGCCGCACCCCCGTACCGCCGCCGAACCGGGGCCGCCCGCACCGCTCGACATCGCGATCATCGGTATGGCCTGCATGTTCCCGCAGGCCCCCGACCTCGCCGCCTTCTGGGCCAACATCGTCACCGGACGCGACGCCGTCACCGAGGTCCCGCCCGAGCGCTGGGACCCGGCCGTGCACCACACCGCCGGCAGCACGGCGTCCACCTGGGGCGGCTTCCTGCCCCGCATCCCCTTCGACCCCCTGCGCTACGGCATCCCGCCCGCGTCCCTCGGCAGCATCGAACCCGTCCAGCTGCTGTCCCTGGAGGCCGCCCGCCGGGCGCTGGAGGACGCCGGATACGGCGAACAGGCAGGGGCGTTCGACCGCGCGCGGACCTCCGTGGTGTTCGGCGCCGAGGCCGGCAGCGACCTGTCCAACGCCGTCACCCTGCGCGCCGTCCTCCCCTCGTACTACGGCAAGGTCCCCGACGGCATCGAGGAGCAGCTGCCCCGGCTGACCGAGGACTCCTTCCCCGGCATGCTCGCCAACGTCATCTCCGGCCGGATCGCCAACCGGCTGGACCTCGGCGGCGCCAACTTCACCGTCGACGCCGCCTGCGCGTCCTCCCTGGCCGCCCTCGACGTGGCCTGCAAGGAACTCGTCTCCGGCACCAGCGACCTCGTCCTGTGCGGCGGCGCCGACCTGCACAACGGCATCAACGACTTCGCCCTGTTCTCCTCCGTCCACGCGCTCTCGCCGACCGGACGCTCCCGCGCCTTCGACGCCTCCGCCGACGGCATCGCGCTCGGCGAGGGCGTGGCCTGTGTGGTCCTCAAACGGCTCGCGGACGCCGAACGGGACGGCGACCGGATCTACGGCGTGGTCAAGGGCCTCGGCTCCGCCAGCGACGGCCGCTCCCTCGGCCTGACCGCACCCCGCCCCGAGGGCCAGCGGGCCGCGCTGGAGCGGGCCTACCGCAACGCCGGTGTCTCACCCGCCGACGTCGGCCTCGTCGAGGCGCACGGCACCGGGACCGTCGTCGGCGACCGTACCGAACTCACCGTACTCGCCGAGGTGTTCACCGAGTCGGGAGCGCGGAGCGGCGGCTGCGCGCTCGGCTCGGTCAAGTCGCAGATCGGGCACACCAAGTGCGCCGCCGGACTCGCCGGCCTGATCAAGGCCGCCCTCGCCCTGCACACCGGGGTCACCCCGCCCACCCTCCACCTCAAGCGGCCCAACCCGGCCTGGGCGGAGGACGGCAGCCCGTTCGTCTTCCACACCCGCGCCCGCCCCTGGACGGCACCGGCCGCCGAACGCCTCGCCGGGGTCAGCGCGTTCGGCTTCGGCGGCACCAACTTCCATGCGGTCCTGGCCGCGCACGCCGACGCCGCACCGCCCCGACAGGCCCTCGACGCCTGGCCGGCCGAACTGTTCCTCTTCCGGGGCAGGGACACGGAGGCCGCCCACCGGCACGCCGCGGACATCCTCCGGGCCGCAGAGGCCGACGGCCGCCCCTGGCGCCTGCGCGACCTCGCCCTCGCCGCGGCCCACCGCGCCGACACCTCCGACGCACCGGTACGGGCCGCGATCGTGGCCCGCGACCCCGGGGAACTCACCGGGCAGCTGCGACGGCTCCTGGCCGGTGAGCACGATCCGGCCGCCGGGATCCACGTCGCCGACCCCGTCGAGGGCGAGATCGCCTTCCTCTTCCCCGGCCAGGGCAGCCAGCGCCCCGGAATGCTCGCCGACCTCCTCGTCCACCTCCCCGGACTGCGGCACTACCTGGACCTCGGCCGCGCCTACGCCGACACCGTCCACCCGCCGGCCGCCTTCGACGCCACCGCCCGCGAACGGCACCGGGCCGCCCTCACCGACACCAGGACCGCACAACCCGCCCTCGGCATCACGGGCCTGGCCGCCCACGCCTTCCTCACCTCGGCCGGGATCCACCCCGACCAGGCCGCCGGGCACAGCTACGGCGAACTGGCCGCCCTCGCCGCGGCCGGCGCACTCGACCCCGAGACCCTGCTGGAGCTGAGCGCCGAGCGGGCCGGCGCGATCCTGGCCGCGGCCAGCGACGACCCGGGCACCATGGCCGCCGTCGGCGCCGCCGCCGAGACCGTCGTACGCGCCCTGCACACGGCCGGAGCACCCGCCTCGGTCGTCGTCGCCAACCTCAACTCTCCGGAACAGACGGTGATTTCGGGGCCGACGGCGGACGTCGAGACGGCCGTACGACTCCTGTGCGCGGCCGGGCTCGGGGCGCGGCGCGTCCCCGTGGCCTGCGCCTTCCACAGCCCGCTCGTGGCCGCGGCGGGGGAACGATTCGCCAAGGTCCTCGCGGACAAGAGGGTCCGTGCGCCCGAGTTCCCCGTGTGGGCCAACCGCACCGCCGCGCCCTACCCGCCGCACCCCGCCGGGGTGCGCGCCGAACTCGCCGCCCAGATCGGCGCCCCGGTCGCCTTCGCCGCCCAGATCGAGGCGATGTACGAGGCCGGCGCGCGCGTCTTCGTCGAGGCGGGCCCCGGCACGGTCCTCACCCGGCTGGTCGCCCGGATCCTCGGCGACCGCCCGCACCGCACGGTCGCCTGCGAGCCGAGCGCCGACAGCGGACTGCGCGGCTGGCTCGACGCCCTCGCCCGACTCGCGGTGACCGGACAGCCGGTGCGCACCGCCTGGCTGCTGCGGGGCCGCGACGCCGTCGACGCCCTGCGCACCCCGGCGCCGCCGCGGCCCGGCTGGACGGTCGACGGGCACCTCGTCCGCACCGCCGACGGAGCACTCCTGCCCGGTGCCCTCGCACCGGCCCGACGAGTCGTGGAGACGACCGTGACCACCGACCAGCCGCACGGCGCCCCGGCCGACCGGGACGCGCTCATCTCCGAATTCCTGCGCACCAGCCGGGAGATGATCGCCGCCCAGCGCGACGTCCTGCTCACCTACTTCGGCGCCACGCCCGGCGCCACGGCACCGGCGCCCGTCGCACCCGTGCCGCCGGGGCGGCCGACGGCACCCGAACTGCCGCAGGTGCCGGACCAGTCGTACGAGCAGGGCGGTGCGGAGCCGGTGGATGCCGAGCCCGTGGAGGTGGCGCCGGTGGACGACGTGGCACGGGTCGTGCTGGAGATCATCAGCGAACGCACCGGCTACCCCGTGGACATGATCGAACCCGACCTCGACCTGGAGGCGGACCTCAGCATCGACTCCATCAAGCGGGCCGAGATCGCCGGCGAACTCGCCAGACGCCTGGGCATCGCCGGCGGCGCCGGCGTCCTGGACGACGCCGAACTGGAGGAACTGGCCAAGGCCCGTACCGCGGCGGCGGTGACGCGCTGGCTGACGGCGCGGGTGGGCGCGCACACCGGCACCGGGAACGGGCTGCCGCAGACGCCGTACGGCACCGAGGGGAGCGGGGCGTCCGAAAGGCAGGCCGAGCGCTCCTCCCCGGACCGCGGGAGCGGGCAGCCCGGGGCGCCGTACCCCGCCCACGGAAGGGAGCGTGGGCAGGAGAGCACCGGGCCGGTGCCCGCCCCGGTCCTCGGGGGGCCTCCCCAGCGGTGCGAGCTGCGAACCGTGCCGCTTGCGGAGCCGGCCCCTCAGAGCGCCGACGACCCCGGCCTGACAGGCCGGCGCTACGCCCTGCTGGGGGACGGTGAGGGTGCCGCGGCCGAGCTCGTGACACGGCTCGCCGCGTACGGTGCCGACGCCGTGGTCCTCGACCGGGGTCACCTCCTCACCGCCGCCGACGGACCCGTCGACGGGGTCGTCTACCTCGGCGCGCTGCCCGGACCCGACCTCCCGGTGCTGCCGGACGCCTTCCCGGTGCTCCGGGCGGCGCTCGGGTGCGGCCCGAACCGGCTGCTCGCGGTCCGGGCCGCCGACCGGACGGCGTCGCTGCGGGCCGCGGGCCTGGACGGGCTGTTCCGCAGCATCGCGCGTGAGTACCCGGACCTGCTCGCCCGCGTCGTCGGCGTCGCGGACACCGCCCCCGCAGCCGTCGCCGACGCCGTGCTCGCCGAGCTGCACGCCCTCGAACCGGCCCCCGTCGTGCTGCGTACGGCGGCCGGAGCCCGGCAGGCGCCCGTGCTGGTGCCCGCGCCCCTGGGCCCCCTCGCCACCACCGGCTCCGGACCCGCCGCGGACGGCGCCGCCGAGGCAGCCGCGCTCGGCCTCGACCGGGACGCGGTGGTGCTGCTCGTCGGCGGCGCCCGGGGCATCACCGCGAGGTTCGCCGCCACCCTGGCCGGCGCCTGCCGGTGCCGCATCGAGCTGCTGGGCCGTACGCCCGCACCCACCGCGCCCGAGGACCCGCGCACCGCCGGCGCGCGCACCCCCGCCGAGCTGCGGGCGGCGCTCGCCGCGGCACCCGGCGCACCCGGGCCCGCCGGGATCAACCAGGCCGCCGGACTGCTCCTCGCCCAGCGGGAGATCACCACGACCCTCGGGGAACTCGGCGCGCTCGGCAGCGCGGCCCGCTACCGCTCGGTCGACTTCCGGGACCGGGACGCCGTCCTGCAGGCGGTCAAGGAGATCCACGCCGAGCACGGCCGTCTCGACGGAGTCGTCTTCGCCGCCGGGGTGATCGAGGACCGGCTGATCGCCGACAAGACCCCCGAGTCGTTCCAGCAGGTGTACGGCACGAAGACGGCCGGGGCCGGCGCGCTGTTCGCCGCCCTGGACGACCTGCCCGGCGAGCCCGCGTTCACCGTGCTGTTCGGCAGCGTCGCCGCCGTGCTCGGCAACCGCGGCCAGGCCGACTACGCCGCCGCCAACGACGCCCTGGAAGCGCTCGGCGCCGACCGGGCCGCCCGCACGGGCGCCCGCGTACTGACCGTCCACTGGGGACCCTGGGCGCCGTCCGGGACACACGGCGGCATGGTCGGCGCGGAACTCGGCCGCGAGTACGCCCGGCGCGGCATCGGGCTGATCGACCCGGACGAGGGCACCGCGGCCCTGCTGCGGGAACTCGCCTGGGGCGAGCCGTCGGCCCGCGCCGTCGTCTACACCGCCTCGGGCTGGTGACATGACGGGACGTCACCTGCCGGTGGCCGTCACCGGGATGGCGGTGCTGCTGCCCGGCGCCCCCGGCCTCGACGCCTACTGGCGGAACCTGCGCGACGGTGCCGACGCCATCCGGGAGGTCCCCGCGGACCGCTGGGACGCCGCCTACTACCGGCCCGGCCCGCCCGCCGGGAGCGCCGCCGGCCAGGTGTACTGCCGGCGCGGCGGCTTCGTGGACGGCCTCGCCGAGGTCGACGTCACCCGGTACGGCATCATGCCCGCCTCGGTACCGGGCACCGAGCCCGACCAGCTCATCGCCCTCGACGTGGCCGCCGCCGCGCTCACCGACGCGGGCGGCGAGGACCGGCTCCCGCCCCGGGACCGGATCGGGGTGGCCCTGGGCCGCGGCGGTTATCTCACGCCGGGCCTGGCCCGCCTCGACCAGCGGGTGCGTACCGCCGGACAGCTGACGCGCACCCTGGGCGAGCTGCTACCCGACCTCACCGCCGCCCAACTCGACCGGATCCGCGCGGCGTTCACCGAACGGCTCGGCCCCGACAGCCCGGAGTCCGCGATCGGCCTGGTGCCCAACCTCGCCGCCTCCCGCATCGCCAACCGGCTCGACCTGCGCGGCCCCGCCTACACCGTGGACGCGGCCTGCGCCTCCTCCCTGGTCGCCGTCGACCAGGCGGTCACCGAACTCGCCACCGGCCGCTGCGACCTGATGCTGGCCGGGGGAGTGCACCACTGCCACGACATCACCCTCTGGAGCGTCTTCGCCCAGCTGCGCGCCCTGTCCCCGACCCAGCGGATCCGCCCCTTCCACCGCGACGCCGACGGCATCCTCATCGGCGAGGGCACGGGCGTCGTCGTACTGAAACGGCTCGCCGACGCGGAACGCGACGGCGACCGCGTGTACGCCGTGATCCGCGGCACGGGCGTGGCCGGCGACGGCCGCACCGCGGGGCTCGTCTCACCCGATCCCGGCGGCCAGGCCAGGGCCGTGCGGCAGGCCTGGCGGGCCGCCGGACTCGACCCCGCCGCACCGGACTCCCTCGGCCTGCTGGAGGCGCACGGCACCGCCACCCCCGCCGGGGACGCGGCCGAACTCGCCACGCTCGCCGACGTGTTCGGGCCGGACCCGGGCCACGGCGCCGACGACGCCGCGCGCCCGGTCCTCGGCTCGGTGAAGTCGATGATCGGCCACACCATGCCGGCCGCCGGGGTCGCCGGACTGGTCAAGGCCGTCCTCGCCCTCCACCACGGCACCCTGCTGCCCACCCTGCACTGCGACACCCCCCACCCCGCGCTCGCCGCCACCCGCTTCCGCATCCTGGACCGCGCCCGCCCCTGGGAGACCGGCCCACGGCAACCGGTCCGCCGCGCCGCCGTGAACGCCTTCGGCTTCGGCGGGATCAACGCCCACGTGGTGCTGGAGGAAGCACCGGGCAGCCGTTCCGTGCCGCGTACGCGGTCCCGGCCCGCCCCCGCTTCGGCGCGGGTCGGCGAGCCCGAGCGGATCCTGCTGCTCGCCGCCGGCAGTGTGGCGGACCTCGCCGCGCTGCTGCACGCCGACGACCCGGCCGTCCTCGGCGCCGGTCTCGACCCGGCCCGCCCGCACCCCGACGCCGGGCCGGTCCGGCTCGGGATCGTCGCGCCGACCGCCAGACGGCTCGCGCTGGCCCGCCGCGCGGTCGCCAAGGGGCGCGCCTGGCAGGGGCGCAGCGATGTGTGGTTCCGGCCGGGGCCGCTGCTCGGGCAGGCCGGCGGCCGGCTCGCGTTCGTCTTCCCCGGCCTGGAAGGCGACTTCGCGCCCCGCACCGACGACATCGCCGCCCACTTCGGCCTCACCCCGCCGACCGGCACACACGTCCGGGTCGGTGACGTCGCACGGCACGGCTTCGGGGTCGTCGGCGTGGGCCGCCTGCTGGACCAGGCGTTGCGCCGGACGGGTGTCGTACCGGACGCGGTCGCCGGGCACAGCGTCGGTGAGTGGACGGCCATGGTGGCGGCCGGACTGTACGCACCCGGGCAAGTGGACGCGTTCATGGCCGAGTTCGACCCCGACGCGATCACCGTCCCCGGACTCGTCTTCGCCGCCCTCGGCACCTCCGCCGCCCATGTCCGCGGCGCGCTCGCCGAGTCCTGGGCGGACTCCGGGATCGTGCTCTCCCACGACAACGCGCCCCGCCAGTCCATGGTCTGCGGACCCGGCACGGCGGTCGAGGAGTTCGTACGGTCCCTGCGCGCGCAGGGGGTGATCTGCCAGGTACTGCCCTTCCGCTCCGGCTTTCACACGCCGATGCTGGAGCCCTACCTCGCGCCCATCTCGGCGGCCGCCGACCGCTTCCGGCTCCAGCCGCCGACCGTGCCGGTGTGGTCCGGGACGACCGCCGCACCCTTCCCCCGGGACGAGCGGGCGGTGCGCGAGCTGTTCGTACGGCACCTGCTGGAACCCGTCCGCTTCCGTGAGCTGACCGAGGCGCTCTACGCCGCCGGGCACCGCGTCTTCGTGCAGGCCGGCCCCGGCCGGCTCACCTCCCTGATCAGCGACACCCTCGGAGACCGCGACCACCTGGCCGTCGCCGCCAACACGCCCGAGCGCAGCGGTATGTCCCAACTGCGCCGGGTGGCAACGGCGTTGTGGGCCGCCGGGGCACCCGTGACGCCCGCGTTGCCGGCGCCCCCCACGGGGCCGCCCGTCGCGCCGGCCCACCGTCGCCGCCCCGTCCGGCTCGACCTCGGCGCCGCCCTGGTCTCGCTGGACGGGCCCCTGCTCGACGAACTCCGCACGGAACTGCTGGACGGGCCCCTGCTCGACGAACTCCGCACGGAACTGCACGCGGGGCCCCATGCCGTGCACCCGACTCCTCCGGGTCCTGTGCGAACAGCCACCGCACACGCGGGGCCTTTGGCCGCCCCGGCGTCACACGGCCCCGGCCCGGTTCCCCCGCACCGCGTGCCGGCGGACCACGCGGAAACACCGGCCGCGCAACCGGGCCGCCTGAGACCAGCCCCCGCGCACCGCTCGACGCCGCCCGCCGTGCCGCTCGCGCCTCCGGGGCGCCCGGCACCGAACGTCGCACCACCTCCGCCCCCGAGCCCCCCGAGCGAACCGGGCCTCGGCGAACTCGACGGGCTCGTCGCACGCTTCCCTGCCGCCGCCGAGCTGGCCGCGCTGCTGCGGGACACCGCGGACACGGCGGCGCAGCTGATCAGCGCCGCCCACCGCAGGACCCCCAGCGCCGCCGCACCCGCTCCCACCGGGCCCACCGGGCCCACCATCACCGTCCACGTCTCCCCCCGCACCATGCCGTACCTCCTGGACCACTGCTTCTTCCCGCAGCGCCCCGGCTGGCCGGACGTGGAGGACCGTTGGCCGGTGGTCCCCGCCACCACGATCGTCCAGCACATGATGGACGCCGCGGAGACGGCGGCCCCCGGCCTGCGGGCGATCGCCGTGCACGAGGCCCGCTTCGACCGCTGGCTCACCGCCACACCCCCCACCGACCTACAGATCACCGTCACCCCGGCCTCCGACGCCCCGGCCGGCACCCCTGTCCCCTCAGCCCCGGGCGCCGCCCTGGACGGCGGCGCCATCGCTCCGGCTCCCGTCGCTCCGGATGGCGTCCCCGTCTCCTCGCTTGCGGGCGGCCCAGGCGGCGGTGCCATTCCCTCAGCCCTCGTTGCCCCGCATGGCGGCACCGGCACCCCGGCCCCCGGCGCCCCGGACGGCGACATCATCGCCCCGGCCCCCGGCGCCCTGCATGGCGGCACCATCCCCCCGGCCCCCGGCCGTCCGGACGTCGTCCCTGTCACCCCGGCCCCCGGCACCCCCGACGGCGACACCGTCACCGCCGCCCCCGGCCGTCCGGACGGCGTCCCTGTCCCCTCAGCCCCCGGCCGTCCGGACAGCGCCGCTGTCACTCCGGCCCCTGGCCACCCTGTCGCCGTCACCGCTCCTGCCCCAGGCCGCCCCGCCCCAGCCCCGGCCCCCGGGCACCCTCTCCCCGTCTCCGCCCCGACCCCCGGGCGCCCCGCCCCCGCCCCCGCCCCTGGCC
>NZ_JNXR01000048.1:0-40107 GCF_000725475.1 Streptomyces durhamensis
GAACATGTGCGTTTTCGAGCGAGAGTCGTTGGAGGCGCTGGCGACGCTGACGTCCCCCTCGCGTTCGGTCAGGTAGGTGTGGGCCGACGGGGCGAGCCCGGAGCCCACCTGATGCGCGACTGCGCCCGCCAGGGCATGCGCGCGCCGGCCCGAGCGGACGGCGACTGCGCCCTGGACTGACCTGGACTTCTCCCAGCTGCACGGCGGCCCGGTCCGCTCCTCCTCCCGCAGCCGTTACCGCCAGTGGATGACCCACGAACTCGGCACCTGGTACGACCAGTTCGGCTCGTCCGGCTGCGTGGGCTGCGGACGCTGCATCGTGTGGTGCCCGGTCGGTATCGACATCACCGAGGAAGCGGCCGCCCTGCACGACTGGACACGGTCCGGGGAGCCGGCGTCCGCGGCGGAGCCACCGTGACCACCGTGACGCCCCCGCTGCCGTACCGGGTCTCCGACACCCGGGACGAGACCGCCGACACCCGGTCTTTCGAGCTGGTACCGGCCGGGGTAGCACTCGCGCCCTTCTCACCGGGGCAGTTCGCGATGATCTACGCCTTCGGAGTCGGTCAGGTACCCATCTCCGTGAGCGCCCTGCGCGGCCGGGACGGGGGGCTCGTGCACACCGTGCGCGCGGTGGGCGCTGTCTCGACCGCGCTGTATCGGCTGCGCCCGGGTGACACCGTCGGACTCGGCGGGCCGTACGGCACCGGCTGGGACCTCGAAGCGGCAGCGGGTCACGATGTGCTGGTGGTCGCCGGAGGCATCGGGCTGGCCCCGCTGCGGCCGGTCGTACATGCCCTCGTGGACCGACCCGCCGCGTACGGTCGGCTCGCGGTCCTCGTCGGCGCTCGCACCCCTGCCGATCTGGTCTACCGGAACGAGATCGACAGCTGGCGCGGCCGGGCCCGGGTGGAGGTGACCGTCGACCGGCCCGGTCCCAGCTGGCACGGTGCGGTCGGCGTGGTCACCACCCTCCTGGACCGGCTCGATCTGCGTCCGGAACGGTCCTGCGCGCTGGTGTGCGGGCCGGAGGTGATGATGCGTCACACCGCACGCGACCTCGTGGCCCGCGGCTTGCCTCCCCACCGCGTCCAGGTGTCCTTGGAACGCAACATGCACTGCGCCACCGGCCACTGCGGCCACTGCCAGCTCGACCCGCTCCTGCTGTGCCGCGACGGGCCGGTCGTCGGCTACGACCGTGTGGCAGACCTGCTCCTCGTGAGGGAGTTGTGACATGGTCACCGAGCTGGGCCCGGCCATTCGCACCCGGCCGACGCTTGCCGTGTGGAAGTTCGCCTCCTGCGACGGCTGCCAGCTGACCCTCCTCGACTGCGAGGACGAACTCCTCGGTCTCACCGAACGCGTCCGGATCGACCACTTCCTGGAGATGACCCCGGCCGAGGGCGCCGACGGCGGGCGTGCGCGGCTGGAGGGGCGGGGGCCGTACGATCTGTCCCTGGTCGAGGGGTCGATCACCACCGCCGAGGACGTCGAGCGGATCCAGCACGTCCGTCGAATCAGCCGGTACCTGGTCACCATCGGGGCCTGCGCCACCGCGGGCGGCATCCAGGCTCTGCGCAACTTCGCCGACGTCGACGACTTCCTCGCAGCCGTCTACGCCCAGCCGGAGTACATCTCCACCCTGGAGACCTCGACACCGATCTCTGCCCACGTGCCGGTCGACTTCGAGCTGCGCGGGTGCCCCATCGACCGCCGACAGCTCCTCGAAGTCATCGACGCCTTCCTGGCCGGCCGCAAACCCCGGATCCCGAACCACAGCGTCTGCTTCGAGTGCAAGCGGCGCGGCACCACCTGCATCACCGTGGCCCACGGCACGCCCTGTCTCGGCCCGGTCACGCACGCCGGATGCGGCGCCGTCTGCCCCGCCTACGGACGTGGCTGCTACGGCTGCTTCGGACCGTCGAGCAAGCCCAACCTGCGCTCGATGGTCGCGCAGCTGCGCCGCGACGGGATGAGCGAGCGGGACATCCAGCGTGTCTTCCACACCTTCAACGCCGCGTCGCCGGAATATGCCCCAGTACCCGACCTCGCGGCCGAGGAGCAGCAGCAGAGCCCACCGGCCTGACGGACCACGCCCGGAAAGGCTCGCATGAACCATCGCGGAACCCGCGTCCTGCGGCTGGACGCGCTGGCCAGAGTGGAAGGCGAGGCAGCCCTCCACCTACGGGTCGAGGGGGACACGGTCGCCGAGACGCGGCTGCGCATCTACGAACCGCCGCGCTTCTTCGAGGCCTTCCTGACCGGCCGCGGCCACACCGAGCCTCCCGACATCACCGCCCGCATCTGCGGCATCTGCCCGGTCGCCTACCAGATGAGCGCCTGCCGGGCGATCGAGGACGCCTGTGGTGTCACGGTGGACGGCCCCCTCGCGGAACTGCGCCGCCTGCTGTACTGCGGCGAGTGGATCGAGAGCCACACCCTGCACATCTATCTGCTGCACGCCCCAGACTTCCTCGGGCACGCGGACATGGTGGGACTCGCCCGTGACCAACGCGCCGCGGTGGAACGCGGCCTTCGGCTCAAACAGGCCGGCAACGCGATCCTCGAACAGCTCGGCGGCCGCCCCATCCACCCCGTCAACGTGCGGGTCGGCGGCTTCTACCGGACACCTGCACCGGCCGAACTCCGTCCGCTGGCGGAGCGGCTGCGGCAAGCCCGGGACGACGCGCTGGAGACGGTCCGATGGGTTGCGGCGTTCGACTTCCCCGACGCCGTGTGCGACCACGACCTGCTTGCGCTATGTGCCCCCGGCCGGTACGCCATCGACTTTGGCACTCCGGCGGTCATGACCGTCCAGAGCGGAAGCCCGGCGCTGCGCGAGTTCGCCCTCTCCGACTTCGAACACCACGTCCAAGAGGGGCAGGTTCCGCACTCCACCGCCCTGACGGCCACGCTCGACGGCCGCCGCTACCTGACCGGTCCGCTGGCGCGCTACGCGATCAACGGTCAGTGGCTGTGTCCCGTGGCCGCCGAGGCGGCGCGGGAAGCCGGTCTCGGTGATCCGGCGACCGGCACCCTCTGCGACAACCCCTTCCGCAGCGTCGTCGTACGCGCCGTGGAGGTGGTTCATGCCGTCGAAGAGGCCCTGCGCGTCATCGACGCATACGAACAGCCTCCCCGGCCGGCCGTCGACGTCTCGCCGCGCAAGGCCGTCGGCGCTGGGGCCACCGAGGCACCCCGCGGTCTCCTGTACCACCGCTACGCCCTCACGGAGGACGGCACGCTCACCGAGGCCCGCATCGTTCCGCCCACGGCCCAGAACCAGACCGCCCTCGAGGAGGACGTACGCCGGGCGGTCCAGGCGCGCCTGAACCGTGCCGGGCCCTCCGCCGACGACGAGGAACTCACTCACCTGTGCGAACGCGCCATCCGCAATCACGATCCCTGCATCTCCTGTGCCGCGCACTTCCTCGACCTGACGGTGGAGCGCGGATGAGTCGCCGGGTGGTGGTGATCGGGGTGGGCAACCTCCTGCGCGGCGACGACGGAATCGGCCCGGCGACGGTGGAAGCACTCCGTGGCCGCGTCCCGGACGACACCGAGCTGGTGGTCAGCGACGGCGAACCCGCACGCATGCTGGACCTGTGGCGCGGTGCGGACGCCGTGGTCCTGGTCGAAGCCCTCCGTACGAGCCCGGCCCGCCCGGGTGAGCTGCACACCCTGACACCGGCGGAGGCCGCCGGCCACGCCCTGGGTACGGCGAGCACGCATGCCTTCGGCCTGGGAGAGTGTCTCGCCCTGGCGGAGGCCCTCGACCAGCTGCCGCCAAAGCTTGTGGTGCACGCCGTGGAGGTGGCCGACGTCGCACTCGGCGCGGGCCTGAGCCCAGCGGTGCGGTCGGCGCTCCCCGAGCTGACCGAGCGTGTCGCCGCCACGGTCAGCCAGGCATACGACCGCAACCGCTGATGTTGGCCTGTTCTCCAAGCAGCGTGGGTGGGCGCGGGGAGCTCGCGGGCGACGCCGCCTGTGGACCGTCGGGAGCGGAGATCAGGCGTGGCGCTGGTAATTGTTCTCGTACTCGTCGAACACGATGTGAGCGTCGCCCTGTGCCCCGACCCGCAGGTCCTCCTCGAGTGTGCGGACACGGTACTGCCAGCCCTGGGCAAGCTGCAGACGCTTCCCGAGTGAGGGCAGTTGCCCCACGCTCAGGTCAGGATCGACGTGCCGGGAGAGGCTTTGCCTGACGTACGGGTCTCCCCCGGGGGAGACCAGTTCATGGATCTCGCGCCCCGGTTCGGGACGTGGACGCCGGCCACGTTGTGCATGGCGATGCCTGCCACCGCGGTCACCCGCCCTCCGTCGCGAAGCTCCGCGGTGGCGGTGTCCATGAGCGCGCGGCGCGGCCCGTTCATCCACACCGTGTCCCCGTGGAACTCCGCGGCCAGGGCGGTGGGGTCCAGAGCGCGGAACTGCTCGTCGGTGAAGTCCACCGGCAGACCGAGGGTGTTGTACACGGTCCCCTTTGCTCCGGGGCCGTCAGCGTCCTTGGTGAAGACGACGATCTCGGCGTGAGGTACGCCGCGGAGATTCTCGAACGTCTTCGTCACGGTTCCCCGGTCGGCCGGTGTCGACGACATGCGGTGACTCACTTCCTGAGTGATCGGCATCCCCGTCCCGCTCTGGCTACGAACATGTGCACCCATCCGGTGTCGCGCTCGCGGAGGGGATGCACCGCTCGGCCGCCCGGGTGCGACGCGGCCCCGCTCGGCACTGTCCAGGCGTCGGTGCGAGCTGCCCAGCCGGAAGCGGCTGTAAGCCGTCCGGCTGCGTCCGACGGCGAAGCGGGGGACGATGGTCTGGGGTGCCGCGGGCCCGGGGTATCCGGACCTGCCTCCGACGCTGTGAGCGAAAGGGTGTTGATATGTCCGAACCCTCGCAGCCCCCTGCCTGGCGGCGGATCCCCGAGGGCATAGCGGGCACCGCCGTCTCGGCGGCCCGCGCCGCCGGGCGTGTGGCTCTCCATCCCAAGTCGACGATCGATCGCGCACGCCACCTGCCCGAGCTCGTGCCTGTGCTGGGCCAAGCGGTGAAGCCGATCGTGACCGGGCGAATGGGCGACTGGCGCGGCGAGTACGCCTACACGCTCGGTGAACAGGCCTTCGTCTACGGGTTCCCCTACATCTACTACGCCCAGCTGCGGCACGACTGGGTGACGCAGCCGCGGAACCCGTCGACGGTGCCGTACGCGGCGGTGAACCATTTCTGGCACGCCGAGCGGCTGCTGGACGCGACCTACCGCGACGGTGGGTGTCCCAACAACGACACCTTGTATTCGGCGGCCTGGGTGAATCTGGGCAGCGAGCCGGTCATCCTCTCCCACCCGGACATGGGTGATCGTTACTTCACCTTCGAGCTGGTCGGGATCACGTCCGACAACTTCGACTACGTCGGTCAGCGCACCACCGGTTCCGGCGCGGGCAGCTTCGCGCTCGTCGGCCCGGGCTGGGAGGGCAGGCTTCCCACCGGGGTGCGACGGCTCAAGAAGGCGCCGAGTCCGTGGATCCTCGTGCTCGGCCGGACTCTCGTCAGTGGCATGGACGATGTACCACGTGTCCGAGAACTTCAGGCGCAGTACCGGCTCACCCCGCTCAGCCTGTTCGGCAAGCAGGACGCGACAGTTCCAGAAAGCCGTGAGGTCCTGACTCCGATCCCCGCAGCGGAGGATCCTCTGGGACCGTGGAAGACCCTGAACGCGATGCTGGCCGAGAATCCTCCGCCGTCGCATCACGCGCTCCTTCTCCAGCAGTTCGCCCAGATCGGCGTAGGTCCCGGCCTCGACGTCGAGGATCAGCCCGACGTGGTCAAGCGAAGCCTGGCCCGGGCCGCCGCCGTCGGTGTGCCCATGCTCAGGCAGCAGATCCTCAGCGGCGACTGGGCCCACCTCGTCCACGGCTGGCGCTATCCGCCCCCGCAGATGGGGCGTTTCGGCGACGACTTCCTCAAGCGTGCCGCCGACCAGGCCCTTATCGGTGTCGCCGCCAACGATCCCGCCGAAGCGGTCTACCTGCTCAACTTCGACGACGCGGACGGCAACAAGCTGACCTCGGGCGGCCGCTACGAACTGCACTTCCCCGGCGACGCCCTGCCGCCGGTCGACGCCTTCTGGTCGCTGACCGCCTATGGGGAGGATATGAACCTCATCCCCAACCCGGCCGACCGCTACTCGGTGGGCGACCGCAGCCCCGGCCTGCTGCGGGACCCGGACGGTGGACTGACCATGCATCTGCAGAGAGAGTCGCCCGGCCAGGAACTGGAGGCCAACTGGCTGCCCACTGCCGAGGAAGGCACCTGGTTCGTCGCCCTTCGGATGTACCGGCCCTGTCCCGAGGTGATCGACGCGACCTGGGAGTGCCCTCCGCTGACCCGCATCGCCTGACGTTTCGGCATGGCCGGCCTACCGGACGGAGATGCCCGAGAACGACCTCGCCCTACGGGCCTCGGCAGGCGAGGCCACCTCCTCCAGGGCGAACTGCAGGGGGCGGGGCCGAAGGTCCTCCGATACAGGACGATGTGCCCCTCGTAATGCCCGGAGCGGAGTGCCAGGGTGAAGTCGCACCCCACTGTGCCGCACGAGACGGCAGACCCTGAAAGGCGGTGGGCAGATGTCACTTCCTCTGGTGGTGGGTGTAGACGGATCGGACTCGTGTCTGACGGCGGTCGACTGGGCCGTGGACGAGGCCGTGCGCCACGGTGTTCCGCTCAGGCTGGTGTACGCCTCCCTGTGGGAGCACTATGAGGCCGGCCTCCCCTCGGTGGGCCCGGGGCGCCCTTCCGAGCAGGTGCTGGCCGAGCAAGTCGTGGCTTCGGCGGCCGAACGCGCCGAACGGCGCAACCCGGATGTGAAGGTCACCACCGACATCATCCCGGAGGACGCGGTGGACGCTCTCGTTCGCGAGGGCGGGCAGGCCTACACGCTGGTGACGGGTTCGCGTGGCCGGGGCGCTCTCAAGGGACTGCTGCTGGGGTCGGTCGGTCTTGCCGTGTCGGCCCGGGCGCACTGCCCGGTGATCGTGGTCCGGGGCGATCCGGCGGGGCTCGCGGGCACGCACGAGCGGATCCTGCTGGGCGTCGGTGACGCCGACGACACGAGCACCGAGGCCGTGCGGTACGCCTTCCGGGAGGCCGAGGTGCGCGGCTGTGTCCTGGACGTCGTGCATGCCTGGCGCAGGGCCGCCTTCGATAGGCACGGCAACCCGATACGTGCAGGAGGGCCGGAGGACACCTGCGAGGAGCGTGCCTCCGCTGTCGTCGACGCTCGGCTCAAGGCCGCGATCGGTGAGTATCCGCATGTCCGGACGCGCCCGGCGACGTCGGGGGGACCGGCCGCCAAGATCCTCGTGGACCGGACGGCTGCTGCCGACCTGGTGATCGTCGGGGCACGGCGCCGAACGAGCGCCTTCGGATTGCAGCTCGGCCGCGTGAGCCATGCACTCCTGCACCATGCCCAGTGCCCGGTCGCGGTCGTGCCCGCACGACAGTGAAGCTTCGAGGCATCGGCACACGAGGGGGAACTCGGCACGGACGCCGCGGGCTCTCAGCCGAAGAGATTCCGGACCCTGATGGTTTCGACGCGCCTCCACGTGCCGTCGGGCAGCAGCGTCCGATCGCCGTCCGCGCTGCGAGCGACCGAGCGGACGGTGCCGGCGGCCGGGCGAGCGGCCCGCCGCCGGGCGCTCCTGGCAGCACCCGACGGAGCACTGCCCAAGGTGCGCTCGGCCTGCGGAATGGCTTGGGTGCGCTGGCTCATCGGCCCCTCCCGAGACGGTCGACGTCCAGCATCGATCCCCTGGGCACCGTGACGGACGGGGCCGAACGGCACCCACAAGGACCGTGAGACCCATGTCCGGCCGGTTGGGCGAGGCGGGACGGTGTCGGAGGGCGCGTCGGAACCGAGGTCTGCTGAGTGGAGGACCGTGCCCCGTCCGTCATGCCGCCGGATGCGCATCTCTGGCGGTGGGGCGAGGCGGCCCGCAGTGTGGAGAACAGAGGTGTATCGGCCGGGCGGGGACGGACACCGAAGGAGAGGTGGGTACGCATGGACAAGGATGCCTCCGAGCGTCGGGTGGTGGTCGGTGTCGACGGGTCCCAGTCCTCGTACGAGGCCCTGCGCTGGGCCGTGCGCTACGCAGACCTGGTCGGCGGCTCGGTGGACGCGGTCGCGGTGTGGGAGCTGCCGGGCCTGTACGGCTGGTCGGGGCCCGCTGTGGACATGGACGTCGATGAGGACGAGACCCGGCAGAAGATGAGCCAGGAACTGACCGATGTGCTCGGCGCCGGCGCTGCCGGCTCGGTTAGGACCCACGTGGTGCACGGCAACGCCGCCGACGTCCTGCTGAGAGCAGCCGAAGGGGCCGAGGTCCTGGTCGTCGGCAGCCGGGGCAGGGGCGGGTTCGCGCGCGCCCTGCTCGGTTCCGTCAGCCAGCATGTGTCGCAGCACGCGAGCTGCCCGGTCGTGATCGTGCGCTGCCAGAAGCAGTGACGCGAGACCGGTCTCGCCCCCGGGGCGGCTCACTGGAAGGCGGCGTGGATCTCCTGTTCGGTCGCTTCATGCGACACGAGCAGCAATTCGTCGCCGGGGAGCAGCCGTACCTCGGGACTTGGGACAGTGGGCTGCCCCTCCCGTACGACGGTGGCGACCACGGTGCCTGCGGGCAGGGAGACCTCGCCCAGGGTGTGACCGGCGGCGCGGGACCGTTCGGTGATCGCGGTCTCGATGACCTCGACACCGGCCTTGCTCAGTCGCAGCAGTGCCACCGTGTCGGTGGCTCCGGTGGCCTCCTCGATGAGGGAGATCAGCGGGGCGGCGGCGGGCACTGCCGCGTCCACGCCCCACCGCTGGTCGAAGAGCCAGGCGTTTTCCGCCTCGTTGACGCGCGCGGCCACACGGCCCACCCCGAACTGCCGCTTCGCCAGCAGGCTGATGACCAGGTTGTCCTCGTCGCGGCCGGTGACCGCGATGACGAGGTCGCAGGCCAGCACGCCCGCGCTCTCCAACAGGCCCGGCTCGCAGGCGTCCCCGGCTACGAGGCTCACGTGCGGCAGGCCTCCGAGTTCCGCCACACGCTCGTCGTCGTACTCGACGAGGGTGACGTCGTTGCGGGCGGCGGCCAGTACCTGGGCGATCTGGGTGCCGAGTCGGCCCGCGCCCGCGATCAGGACCTTCACGTTCCCAGCTCCTTGTCGAGAAAACCGCTCAGCCGGCCAAGCGCCGTTGCGGCGACCCCGAAGGTGACGAGGTCACCGGGCTCGGCCAGGACATGGCGTGCGGGGAGCAGCGACCGGCCGCCGCGGGTGATCTCTACGACCCGGATCTCGCCGTCGACGTCGAACTCCGTGACCTGTCGCCCGGTGAGATAGGACGGCAGCTGGGAGCGGACGAGGAGTGTCTCGCCGTTGCCGAAGGAGACTTCGGGGGTGAGGTGCCGGTGCAGCAGCATCTGATGGATGCGGCCCACAGCCCAGCGGACGCTGGAGATGGTCGGGATGCCCAGGTCCCGGTAGATGTCGGCGCGGCGAGGGTCGTGGATGCGGGCGAGGACGATCGGGACGCGGTACGTCTCCTTGGCGGTGCGCGCGCTGACGATGTTGCTGTTGTCCCCGGAGGTGACTGCGACGAACGCGTCCGCGTGGGCGATTCCGGCCGTCTCCAGTGCGGAGCGGCTGAAGCCGTTGCCCACGTGGAAGGCGCCGGGGAAGCCCGGTGACAGTTTCTTCTGGGCCTTGGGCTGTCGGTCGATGAGCCGTACGTCGTGGCCCTCGGCGACGAGTTGCGTGGCCAGGGTGGCGCCGACCCGACCGCAGCCCGCGATGATCACTCTCATGGCGTTCCTCCCTTCGGGGACGGCCTACGGCGCCGCAGTGCCCATTTCCTGACTTCTTCGGCCGCCAGCAGCAGTGCTCCGAACGCGGTCAGGACCGCCCAGTCGGCGGGGGCCAGCGGCGCGGTGTGGAAGAGGGCCTGGAGCGGCGGCGCGTAGCTGATGGCGGCCATCAGCCCGATGCCGAAGCAGCCGGCGGCCAGCAGCCAGGGATTGGTCAGCAGGCCGGCGCGGAAGACGCTCTGCCGGTCGGTGCGCACGGCGAGGGCGTTGAAGAACTGGCTGACGACGATGCCGGCCTGGACCATCGTGATCGCCTCGCGATAGACGGGGTTGTCCTTGGTGAAGTCCGCGTAGGGGATGCCGGAGGCGTGGATGTGCCAGAAGAAGACGGCGCACACGCCCAGGGCCTGGATTCCGCCGAGGAAGAGGATGCGGCCCATGACGGTGGCTGAGAAGAGCCGCTCCTGGCGGGGCCGCGGCGGGCTGTTCATGACGTCGGGTTCCATCGGTTCCGCGCCGAGCGCGAGGGCGGGCAGCACGTCGGAGCCGAGGTCGATGGCGAGGATCTGCACGGCCGTGATCGGCACCAGGGGGAATCCAGCAAAAGTCGCCGCGAGGATCGGCACGAGTTCGGCGATGTTGTGGCTGAACAGGTAGATCAGGAATTTGCGGATGTTGCGGTAGACCGAGCGGCCCAGCCCGACCGCGGTGGTGATGGAGGCGAAGGAGTCGTCGAGCAGCACCATCACCGCCGCCTCGCGGGCGACGTCGGTGCCGGAGGCACCCATGGCGACCCCGATGTCGGCGTGCTTGAGGGCCGGGGCGTCGTTGGCCCCGTCGCCGGTGACGGCCACGACCTCGCCACGCCGCTGCAGCGCGGTGACCACCCGCATCTTGTGCTCGGGGCTGACCCGGCACAGCAGCAGTTCGGAGGAGCTGGTCAGCAGGTCGTCCAGGCCGCTGTCGTCCAGCGTGTCCAGCTGGATGCCGGTGGCCACGGTCGGAGCCGGCTCCTGCACGATTCCGACGCGACGGGCGACGGCCTCCGCGGTGAGGGGATGGTCTCCGGTGACCATGACGATGCGGATGCCGGCCCGCCGGCACGCGTCCACCGCGTCCCGTACCTCGGGCCTGGGCGGGTCGTACATCCCGGCGAGTCCCAGCAGGGTCAGCTCCGACTCGACGTCCGCGATCGGCGGCCGAGGCCCGGAGACCTGCCGCCGGGCGACCGCCAGCACGCGCAGGCCCTGCCCGGCCATGCCGTCCGCGGCTGCGATCACACGGCTGCGATCGGCGTCCGTCAGCGGCGGCCGCCCGCCACCCTGGTCCAGGGCGTCGCAGCGGGTGAGCAGTTCGAGCGGGGCACCTTTGACGCATGCGAAGTACGTTCCGTCGCTGTCGCGATGGACGGTGCTCATCAATTTCCGTGCCGAGTCGAAGGGATACTCCGCCACCCGGGGCGCCCGGGTCTCCTCTTCGAGGGGATCCAGACCGGCCTTCATAGCCGCCACCAGCAGCGCACCTTCGGTGGTGTCTCCCAGCACCAGCCACGCGTCCCGACCGGCGGTCCGCACCAGTCGGGCGTTGCTGCACAAAGCCGCCGTGCGCAGCAGCTCGCGTACGGGCGGGGCATCGGTTGTCTCACCGACCGGGGCGTACCCCACGCCCGTCACGGCGTACGACACACCGTCCGCCCACAGCTGTACGACGGTCATCTCGGCCTGCGTGAGGGTGCCCGTCTTGTCGGTGCAGATCACGCTGGTCGAACCTAGGGCCTCCACGGCGAGCAACTGCTTGACCAGCGCGTGCCGACGGGCCATGCGACGGACACCGATCGCCAGCGACACGGAGAGGGTGGCCGGCAGTCCCTCGGGCACGAGAGCGACCATCACCCCCAGTGAGAAGACGAACGTGTCGACGAACGGCTGCCCGCTGGGCACGCGCACCGCGAACAGAACGGCCCCGGTGGCAAGCGCCACGCCCGCGACCCGGCGGGCCATGACGGCGACCTGCCGCTGCAAGGGGGTCTGCTGCCTGGGGGCGGCGGCGGTGAGCCGGAAGATGCGCCCGAACTCGGTGGCCGTACCGGTGGCGAACACCACGGCTTTGCCGGTGCCCGCGACCAGGTCGGTGCCCATGAAGACGCAGTTGCGCGCCTCCAGCGGCGGCCCCGGCGGCACGGGTTCCGCGATGCGCGTGACGGGATCGCTCTCACCGGTGAGCGCGGCGTTGTTGACGGCGGCTTCCTGTGCCTCGACCAGCCGGCAGTCGGCCGGCACCGCGTCTCCAGCCTCCAGGACCACCACATCGCCCGGCACCAGATCCCGCGCGGACAGCTCCCGCCGCTCCCCGTCCCGCAGTACCCGGCAGGTGTGCGGCACCATCGCCTGCAAGGACTCCGCGGTGCGCTCGGCGGAGTACTCCTGTGCGAAGCCGATACCGGCGTTCAGCAGCACCACGCCGAGGATCGCCAGGGCCAGTTGCAGGGTTGCCGGATCCCGGGGCCGTCCCAGCCCGTAGGCGAGGAACGTGATCGCCGAGGAGACGAGCAGGACGACCGCGAAGAGGTCGGTGAACTGTGCGAGGAGCCGACGCCATACCTGGCCGCGGGGCGCTCCTGGCAGTTCGTTGGGGCCGTAGCGGTCCCGCCGTGCGGCGGTCTCGGCCGGCGTCAGACCGCGCGGGGAGCTTTCCAGAGCGGCGAAGACCGCGGGAGCCGGCAGGTAGGGGACCGACGACGCAGAGGTGCCCGGCCGGTCCGCAGGCGGCGCATGTGCCGCGGCCTCGCGGCCTGCCGCCGGACCGTCCTCGTGGAGCGCGGTCGTGCCCAGCCGGGCCTGTTCAGGGCTCATCCGGGACTCCGGCCTCCTGGGGCGGTCCCGGAGGCTCCTGCAGGACGCTCCAGGCCACCGGCCCCAGCAGGTCGGCGAACCGACGGAACAGGTCGAGGAACAGGTCGTCGATCGCCAGCACGCCCACCACCCGGCCCGCGTCCAGGACCGGAAGCCGGCGGACCCCAGTGCGACGGAACGCGCGATAGGCAGCCTCAAGATCCTCGACGGCCTCGACCGTGACGGGGCGGGCCGACATGATCGCGTCCGCCCGGGCCCTCGCGTCCAGTCCGCCGCCCAGGCCACGAACGACGAGATCGCGGTCGGTGACGATGCCGTGCAGGGCTCCGTTCTCGACCACCAGCACCGACCCGACGGCGCTCTCGGCCATCAGCCGGGCCACCTCGACCAGGGTGGAGTTCGGCGCCACGCACACCGGAGGAGCCGTCATCACCTCGGAGACCTTCATGCGCTCCTCCTCGCTGTCCCGTGGTCCGCCCGGTCCACTCAGAGAACGTCGAGCAGATCGGCCACCGCCCGCCGCGGGCTCGCGGGGCCTTCGGGGCCGTGACCGAGCCGGATGATCATCTGCACATGGGCCATCGCGGAGACGGGGTCGCGGACGGCCCATCGGATCTCGGGCCACTCCAGGGGTTGGGAGGTGACCGAGGCGACCAGCCCGTCCGCCGTGGCCTGGAGCAGGACCCGCTCCAGCGCCTGCCCGGCCGACAGCCAGTCTGCCGGCCCGTCGTGGACCGTCCCCAGCAGGGCGATGTTGGGTTCCCTCTCGAAGAGCGCCCAGCCGCTTTCGGGCAGCGGACGGCCGACGGCGAAGTCACGCACGGGGACCGAGGTACGGCGCTGCCGCGGACCGAAAGCCTCGGCGGCGATACCGTCAGCGGCCTCGGCCTCGGCGTCGCGGGAAGAGCCGGCGTGCGCCCAGCGCGCCGTCTCCTCGCGCACGTCCGGCGCCAGCACCTCCCTGCCCTCGGCGTCCCGCACCAGCTCCAGGATCGACTGCACGTGCCATGCTCCGGGGAACAGCAGCTGTGCGCCCTCGGCGAGCGCGGCCTCCTGCAAAGTCTCCTGCACGGCGATGGGGAGCGTCTCCTCGCGGAAGGGGAAGCGGCTGGAGTGGCGGCGGTGGATCGCAGGGCTCAGCCGGGCGAGCGCTCCGTCGGGAGTCCCGGTGCCGCACAGATGCGCCTCGGCGAGGAACTCCGGGTAGGCCGGGTCAGGTAGCAACCGGACGACCGGCGCGAGTCCGGCCGCCGCGGCGGCCACCCGGAGGTTGAGCAGCGCCGCGCCGCACCCCACGTGCAGGCCCCGGTTCTCGGGGTCGGTCCGCGGCAGTGCCCGCTCCAGGTCCGCGTACAGTCGCAGGACGCCGATGTCCTGCAGGTAGCGGAAGGTCCAGGGCTGGGCGTTGTGCAGCGAGGGTGCCGCCGCGGCGTCCGCCACTAGTCCGGCGACGGTGTTCATGTCGAGAGGTGGTGCGGTCACGGCTGCTTCCCTTCGTGCCGGTGTGCCGGTTCACTCGCGGGTCGGTACGGCGATGACGGGGCAGCGGGCGTGGTGCAGCACGCCCTGGCTGACCGAGCCCAGCAGCATGCCGGCGAAGCCTCCGCGGCCCCGGGTCCCGACCACCAGGCCCAGCGCGTGCTCCGAGGCGTCGGTGAGCACCTGGACGGGGTGCCCGACGAGCACTTCGTGGTGCAGGTCCACCTCGGGATAGCGGGCGTGGCGTCCTGCCACGATCTCGGACAGGAGCCGGCGGCACTCCTGCTGCGGCTGGTGCTCGTCGAAGACTCTCAGTGGTCCGGGCTCCCAGACGAGCAGGGCCCGCAGCCGGGCACTACGCAGGGCCGCCTCCTCGAACGCCACGTCGACCGCGGCACCGGAGTGTTCGCTGCCGTCCACGCCGACGACGAAGTACGCGGGCTCCTCGGTGACGTGTTCCGGCTCCGGGACGACCACCAGGGGACAGCGCGTACGGGCCATGACCGGCAGGGCGACCGCCGTGGAGCCGAACGCCTCCTGTCTCCGGCTCAGGTGGCGCGACCCCAGCACGACGGCGGTGGCGTCGCGGCTCTGCTCGCGCAGCACCCACACCGGGTCGCCCTCCGCGAGCAGCGCGTCGACCTCGAGCTGCGGGTGCCGGGCCGAGACGAAGTCCACGGCCTGCCCCAGCGCCTGCTGGCCGGCTTTGTGCAGAGCCTCGTTCCACTCCTCCCAGGACGGCGGGACTTCCTGCCTCCGGTAGCCGCGAGTGGGCACGCCCTCCACGTGGACGGCGCGCAACGGCAGCCGTCTGCGGGCGGCCTCGTCGGCCGCCCAGGCCAGTGCCATCCGGTGTACGGGATCAGGATCGACGCCCACCACGATCGGCCGGCGGTCACCGGGCCCGGACATGCCCGCCTCCGGTCACCAAGTGCCGGACGTACGCATCGGGACCCGGGAAGTACAGGGTCACTCGTCCGTCCTCGGCCCACCGCACGTCGTAGGGCGGGCTGCCGTCCTTGTGGTGGAGTCCGACGATCTCGCCGTCTCGTGCGACGACCCCGGCCGCGGTCCCGCGAACCACGATCTCGTCGCCCACACGGGCACGCATCGAGGTACCCGGGTCGGCTTGCGCGTTCTTCGCCGGTGCGGGAGCGGACATCGCCCTCGCCTCCTTCTTGCGGTGGCGCGGAAGGATGCCGCCGCCACTTCCATGGAAGGCGTCGGCAGCGCCTGACTGCCAGGGGCCAATGGTCCCCACCGGAGGCCTGCCGACCCTCCGCCGTCCTGCGGCAGGCCAGTGTCCAGAGACCGAGGACGCCGCGGAATGCAGGTCGGCGGCGTCCGACGGCGCGGCGCGGTGCTCCGGGCACTGGCGGACTTCGATGTCGGCTCGCACCACGGCCGTCAGATGGTCGAGCGCCTCGGACCGCACCGGCCGGACCGGCTCGGGATTCTCGCTCCGGCGCGCCGAGTCGGGCAGGTCGGCCAGGTCCTCGCGGAACCGCTTGCGCGCGTCAAGCCAGTGGTCCGGCGCCCCCGTCCGTCGTCCACCCCGCATCACCGTGGGCAACAGTGGCTGTGCGGAGTCCGGTGGTTCCTCGGCCGCCAAAGCGATGACGTCCGGCCGTCCGGGCCAACGGAAGACCTGCTTGCGGCCCGGGGCCGTGACCTTCGCCGAGGACAGTTTCATCACGGGCCGGCCGTCGTACTCGACGAGCTTGTACGCGGCGTCCAGGTACGGGGCGTCCGCGGCGGCGCCCACCTTCGTGCCCACGGCGTACGCGTCGATGGGGGCTCCGGCGCGTACGAGCCGGTCCACGCCGTACTCGTCGAGGCCGCCGCTGGCCACGATCCGTACGCCGGTCAGCCCGGCGGCGTCGAGCAGGGAGCGCGACCGTCGTGAGAGTGCGTCGAGGTCTCCGCTGTCCAGGCGGATCGCGCAGCCGGGGCCACGCCGCAGATCGGCCAGGACCCGGGCCGCGATCCTGACTCCCTGTTCCGTGTCGTAGGTGTCGACGAGGAAGGTGACCGGACCGGGGTGGCAGCGCGCGAAGGCGCGGAACGCCTCCTCCTCACCGGGGAAGGCCGCGTTGTAGGAGGCGAGGCGGTGAGCGCCGCCCTGAGTTCCGCGAGCGTCCCGGCACGCTCCAGACTTCGCCACGCCGTCTCCAGGGAACCGAGCCGGTAGGGCTCCGGCGCCCCGGTGCACCCACTATCCGATGCCGGCAGCCGGGCCACCACGTTGGCGATCTCGAATCCCGAGGCGAGCGGCACCAGCAGGCGAGCGCCACCGCGCGGCAGCCATCCGGCCAGCACCCGCAGATGCCACAGGAGGCCGGCGGCCACCGCCCGCTGGGCATCGGGCAAGCCCACCGTCGTCCGCGTGTACCGTGCGTACGGCGTCGTGGCGAGGCACCGCCGGGCGACGTCGAGCGTCGGACCGCGCGCGATCTCACGTGCCCCCTCGGCGCCCGGATACCTTGCGACGAGGGCTTGCGCCCGCACCGCTCCGGCGACCCATCCGGCACTCACGGTTCTTCCGCCGTCCCGCTCGCCAGTCTCATGGCATCGGCCACGGCGAGGTCCACCAGGTGCGGCCTGCGTTCCCCTGCCCGCTCGCGGATCGCCGAGCCGGTACGGTCTCCAGCCACGCGCAGCGCGTCGGCCTCCTGACGGGCTTCTCGGAGGAGTGGTTCCGCGGCCTGCCGGCGGGCCACTGGAGCCTGCTCCCGTGCATCTGCCAGCAGACGTTCCGCCTCTCGTACGGCGTTCCGCCGAAGGGCCGCTGCTGTCTCCTCCGCGGCGGCCCGGATCCGTGCCACCTGCTGCTGAACATCCGTCAGCCGTGCGAGAGCGGGTGCCAGTTCCGCCGCGCGTTCCGCCATGCGGTCGGCGGGCACGCCGGTCGCGGACGCCCCTGGCGTTCCCGCCGGACGGAACCGCTCCAGGAAGTCCCGCAGGCTCATCGGCAGCCTCCTGCCGGTCGGTACTCCTCCAGTTTCACCGTGCCGGTCCCACGCCGCACCGGATAGGGGCCCTTACTCGTTCCACCAGGGCCGTTCGGCTCTTGGCACAGGTGGCGAGAACGGGAGACTGGGACGGTAGGCGACTCGACGGAGTCAGGAGGCCGCTGTGAACGCGCACGAGAACTTCCGCGCGCAGGCCGATGCTCGGCAGGGTGCGCCCGCGCGTGCCTGGAGCCCGGGAGAAGCGGCTCGACAGGACATGCTGCTCCGCTACCTGGGGGCGGTCGCCTCAGCCGCGGCCAAGCACTCCGGCAGTGCGGCCGAGCGCTCGGACACCGAGGAGCGGGCACCGTCGACCGTAACGCCCACGCGGCGGCCGGACCTCCCCAAGGAGCCCGGTATGCCACTGGTGAGGGAGGTGATGGACGTGCCCGCCGCCTCCCTCGGCGAAGAGCTGGCGTATCGCGACATCGCCCGGCTGTTGGCCCGTGAGCAGGTGGGCGCACTTCCGGTCGTGGATGCCGAGGACCATGTCGTCGGCGTCGTGTCCGAGTCCGATCTGCTGGCCAAGGTCGCGTTCGAAGCTTCCGGCCACCGGCCCGGACGCATCGGCCGCCTGCGAGAACGCCGGATGCACGGCAAAGCCCGGGGCGAGACGGCCTCCGATCTGATGTCGAGTCCCGCGATCACGGTACTGCCGGGCACGACGGTGGCCGAGGCCGCCTGGCTGGCCGCGTTGTCTCGGCTGAAGCGCATGCCCGTCACCGATCGCGAGGGTCGACTCGTCGGCGTGGTGCGTCGTGACGCGTTGTTGCAGGCGCTGATCAGGGATGACGCCGGTATTCGGGTGGAAGTTCAAGCCGCGCTCGAAGCCTGCTGCCTACCGACCGACCGGGAGAGTGTGGCTGTGACCGTGCACGATGGCATCGTGGAGCTGACAGGACGACTGGCGTCGTCGGCGACGGCGGCCCGGCTGGTGGCGGAGGTCGAGGGCATCGCCGACGTCGTCGAGGTGAAGAACCTGCTCACCACCGACTGAGTTCGGCCGCTTTCACATCGGATCACCGGGGGATGTGGTTCCCGGCATGGTGGGGACCGTGCAGGCCGGAGTCGTGGTGGTCGAGGTGGGAGGCGAGGACGGCCGCCTGTGGACCCGGCGCTGCACTCCGAGCTTGTCGAGCAGGGCTTCCTCGTCGTCGAACGAGGTCAGCGTCAGACACGCCAGCTCCGGCATCCGGTCGCGCAGCTCCCGGCAGACCGAGATGCCGTCGCCGTCGGGCAGCCGGACGTCGAGGACGGCCACGTGGGGACGTAGGGCGGGGCCCCGGACCAGCGCGCGTGCGCCGGTGTCCGCGTCGCCGACCACGCAGATGTCGGGTTCGGCGTCGAGGAGGTCGGCAAGGCCACGTCGTACGACCTCGTGATCGTCGAGCAGGAACACGCGGATCGGGTCCTGCTCGCTGAAGGTGCGCATCTCTGTCACGGCGACCCCACGTGTCGCAGATGATGGCCAGGCTGCCGATTGCCCCAGGGACCGATCGTCACCCGTCGCCGCCAGACGCACCAGGGCCGACCGGCCCGGTCACCACGACGGCATCGCCTCCGGTCACCGCACGGCGGTGTGCTGGGCGAGGTCGAACTCCACCCCCACCACACCTTCGACAGCCCTGATCAGGCGGGCTGCGACCGGCACGAGGGCGCTGTCGGCTAGCCGGCCGGTGAGCGTCACGACCCCGTCGTGCACCTCCACGTGGACGGCCGACGCCGGGGGCGGGAAGAGGTACGAGGCGATCTCGCGCCGCACTTCCTCGGCGATGTCTTCGTCGTCGCGCAGGAAGACCTTGAGCAGATCGGCCCGGCTGACGATACCGGCCAACAGCCCTGCGTCGTCCACCACGGGCAGCGTCTTGACCCCTTCGTGCGCCATGATGCGCGCGGCTTCCGCGAGGGTGGCGCCGCCCCGGACCGTGACGGCGGGGGAAGACATGAGGTCGCCGGCCGTGAGAGCACTCGCCTTCGCCACATCGACGGGCTGCCGCAGCTGGAGGTAGCCCGCGTCGGGGTCGTCCCGGAGCTCCTCCTTGGGCAGCAGGTCGGCTTCGGAGACCACGCCGACCACCCGGCCCTCGCCCTCGAGCACGGGCAGGGCGCTGACCTGCCAGTCCTGCATCAGCTGCACGATCTCCTTGAACGGGGCACGGCGGCCGACGGCGGCGACCGTCTGGGTCATCACGTCGCTGACGATGCGAGGGGTGCCGTACATGGTGACTCCGTGAGGGCCTCGATGAGGTGTCCGACTCCTACCAGGGTGTGCCGGGGACGGTCGGTGGTGCCAGGGGTCGCACGGCCCTAGGGACGGGACGGGCCCGTGCGGCTTCCGGGTTGCAGTGGGTCTCTTCCGGGCCCACTGAGGGTCGGCCGGGCCCTGATGGGGCCGTGTGGCCCCTCATCCCTTCGGCACCACGGCGCCACGCTGGTGTCGGAACCCTCGCCCCGGGAGGTGGAGACCATGTCCCGCACCGTCACCGTAGGTGTCGACGACTCGCCCGAGAGCCGGGCCGCAGCCGAGTGGGCGGCGCGAGAAGCGCTGCTCCGCGGCCTGCCCCTCAAGATCATGTATATCTCGGAGCCGGCGCCCAGGTTCGTTGCCAGGACACCACTGCTCGATCCCGACACCTACCGGCGGTGGGCAGAGCAGTTGACACGCGAGGCTGCTGACGGCATCCGGCTTCGCCACCCGGGCATCGAGGTGACCACCGAGCAGCTGACCGGGACCCCGGCCGACCTGCTGTGCGAGGCGGCGGGCTTCGCCGAGCTGCTGGTCCTGGGCTCGCGGGCCCTCGGTGGCCTGGAAGGGTTCATGGTGGGCTCGGTGAGTCTGGGCGTGGTGGCCCGCGCCGAGCGGCCTGTGGTGCTGGTGCGGGCGGGAGAGCAGGCCGCCGACGAGCACAAGATGGATCCGGCGGGGGTGCCGTCCGCCGCAGCGCCCTTCCGGCCCGTCGTGCTGGGACTCGACATCGACCAAGCGGACGACACCTTGCTGGAGTTCGCCTTCGATGCCGCCGCGCGTCGGAAAGCCCCCCTGCGGGTCGTCCACGCCTGGCCCGAGCCGCCGACCTCCTTCTACCGCTTCGCCGGCGACGCCGAACTCTACGAGACGCTCGAACGCGGACAGGCCACTCTCCTGAGCAAGGTGCTCCATCCCTGGGTGCAGAAGTTCCCGGACGTCGAGGTGATCGAGGCAAGTCGGTGCGGAAGTGCCGCGCAGGTTCTCGTCAACGACTCCCGAGACGCCTCCCTCGTAGTCGTCGGCCGACGCATCAGCACCAGGTCGTTCGGCGCCCGCATCGGCCACGTCACCCACTCGGCCCTGCACCACATCGCCGCTCCCGTCGCCGTCGTCGCACACGGCTGACCTCCGCTCCGGAGAATGGAGAGACGCCATGTGCGCAGCCGCTGTACATGCCTATGGGGAGCTGCTGGAGCTACCCGTGGTCGTCGGTGTCGACGGCTCCGAGCCGAGCTTGCGGGCCGTGGACTGGGCCGTCGACGAGGCCGCCCTGCGCGGGACGTCGCTCCGGCTGGTGTACGCCTCCCTCTGGGAGCGCTACGAGGGCGTTTCCGTGGCTGCCGACCTCGCCAAGCCGTCCGAAGAGGTGATGGCCGAGGACATCGTCCGGACCGCCGAGCGGCGGGCCCGTCACCGGGAACCAGGCGTCAAGGTCACCACCGACGTGCTGCCCGAGGAACCGGAATACGGCCTGATACGCGAGAGCCGCAGCGCCCTCGCGATGGTGCTGGGCTGCCGGGGCCGCACCGGGATGACGGAGGCCCTCCTCGGCTCGGTCAGTGTCGCCGTGGCGGGACACGCCCACTGCCCGGTGATCGTGCTCCGCGGAAGCCACGACAACCAGGCACGCACCGGGACGCACGGCCGCATCGCTCTCGGGGTGGGAGAGAAGCCGACGGGTTCGCCTGCGGCACGATTCGCGTGCGAAGAGGCCCTGCTGCGCGGGGTCCCGCTGGAAACCGTACGTGCTTGGCGCCGACCACTGCACGAGCCTTCCGCACATCCCCTGATCGTCGGCCACCCTGCGCACTTGGAGGAGCAACAGGCGGCGGACATGGTGGAAGAGGCGCTGCGGGATGCCCCGACCGGCCTGCAGGTACAGCGGCGTACGGTCGAGGGCTACGCACGGGACGTCCTGATCGCGGTGTCCCGTGAGGCCGACCTGCTCGTCGTCGGTGCCCGACGGCGCCAGGGCCACTTCGGGCTCCAACTCGGCCGAGTCGCCCACGGCGTGCTGCACCACGCGGCCTGCCCGGTGGCGGTCGTACCCGAGCCCGCCTGAGCCTGCTGCTTCGGTATCCAGGCCTGGAGGCGTCGGCCACTGGCACCGGTGTTCGGGTCCGCGTTCAGGTTTTGGGGAAGAATGGCCGGTGACGTGAGGTGCACTGCCGGGCGGCCATGATGAGCGAGGACAGTCGACAATCCAAGGCGTCATTCGAGCCCAGGCTGCGCTTGGGCGCCGAGCTGGCGTCGTCGGCCGACTGGACGCTGCGCTGGAGTACCGCGGGGCACCCTCCGCCTCTGGTGATCACTCCCGATCACCGGGCAGACCACCTGCTTGCCGATCCTGACCTGCCCCTCGGCATCGACAGCACTCTGCGGCGCCACGAACACGCCCATCCCCTTCCCGTCGATGCCACGGTCGTCTTCTTCACCGACGGGCTCGTCGAGCACCGTGACCACTCACTCGATGCGGGCCTGAAACGACTCGCCGCGATCGCCGCCGCCCATGCCGACCTGCCCGTGCCTGACCTCGTCCGCGTGCTGATCGAGGAGCACCCGAGCGATGGACACGATGACATGGCAGTGCTCGCCGTTCGCGCTCAGCGGATCCGTCCCTCAAGGCCTGGCAGGCAAGCGCATCGGACGAATCCGAGCTAGGCCACATCATGCACGGTGCGCGGCATCGTGTCCGTCACGCTTTCTTCGTCACCTGCGGGGCGGCGCTGCGCGGCTGCGTCTGGGCGGGCCCGCTCGGCCAGGCCAGGGCACGGGTGACGTCGGCGACGGTGAGGATGCCGACGAGGCGCCCTGCGTCGAGGACCATCGCACGGCGTGCGGGGCTGACCTCCAGTCGCGGCAGCAGGTCGAGCATCGGCTCTTCGGGCGCGGCTGTGACGATCTCGGCGAGCGGACGCATCACTTCGCCGACCGTCGTGCTCGCACGAGCCCGGGCCGGCGTCGCTTCGACGCGTCGCACGGTGAGGAGACCGGCCAGCGAGCCGTCGGCCGCCAGCACGGGGAAGGCCGAATGACGGTAGGGGCCGAAGGGGCCCTGGGAAAGGAATTCGGCGAGGGTCATGGTGTCCGGCACGGTGACCGGGTTCGGGGTCATGACGCGACGGACCGGCACACCGCCCAGCACACCCCGAAGCTCGGCCTGGCGAGCCTCCGTGGTCGCCGCACCGATGAGGAACCAGCCGATCAGCGCGGGCCACAGGCCGGACAGGTTGTGCCCGAACCACACTGCCGCGAACCCGCTCAGCACCATGAACCAGCCCAGTCCCCGGCCCGCCGCCGATGCCGCGCGAGTGGCCCGCAGCCTGTCTCCGGTGCGGTGCCACAGGTACGCCCGCAACAGCCGTCCCCCGTCGAGTGGTGCGGCCGGCAGTGCGTTGAACACGGCCAGCAGGACGTTGATCGCGGACAGCCATACGACCGCCTCGACGACGAGCCCGGACGCGTGCAGCATGTGCGGCCCGGCCGCGATGCCGGCGAAGACGCCGCCGGCGAGCAGACTCGTGAGCGGACCCACGGCCGCGATGCGCAGCTCGGCGCCCGGCGTCGGGGCCTCGCTGTGCAGGCGGGCGGCGCCGCCCAGCATCCACAGGGTGATGCCGTCGACCTGCACACCGTTGCGACGGGCGACCACGGCGTGCGCCAGCTCGTGCGCCAGCAACGAAGCGAGGAAAACGACCGCCGCCAGCAGTGCCAGAACCCAGTACTGCAAGGCGGAATGGCCGCGGTGGGCAGCCGGGAACTCACTGCGCGCAAGAGCGACGGTCACCAGGGCAACGATGACCAGGACGCTCCAGTTCAAGCTGACCCGCACGCCGGCGATCCGGCCGAGGGGCAGCGTCTCGTCCATGGACCTCGCCTCATCCTCACGTCGCGGGCCCAGGGCCCGCGGCATCCGCTCAGCAGGCCCGATTCGGACTTTGGGCGGCGTGGCTCAGCCCGCCCGGGGGCCCCACTGCGGTCCCACCAGGTCCCATTCCTGGTCCCAGCGGGCCATACGGCGCCGGTCGAGCCGTGCTCGCGCGACGGCTCCCGCGCCGAAGGCCGGGGCTGCTACGGCGAGGGCCGCCGCGCCACCGAAGAGAACGGCCTCGACATGGCCCTCGCCCCGGCTCGTCGGCGCCGACGGACTGAGCCGACCCCGGTCGTCCTGCCAGACCGTCACCCGGGCTCCGGCCTTCAGACCTCCGTCCACCAGCGTGCGCCCGGTACGAGTGGTGCCGTCGGGAGCCGCCCAGCGCACCGGGCCCTGGACACGACCGTCGGTCGAAAAGTCCCCCGTGACGCCGTGCCGGGCATCGGTCAGCAGGACCGCGCCGACGGGATGCCGGTGGGCTCGCTGCTCCGCGAACTCGTGCTCGGTGCCACGGACCGTCACCAGCGCGGCGACGCCGCCACAGGCCACCACGATCAGCCAGACCACCAGGACGGTCCAGGCCTCGAGGACGTCCTCGCGCCGCCGCAGCGGACTGCTCCGCCACCGCCACAGCCGCTTCGTGGTGCTCACGTCCGGACACCTCCTCGTCCTGGTGTCTGCTTCGACGATGACACCGGAGGCGGCGCGACCACAGGGGCCGGGAGGCCTCGCAGCCAGGCCGCCCGGACCCGGATCCCCGCAGGAAAGGGTCCATTGGTCCCGGGCGGTGTCCGAGGAGGGGCCGGGATCGACCCTGGCATCGTCACGGGCGCCGGATTGCTCGTGCCGCCTGCGCCGCTGCGGGCAGTCGTCAGCCGCGTGTCGTCGCCGTCCCGTCCGCCGTCGTCAGCAGGACGCCGGTGACGAGTTCGGGACGGATGCGAACGGCCTGGGCCGCGCCTTCCCCGGGCGGCGCCCAGGACCGCAACAGGTGCTGGATGCGCATCAGTTCGGACGGCTCGGTGACCAGATGGGCGTACCCCGTGACGACCACGCTCCAGCCGAGATGGGTGTTGGGGTCGATGGCGTCGGCCTCGTAGGCGACGACCACGCCCGTGTCGTCCGCCTCCTCGGCATGAGACGTCAGGGCCGCGCCCTCGTGGGTGAGAATGACGATGTCCCCACGGTCCAGAACGTGGTTGACCGGCCGGACCGTGGGCAGGGCCTGCCGGGTGAAGACGATCCTCCCCAGCGCCACCTGGGTGTGCCGATCCGGATCCGCGACCAGGTCTTCGGCAACCTGTACCTCACCGAGAAGCGTGGCGGACTGGCCTTCGACGAGGAAGACGAAGCGGTGTTGTCGACCCTGGCCGTGGCGGCCGGCGTGGCCATCGAGAACGCCCGGCTGTACGAGGACGTCCGGCTGCGCGAGCGCCGGCTCCTGGCGAACGAGCGCCGGCTCCTGGCGAACGCAGAGATCACCCACAGTCTGATGTCCGGCAGTGAACGCACCGAGGCTCTCAAACTGATCGCCGAACGGGCACGCGAACTTATGCAGTCGGCGCTGGCTGCCGTGGCCATGCCGGTGGCGGGCGGAGGGTCGCTCGCTGTGGAGATAGCGGTCGGCCTCGACGCCGAAGCGCACAGGAGCCTGGTGCTGCCCCTGTCGGGGACCTTGATGGGCCTGGCCTTCTCCGCGGCCGCCCCGGTCGCCAGTGCCGACGTACAACATGATGAGCGCATCTCTCCGGAGCCGGCGCGCTTCCAGAGGCTCGGCCCTGCCCTGGCCGTGCCCATCGGCACCGGGGAAGGGGACGTCCGAGGCGTGGTGCTCGTCGCCCGTGAGGCCGAGCGGCCGGTGTTCTCCGGCAAGGAGACCGAGATGTTGCAGGGCTTCGCCGCACAGGCCGCGATCGCCATGGAACTGGCCGAGCGCCGCAAGGACGCCGAGCAGATCGCCGTGCTGCAGGACCGGGACCGGATCGCCCGGGACCTGCACGATCTGGCCATTCAGCGGATCTCCGCCACGGGGATGACCTTGCAGAGCGCGGGCCGGCTGATCGAGCACCCGGAGGCCGCCGAGCGCGTACTGAGGGCCGTGGACGACCTGGACGAAACCATTAAGATCATCAGGTCGGCCATCTTCGGGCTGCGGGCGCGCCCGGGCGGACTCGAGGACTCGCTGCGGGCCCGCATCGTGCGGGTGGTGGGCGAGGAAACCCCCGCGCTGGGTTTCGCGCCCGGTGTCCGGATGGAGGGGCTGGTCGACACCGATGTGCCACGCGAGGTGGCGGACCACGTCGTGGCCGTTCTCTCCGAGGCACTGGCCAACATCGCCCGCCACGCCCAAGCCGACCGGGTCCAGGTCGTCCTGACGGCCGGCGGCCACGAGGTGACCTTGACCGTCACGGACAACGGGGTGGGTATTCCGTCCGACGGCAGGCGCAGCGGACTGCGCAACATGGCCGAACGCGCGGAACAACTGGGCGGGCACCTCGACGTGTCCAGGCCCGACGGCGGCGGTGCCACACTGCGGTGGCGGGTGCCTCTCCCCGTCACGTAGGCGGTGGACACCGCGCGAGTGCGGTCCGGGCCGGGGGGAGGCAACTCAGGGCACCGGCGTGCCGGGTGAAGAGCCCTCGGGACGGGCCACTCGGCCCATGCCCCAGCCTGGCCCGGAGGCGCAGCCTGGAGGTGTCGCCCGGCCCCTGGAGGACGCCATGAACGGCACTCCCACCGTCGTGAACGACGTGATGACCCGCAGGGTCGTCGCCCTGCGTACGGGGGCGACGTTCAAGGACATCGTGCGGACCATGCAGGAGTGGCGGGTCAGCGCCCTCCCCGTCCTGGACGACGGCGGACATGTCGTCGGTGTGGTTTCTGAGGCGGACCTGCTGCCCAAGGAGGAGTACAGCGAAGGCGTGCAGGGCCGGTACGGGCACGTGCGAGGTTTCGCCGACGTTCACAAGATGGAAGCGGTCACCGCGGGAGAGTTGATGACCACTCCCGCCGTCACCGTGGCACCGGACGTCACCCTCGCCCGCGCTGCCCGCGTCATGGCGCGCAGCGGGGTCAAGCGACTGCCGGTCGTCGACCGCGCCGGGCTGCTGAAGGGCATCGTCAGCCGGTCCGATCTGCTCAAGATCTTCCTTCGGGACGACGCCGACATTGCCGAGGAGGTGCGGCACGAGGTCGTCGTCCGGCTCTTCGGCATACATGCGGAAGAGGTCGACGTCGATGTTCACGACGGTGTTGTGTCGCTCACCGGCCGGGTCCGCCAGACGGCTCTGATCCCGCTCGCCGTCCTCCTGGCACGGACCGTGCCCGGTGTGGTGGATGTGCGTGGTGAGCTGATCGGCCCGCCTCGCCACCCGGATCCAGACCCTGACCTGCCGGAGGCGCAGAGGTCGGCCCATGCCTGACGACGACGGTTCCGTAGGAGGACTTCACGCGACGGGCGGCGCGGACCGATGGCACGGGCACCTTCCACGAACGTGACCCCCGCATGGCTGTGGCGCTGGCGGCGCAACCCGGTCAGGCGGCACAGTGACGTCGTCGAGGCCTGGATCGTATCGGTCATCTGGGCGTTCGCCCTCCTCGGCGGAGTTCTCGCAGGTGTAGTGGCCGCGCAGGGGACGGACTCGGCACTCGCCGCCCGGCGCGCTCACGTGCACCCGGTATCCGCCGTACTCGACGACGACGCGGCGAGGACCCCGCCCGCCGGTGCGGGCAACGACAACGGCAGGGTGTGGGCAGCCGTGCGGTGGACGGGCGGGGACGGCGCGGTGCACAAGGGACTGGCCAAGATCTTCCCGGGTGCCCCCGTGGGCAGCAGGCTCACCGTGTGGACGGACCGCACCGGCCGCATCGTCTCCGCGCCGGCCGACGGGACGGAGGCGACGCTGCAGGCAGTGCTGACCGGTGCCCTTGTCGCTCCCTTCACCGGGGCGACGGTCTGGGCAGGTGGCCGGCTGATCCGTAGCCGACTTCTGCGGCGGCGCTTGGCCGAATGGGACGAGGAGTGGAAGCGGATCGGTCCCGAGTGGCGGAACCTGAGCGGGGGCAAGGGCTGAGCACCTTCGCCGACGCCGTGCACACCGGCAGTCCCCGGGGGGCGTCTCAGCCAACGGTCACGCTGCGTCGGCGGCGGTGAGACGGCAGTCCACGCCCACGATGCCTTCAACGCCCCGGACCAGGCGTGCGGCCAGCGGAATCCGCGCGGGGTCACCTACGCGTCCGGTCAGGGTCGCGACGCCGTCGGTCACGATGATGTGCACGGGTTCGACGGGGGCCGGGAAGAGGACATCGACGATGTCCCGCCGGATCTCGTCGGCGAGGTCGTTGTCGGGGCGCAGGAAGACCTTCAGCAGGTCGCCACGGCTGACCACGCCTTCGAGCACCCCCTCGGAGTTGACCACGGGCAGCCGTTTGACGTGCCGCAACGCCATGATGCGGGCCGCTTCGGCAAGTGTCGCTTCCGCGTGGACGGTGACGGCCGGCGTGCTCATCAGTTCCTCGGCCGAGACCGCCCCGGCCTTGGCGAGGTCGGGCAGCCGGCGCATCTGGGTGAACCGGTCCGGGTCGCTGTCCCGGAACTCCTCCTTGGGCAGCAGGTCGGCTTCGGACACCACGCCGACGACCCGGCCGTCGCCCTCCAGGACGGGAAGCGCGCTGACCTTCCACTGCTCCATGCGCTCGACGATGTCCTTGAACAGAGCCTTGCGACCAACCGCTACGGCCGCACGTGTCATCACGTCACCCACCCGGTGCGGGCTGCCGTCCATGTTCGCTTCCTCTTCCTCGACCGGCCGGAGCATCCGTGCGTTCAGGCCAGGCTCCCGCTTCCGTACGGGGCGTAGAGGTCGAGCAGCCGGACGCGCGAGGCATGCAGGCGCTGGGCGACCACGCGTCCCACCCACACCGCGATCGCCCGGCCGAACTCGGCGTCCGCGACGCAGGTCGCGCGTACCGCCTCGGCGTCGAACTCCCAGGCCCGTACCGGGCTCATGGCCTCGGCACCGAGGTGCCAGAGGTGCGGCGGGAAGTGCCAGGACCAGCCGATGAGTTCGCCGTGTCCGAGCGTCTCGATGACAGCGGGGCGGCGACCGGGGACGTGCGGATCGAGGGCGACGGTTCCGGTGCGCACGATCCAGAAGCGGTCGGCCCGGTGGCCCTCCTCGAACAGGCGGGTGCCGGCGTCGAAGGCGACCTCACGGGCGAGGCGCATCAGGCGTTCGCGGTGTACGGGCTCAAGAGCCGTGGTCATGGTGGTGGCCGAGGTCATCGCACCGGCTCCCTTCGTGGTCTGTCTATCCCAGCGTGCGCGCCCTCGCGCCTCCATGCCACGGGTCGCCCGGTCCCCGACCGGGGCTCTTCGGCCCATGCGCCCGATCCGCTGTCTCGCATCCCGGAGGCATCCGTGCACGGGGCCGCTGGGAGTGCATGGAACGGGTCTCGGCCTCAGGTCAGCGCAGTCGACGCAGGTACGGGTCGTGGAGGTGGCGCGGCACGAGCCGCACGCGGGCGTCGAGACAGGTGACGCCCGCGGACCGGCCAGCACCGGGTTGAGGTCGGCTTCCGCCAGCTGGGGCAGGTCCGAGGCCATCCGGGAAAGGCGATGCAGAAGCTGTTCGAGGCGTTCGCTGTCGGTGGGTGGCGTGCCGGCGTAGCCGGACAGCATTGGGGAGCAGCGCGGAGAGGTGAGCAGGTCACGTACGTCCAGATCGGTCAGTGGCGCGAGCCTGGCGGCATGGTCGGAGAGCAGCTACGGCGACCGCCGGCCTCGTTGCTCAGGCCGCACGCGGGTCGCAGGCGACTGGCGTACGGGATGTCAGAGCTGCCGGGTGTCCGCCGGTTGCGGGGCGTAGCGCTGGGCCGGCGGTGCGGCGCCGTGTTCATCCCGGTCCGGGTGCAGGCACTCGATCTGGTAGTCGCCGGTGTCGGCATCGATCGTCACCCCGTGTGTCTCGCTGTGGAAGCCTGGGAAGCGGCGGTCGAAGGACTCCAGGGCGGTGAGGTAACGGAGGAGCGGCCCGTCGGGGGCGCCGACGCTCTCACCGGGCATCAGCACCGGGATGCCCGGTGGCGTGACGGTGACCATCGCCGCAGCGATCCGGCCGGCCGCCTGGGCGATGCGCACCCGTTCGGTGCCGCCCCGCACCAGCCGCTGGTAGCAGTGCTGCGGCGGGAACACCGGCTCCGGCAGCTGCTGGAACGCGGTGTCCAGCAGCTCCACCAGCCGTGCCGAGCGCAGCTGGTCGTGCATGTGCCGGCACAGCTCGCGCAGGGTCAGCCCCCGGTACCGCTTCGGGTGGGCGGCGGTGGCCTGCGGCAGCACCCGCTCCAGCGGCGCATCGCCGTCGTACAGCGCCTTGAAGTCCATCAGGGCGTCCAGCAGAGTGCCCCACTTGCCCTTGGTGATGCCCATGGAGAACAAGACCAGCGTGGTGTAGCTGTCGGTCTTCTCCACCACGATGTTCCGGGTCGCCAGGTACGCCGTCAGCACGCGCGCCGGGATGCCCTCCTCCTCCATCTCTCCGGCGGGGGTGATGCCGGGGCAGGTCAGGGTGACCTTCACCGGGTCCAGCATGCAGTGCCCCTCGGTCAGCCCCGGGAAGCCGTGCCAGTCGGCGCCGGGGGCGAGCGTCCAGCAGGACGGCTCGGTGCGCAACAGCTCCGGCGGGGCCTCGTCGAAGGGCAGCTCGGCACCGGTCGCCGGGTCGGTGACTGTCTGAGGCTGCCACACGCCGAAGAACCACGGCGGACGGTCCTCGGCGGCCTCGATACGGCGCCGCAGCCGGACCATCTCCTGACGGAACCGGACCGCCTCGGTCACCGCCTCGTCGACCAGGCACTCGCCCTGCGGCCCGTCCATCATCGCGGTCGCCACGTCCAAGGAGGCGATCATCGGATACAGCGGTGAGGTGGTGCCGTGCATCATCAGCACCTCGTTGAACCGCTCGTGCTCCACCGGCGCCCGCCGTGCGGGCCGCACGTGCACCATCGCCGACTGCGACAGCGCGGCGAGCAGTTTGTGCGTCGACTGAGTCGCGAACACGGTCGGCCGGTCGGGACCCGGGAACGACGACTCGTGCACCGCCATGCCGTAGCGGCCCGCGTAGAGCGGATGGAAGCGGGCATACGCGAACCACGCCTCGTCGAAGTGCACCCGCGGGCTGCTTGCCGCGAGCGCACGCGCCGTCGCGACCGCGTCGTAACACAGACCGTCGTACGTCGAGTTGGTGAACACCGCGTACTGAGGATCCGCGGAGAGCGCCCCCTCGGCCAGCGGGTGGGCGGCGATCCGGGCCGCCACTGCCTCCGGTGCCAACTCGGCCGGCGGCAGCGGGCCGGCCAGGCCGTAGCCGTTACGGGTCGGGATGAGGTAGATCGGGCGGGCCCCGGACACCACCAGGCCGTGCAGTACTGACTTGTGGCAGTTTCGGTCCACCAGCGCCAACTCGTCCCGCGTGACGCTGAAGTGCCCCACCAGGCGGTTACAGGTGGAGTCCCCGTGCAGTACGAAGTACGTCAGGTCGGCGCCGAAGACGCGGGCCGCGTTGCGCTCCGCTGCCCCGATCGGGCCGGTGTGCTCGAACAGCGAGCCCAGCTCCTCCACCGAGATCGACAGATCGCTGCGCAGCAGCCGTTCGCCGAAGTAGTCGTGGAAGGCGCGACCCGCCGGTGACTTCAGGAACGCCACGCCGCCCGCGTGCGCCGGGGTGTGCCAGGAGTACTCATGGGCGTCATCGAAGTGGCGCAGTGCCCGGAAGAATGGCGGCAGCACCGCCTCTCGATAGGCGCGGGCCGCCGTCGCGATTCGGCCGGCGATGAAGCCTGGGGTGTCCTCTAGTGGCCAGACGTAGCCGACGACCATCTCCGACACCCATAGCGGCAGGTCCCGCACACCCTCTTGTGCCATCACGAGGAACACCGGAAGGTCCTGGAACCGCCGGCCGATGTGCCGCAGCACCGCCGCTCCGCCGCTCTCGTTCCCGTCCGGCGGGCCCGAGGCCGTGTGACCAGGAAGGTCCCAGGCGACCAGGGCAGCCGCCAGTCCGGCCTCCGTGCGCAGTACCGCCTGCGCGTCCTCGGAGGTCACGGCCCAGCGGACCTCGAAACCCTTCGCCTCGACCGCCGCACGGATCGCGCGCAGTTGTTCGGGCGCGGCCCCCTCCGCACTGGGGTGCTCACGCACCGCGATCAGCATCCTCCCGTCGGGCATGCCGCCCCCTTCCGATGGCCCGGTGCCGCCCCGGTCAGTGTCCGGGGCAGCCCACCGTGGCACCGGTGCGGGAACGGCAAACCACCGGAACGATGGAAGCGTATGGCTGCCGCATTGACCCGCGGTCAGTTGGCTTTTGACACCGACGACCAACCTCGCCGTTTCGGTGGGGGCGGCGTCAAGGGCGGCCGGAAACGCGAAAGTGTCTTCTGAACTGGAACGATGAACCTTGCCGTCGGTGCAGCACGACGGCGATGTGATCCGGGTTGGTGTCAGATGCCGGACAACCCGGGCTCGATGCCCGGGCTGCGGGAGCTGGTCAGGGCGGGTGCATGGCTCATACCTGCGGTTTCCCGCTGACGTCCCCGTTGTGGGACGACGGGTGGTGCTGCGTCTGCGTGTCCGGCGGTTCACGTGAGAGGAAATCTCCTGCGGGCGGCGGACGTTCGTCGAGTAGGTCGCGAGCCTGACCCGCCGGTACAGCCAGCGGACCGAACGACTGCGGTCCACGCTGGCCGAGGTCGGCCTCGCGTTGGCTGGTCGCGTCGGCGCCCGGCTTGCCGACATCTTCGGAGTGCGGGTCAGTACGGTCCGCCGGCGCCCCCGCGCACCGTGCGGCGAGCAGCGTTGAAGGGGATCTCTGAAAACGGATCTGTCCGCAGTTCCGTGAAGCCCCGGTCCCCCCATCTCTGGTCACAGCGGATGCCTGGTTGGTCCACTAGTGCGCCCATTCGGGTGCCTTGGGGGCGTCCCGTGAGCGAGAGACGCGCGGTAGGGGTATGTCGTTTCGCGCGAGGTGACCTTGGGATCGGTGAGGAGATCAGCCATGTACGCAGTAGTTCGGCGGTACGAAGGGGTGACTGATCCTGCCGAGGCGGCACGCCGAGTGAACGAGGGGTTCGTGCCTCTTCTGCGCAAAGTCCCCGGATTCCTGGCCTACTACTGGGTTGACGCCGGGGATGGAGTAATGGTCTCCACCAGTGTCTATGAAGACCAAGCCGGGGCCGAAGAGTCGATCAAGAGGGCGGCGGACTTCGTACGGGACAACCTCGCGTCACTGCTCCCCCACCCTCCACAGGTCACGGCCGGCCAGGTGGTAGCTGCTGGGTAGCGGTCTTCGGGGTGGCGCTGGTTCCCAAGTACCCGCATGCCGACGGCCTGGCCGTTCACGAAACTCCGGACAGAGCCTTCGAGGTTCTGACCGCGTTTCCGTGAAGCCGCAGGTCAGTAGCTGATACGCGGGATCGTTCCGCCGGCATCTGCCCGGCCGTGGCGGGTGCCGAAACGGCGGTCGGCCGGCAGGTTGACGGCCTGACGCCATGTTGCCCTGTCTCCTGGCTAGCGCCATCGGGTGCGGAAGCCGCCGGGGGTGTCGCCGGTCTCGCGAGTGAAGAACTTCCCGAAGTTGGCGGGTTCGGAGAATCCGAGCATCCGGCCGATCGCGGCGACGGGCAGGTCGGTGTGCACAAGCAGGCGCTGAGCCTCCAGGGCGGCGCGGGCGTCGATGAGTTCTTTCGCGGTGCGGCCGGTGGCAGCCTGGCAGGCTCGGGTCAGAGTGCGTGGCGAGTAGCCGAGTTGGGCGGCGTACTTCTGCACGGAGCGGGTGACGGCGAAGGAGCGCTCCAGCTCGTAGCGGAATGCACGGAAGACCTCGCCGCCGGCTTTCGCTGAGGTGGCACGGTCCGGATGGGGCAGCCGGGCCAGGCGCAGCAGCACCGCGCCGAGGAGCTGGCGCAGCAGTGGGACGGTCAGGTCGGCGTTCGTGTGCTCCCGGCGGTCCTCCAGGGTGTGGTACTCGGCCGTGATCTCGGCCAGGGCCCGGTCGAGGACCAGAAGGTCGCCCGGAGACAGCGTCCAGCCGGCCGGGCCGAAGCCGTCGAGGAGGGACGCGAGCTGAGGCAGGCGCGGTGGGAAGGCGGCGGTGAACAGCACCAGCACGGCATCCAGTTCGGCCAGGCGGCCCTCCGCATCGGCCGGGAACCGCTGGACCTGCCCGGGCCGCAGATGCAGCAGTCTGCCTGGTGCACAGGGCTGGGGGACGAAATCGACCATCACCGTCGCCTCACCGCCTCGTACGAGGAGCAGTTGATGGAAGTCCGGCCGGCTCGCGGTGCGGGCGACCGCCCTTCTCAGGCGGCGGCGCAGGACGTCGAACGTCAGGACCTCGATGCCCAGCCGCGGGCGATCGGGATTGAGGTAGGCGATGTCGATGACGTCGCGTTGTCCAACTTTGACCATGGCGGGTCCCGACTCTACCTCGTCGCGGAAGCCCCTTGGCGGGGATCGTGGAGGCGTCGCCGCGTGCTGCCGGCCTGGGCCCCTGAGACCCGCGGCGCGCTCGTACATCCCTGCCCCGATGGGCACACCAGATAAGGACCACCACTGTGAAGACTGCGATCACCGACCCCGCACTGCTGCCCGGCGCGTTCGAGGATGCCCTGAACGCCGGTGACGTCGAGGGCGTGCTGGCCCTGTTCGCACCCGGCGCCACCATGCGCACGCCGGCCGGCGAGGTCATCAGCGGCCCGGAGGCGCTGCGCCGGGAGATCAGTGGGACCGTCGCCGCCCGTGGACGGCTCTCCAACACCCCCCGGCACACCCTGGTCGGCGCCGAGGCCGCGCTGCTGGTCACCGACTGGACCCTCGAAGTCACCGCCCCCGACGGCGAGCGTGTCGCCCCGACCGGCACCACCGCCAACGTCGCCTGCCGAGGCGTCGACGGCTGCTGGCGGTTCGCCGTGCTCAATCCGCTCGGCACGGCCTGAGCGCGAAATGTGCCGACTTCCACCGGCCCGAAGGTGGTCCGTCCCGCCGGCAGCGGCCGGACGGACCACCGGGGCTCCACGGCACCGCTGGGGCTGCCGGGTATCGCTGAGGAACTGCGGTCACTGCACGATCCAGGCTCGGCCGGTGATCTCCTGTGACCAGTCGGTGAAGAGGACGCGTGGGACGAGGCTGGCGATGGGGGAGAGGTAGGGGACGGTGGCCGCCTCGTTGTGCATCAGTTCCCGCTCGAAGTGAATTGCTGCCCCGGAGCGGGGGCGATGCGCAGGATGAGGGGTGTCTCCGTGCTGTCGACGGGGATCCGGTAGGTGGTGTTGTACATGCCGCCGCCGAGCTCCACGGCGGAGGTGACGCGTGCGGCATCCTCGAAGGCGCGCTGACCGATCGCCTGGATGTCCTCGGCGGTGGCGGGCTGCTGGGAGGCGTGCCGGTCGCGGGGGATGGACCGGAAGTCCATGGAGCTCCTTCAGGCCCGAGAGGGTATATCTGCCGGGGCCGGGAGGCGGCTCCTGGGCGAGCCCGCCCTTCGCCACGGCCGGGGCGCGGTGGGTGGCCGGCAGGAGACCCCGAGGGCGTCGAGTCGCGCGTAACGGGCGGCCTGTGACACAGCACTTGGACCGTGCTCCCGGCCGCCCGCCAGCACAACCGGTCCCGGGCCTCGGCGCTCCTGACCGGGAAGACGCGGAGGAGGACGACAACTGGCCCACCCGGGCGCCGGTGCTGGCCGCCCGCACCACCGGCTGGGAGCTGCTCCGCCAGCAGGACGACCCAGGTCGTGAACTACCCACCGACTTGAGGGTGCCACCGACGAAATGCAGCTCGTGAGGTGGCAGAACGCTCCCCGCAGGGCAGTGGCTCACGGGCTGGGGTCTCATCCGCCGACGTGAGCGCCGCGCTGGTTTCCTTGTGGGGGACGGCGCGGGCCGGTGTGGAATCGGTGGCCAACGTGAGGGCGCGGTTGGCCGATCGCGCAGCCGCCGCTGTGGAAAGCACTCGACGAGCTGTCGGCATGGAGCGTCTCATCAGGGGTGTTTGCTGTTCCGCCGCCCTGCGGCCGCACTTTCGACGGCGGGATCAGCGGTGACCAGGTCGGCCACCTCGCGGCCGGCCCGCGCGTCGAGGTCCGCCACGACCACCCGTGCCCCGGCCTCCGCCAGCGCGAATGCCATGGCCCGGCCGAGTCCACTGGCACCGCCGGTGGCGATCGCCACCTTCTCGCGAGTGCGGCGGCGTCCCTCTGCCCTCCCCGAAGAGCCTCGGTGGCGGTCATGCCGACTTCCAGCACGAGCTTGCCGACGTTCTCGCCCCGGAACAGCATCTGCCGCGTCTCGGGGACGTCGTCAACGGCGTCTCTCACCATGTGTTCCTAGACCTTGATGCGGCCGTCTGGGATCCAGGCGGAGATCTCCTGCGCGGTCTTGGCGTACTGCTTGGCGTAGTCGAAGGCGACGAAGCCCCGGGGCACCCCTTCGAGGGGCGGGGTGGGTGCGGCCGTGCGCAGCGGGGCGCACGTCGAACGCGACGGCCATCGCTACGGGGTGATGATGTGGCCGGTGCGAGGCGAGGTCCGCCCCGACTGGACCTCGTGCCAGACCCGCTCGAGGCTTCGCGGGCCGTTGCTGTGAACGATGTCGACCCACCCCTCGGCCACGGGCAGGAACTCCTTCCACGCCTCGGCGAAACGGTGGTCCAGCCCTTCCCTCCCCCAGTCGCCGATGCGCTTGCGCATCTGGTCGGGGGCGAAGAACATGCCTGGCCCCGTCTCCGCAAGGGTGCCGGCGGGCGCGGGTTCCTGATTGGTGATGCCGACGACCACCTGGTGCACCAGGGAGTCGCCGAGGTGGGCGCCCAGCCGGGCGGACAGCTGCTCGTCGCCCGCGAAGTCGGCGTACAGCGTCTGCGTGCGCGGGAGCCGGGAGACGTCCTGGTAGGTGAGTACCCGGTCGTAGCAGCCGAGGCCTTCGGTGAAGGCGAGGTTGCGCGGGGAGGTCAGGCCGACCACCTCGCACCCCTGTCCCTGGAGCAGATGGGCGGCGCCGTAGGCCGTCTTGCTCGAGGCGGACGACAGGACGATGGTCTTCGCGCCCAGCCAGGCGTTGTCGACGAGCCAGTCGGCCAGCATGAACGACGTCCAGAACAGCGGGCGGTACAGGACGTGAAGGTCCTCCCGGCCGGCCTCGTAGGCGAGGTCGCCGGTGGTGAGGGCGTAGGCGTTGTAGGGACGGGGCAGTGTCCGGCGATGGGGGCTGGCCTCGCGGAAGCCGCGTTCGTCCACTCGGTCGGGGCGGACCAGCAGGTGGCTTGCGGACGGGAAGTAGCCGTAGTAGCGGCTCCCGGTCTCGATTCCGTCGACCCGGGAGGCGACGACGTCGGCGAAGCCCCAGAGCGGGACGATGCCCCAGTCGGGGCGGGGCGCGGGGAAGAACTCCCAGTAGCGGAACGAGTCGCCGAGGGCGGCGTAGGTGACGTTGTTGGCGGTCAGGCCAACCCGGTCGACGCGCAGCAGCGCCCCGCCGTCCGGTACCTGGGGGACGGGGACGTCGGCCAGCTCCGCGGTGGACAGGTCGTCGCGGCGGACGAGCAGATTCCAAGCGGTTGCGGCAGTGATGTTGTCCATGGCCCGGGAACGTACTTGAACCCGGATTCGGATTCAAGTACGGGTCTAGGATGCACACATGCCTTTGCCTGACCCTGAAACCGAACAGCTCGCGCAGCCCCAGTCGGCCGCAACGCGTACCCGGCGCGGCATGCGCACCCGTGACGCCCTGGTGGCCGCGGCCCGGCGGATCTTCGAGCGGGACGGCTATCTGGACGCCCGCATCATCGACATCGCAGCCGAGGCCAAAGTGGCCACCGGCAGCTTCTACACGCACTTCTCATCCAAGGAGGACGTGTTCGCCGCCGTCCTCGCACGGCTGCAGGACGAAATGCTGCACGCGGGAGTCACCGACGGCGGTGACGGCAGGCGCAAGGACCTGTGGCGGGAGGTCGAGGACGCCAACCGCGCCTACCTGGAGTCCTATCGCCGCAACGCCGCCCTGATGGCCGCCATGGAACAGGCCGCTTCCGTCGACCCCCAGTTCTTGCGCCTGCGGCTGGAACGGTCGCGCGCTTTCATCGACCGCAGTGCCGCCGCCATAGCCCGCCTCCAGCAGTCGGGCCTCGCCGACCCGGAGCTCGACCCGGACGTCACCGCACGGGCCCTGAGCGCGATGGTCAGCCGCCTGGCGTACGCGACCTTCGCCCTGGGCGAATCCTTGCCCTTCGACACGCTGGTCGAGACCCTCACCAAGCTCTGGACGAACGCCCTGCGCATGCCACGAGACTGAGCTCGGTACCGGCGCGCCCTGCGATCCGACACATAGCAGGGCCCGGCTGGTTGCCCAGTCCCCCCTGCCTTGGCCGGATCGAGCAAGAAGCGGAGACAACAGGATGGCCAACCGAGCACAGGCCAGGCACCTGTGTCCTGCGCCACCGCAGTCTGATCGTGACCGGCCCGCAGGTCGGCGGCGTCTACACCTACGGACACGCCGGAGGGGTCTCACTCCCTGGCCCAGCTGATCGCTGTCCTGCTCGACGACATCACCGATGCCGCCCCGGCCACGGTGACGCTGGGCCCCCAGCCGGCCTCAGGTCCAGTCCCGCTTCTGCGACCTGATGTACAGATCGGGACTGCCACTGCGCGCTGTCGTGCGGGCCCATCAGCATGCAGTCGGTCAGGCCTAGCATGCTGATCTTGGGTAGCTACGTACCTTTGGCAGCGCGGAACTTCGCATGCATTTGAGATCGCTCCCGGATTCGGCCGGGGGCAGCACGAGGGGAGTGGCGATCGTGGGGGAACTGGGCGACAGGACCGCACTGGTGACGGGCGGCTCACGCGGGATCGGGCGCGCGGTCGCCCAGCGACTCGCAGCCGAGGGGGCGCTGGTCGCGGTCCACTACGGTGGCAACGAAGAGGCCGCCGCTGAGACCGTGGCACTGATCGGCAAGGCTGGAGGGCGGGCGTTCACGGTGCAGGCCAGGTTCGGCGAGAGCGGTGCGGTGGACCGGTTGTTCGAGGGGCTCACAGCCGGGCTCGCGAAGCACGGCGCCGACGGCCTGGACATTCTGATCAACAATGCGGGTATCCACTCGGTCAGTTCGATCGGGCAGCTCACCGAGGAGGAGTGGGAGAGGCTTCTGGCGGTCAACGTGACCATGCCGATCTTCGTGGTCCAGCGGGCGCTGCCGCTCCTACGGGACGGCGGACGGATCATCAACGTGGGTTCGGCGGCCACCCGGATCGCGAATCCACTCCAGATCGGCTACACCGTCACCAAGGCGGCGCTGGCTGCCCTCAGCCCGTCGCTCGCCAACGAACTGGGCCGGCGGGGGATCACGGTGAACACGGTCGAACCCGGGGCGGTGCTGACCGACATGACCGCCGGGTGGACCGGCGTTCCCGAGGCGATGGCCGGTCTCGAGTCGATCACCGCGCTCGGACGAATTGGCGAACCGGGGGACGTCGCGGACGTGGTGGGCTTCCTGGCGGGTCCCCAGGGGCGTTGGGTGACCGGTCAGATCATCGATGTCTCCGGCGGTACATACCTCGGCCCGATCACGGGCGGGTGAACCGCCGCCCGGGCAGATACCGAGGCGTTGACATCGAACGGGGCGAAGCGGAACTTCGGCACTGCTCGTCCAAAAGGGCGCCGGAGTGCGAACGCGCTCTGCACCGCGAGGAAGCCGCTGCCCGGGACCGGTGAAAGCGAGGCGCGTCAGGACGCCGGCGGAGCGGATGCGGTGGGCGCGGGTGCGCCGGGGCCCCGCGCACCTGTGCGCTTGGGGTGGGCGGTAGGAGAACCTCCGGGTGGGACAGCATGTGCCTGGTTGTCGCCCGTTCGTGAGGGGACGTCATGTGTTCCATTCGCCGCGCCGTGCCGCCGGGTGCTGCTCTCCTGCCTGCTGCTGGCGAATGGTTCACCCGGTTCGCATTCCGGGCCGGACAGCTCGAACAAGGGGGGAGCGTCGGCGGCGGGCCGTCGGGCGGTGGCGTGCCTGCCGGTACGGCGAAGATCCTGGTGGGTGCGGGGCCGCAGACCACATACACGGTGCAGCAGCAGCCGCCCGCAGGCAGCTGTCACTACCGGTATGAGAAGGGGGTGCCGTGGGCGGGACCGGTCAGGTTCTCCCGGCAGGCCCGGCAGGCGGGCAGCCGGTGGGTGTACCGGGCCCGTAGTACCTGGGCGGCGTCCTGGACGGGCGAGCGGGGAGACGTGACGGTATCGCTTACGCCCCGGCCGTGCGGCCGGTGCCATCTGGTGTCAGCCCCGACGCTTCACGATGACGCACGCAGTCGTGAGAGGCACGGCATGGCGTCTCGACTCCGTCGTGTGCGGTAGCAGCCGCCTGCGGGCACCTGTCACTACCGGTACGAGGAGAGTGAGCCTTCGAGCTGGTGACGCAGATGGTGGGCAAGAACCCCAACGCGAGCTGATCATTCCGAAGCGGCATCGGACTTCCGTGACGGGAGCCGAGCCCTTTTCGTGTTCGTAGCCGCGGGTGATCGCCGCAGGACCTTCCCGAGCCTGATGGGCGGCGTGGGCGGGTCAGCTTCGCAGGAGGCCGAACCACCCGTACCCTGCTCGTCTACGGCGTCAAATAGCGGGCGCCACATCCTGGAGGAAATAGCTCGTGCTGATTGCTCAGCGTCCTTCGTTGACCGAAGAGGTCGTCGACGAGTTCCGCTCCCGGTTCGTGATCGAGCCGCTGGAGCCGGGCTTCGGCTACACCCTCGGCAACTCCCTGCGCCGT
>NZ_JNXR01000049.1:0-38853 GCF_000725475.1 Streptomyces durhamensis
CCCGGTTCTTCGATCCCTTGGCCTTGCGGGACAGCTCCCGCTGAAGGCGCTTGAGCTTCTTCTCGGCCCGGCGCAGGAAGCGCGGGCTGTTGATCTTCCAGCCGTCGGACAGGACAGCGAAGGCGGACAGGCCGAGGTCGATACCGGCGTCGGTCTCCGCCTCGGGCAGGATGTCCGGCTCGGTGTCGACGACGAAGCCGAGGAAGTACCGACCGGAGCTGTCCTTGGTGACGGTGAGAGAAGTCGGGGCCGTGGGAAGTCGGCGCGACCACATGACCTTGAGGTTGCCGACCTTGGCCACGTACACCGTGCCGTCGCCTGAGAGGGAGAAGGCATTGGTGTTGAGGCGGATCGACTGCCGGGTGTCCTTCTTCGACTTGTAGCGGGGCGGGCCGACCTTGCGGCCCTTCCGCTTGCCCTTGACCGAGTCGAAGAAGTTCTTGTAGGCGGTGTCCAGGTCGCGAAGGGACTGTTGCAGGACGACCGCCGACACGTCGGCGAGCCAGGCGCGTTCGGCGGTGCGCTTGGCCTGGGTGATGCGAAGCCGCGACAAGTCCGCCGACTTCGCGTACGGCAGCCCCGCCGCGTGCGCTTCCTTCCGGTCACGCAGGCAGTCGTTCCACACCACGCGGGCACACCCGAACGCCTGGGCCAGCGCACGGCGCTGGGAGGCATCCGGGTAGACCCGGTAGTTGTAGCGGAGCTGCATAACCAAGATCCTACTGCGATTGGTCTCATGGGTGAGCTAAACGATTACAGGCGTGGCAGACATGTGGTTTCGGCGATGCATGTGCATTTGGTCTTTGTGACGAAGTACCGGCGCGGAGTGTTCAACGACGAGATGCTGAAGCGCTGCGAAGAGATCATGCGCAAGGTCTGCGAGGACTTCGAAGCGGAGCTGAAGGAGTTCAACGGCGAGCGCGATCACGTCCACCTCCTGGTGCACTACCCGCCGAAGGTCGCCGTCTCCGAGCTGGTCAACAGCCTCAAGGGCGTCTCCGCCCGGCGGATACGGCAGGAGTTCACCGGCCGAATCAACCGCGCCGTCATGCACGGGCACCTGTGGTCGCCCTCCTACTTCTCCGCGTCGTGCGGCGGTGCGCCGTTGGCGATCGTCCGCCAAAACATCGAGCAGCAGAAACGACCGCTCTAAAGTGCACGTCAGAGCAGTCTTGAGATGCATTCATCCCCGGCGTGAACGCCGGGGCTTTCTGCAAGGAACCCGGTAAACGCGAACCACTCGGCCGGGGCGTACGTCGTCCACACCCCCGACACGCTGCTCGACCACGCGACGTTCTCACCGGCCATCCCGAAGTTCGGTGAGGTTGGCCGGCGACTACCCTCCGCGCCGGACAGAGCCGTGGCCATCACTTGGAAGCCCCGTCCAGGATCCGCCGCGCCCTGCGCTCGACGAGGATCGGAATGAAGTCACGTACAGGCCGGTCCCTGAACGCGGCATAGGCCCCCGCCACGACCGCCGTGATCTCGTCAAGGCTGTGCGTCTGCCCGTGGGCGGCCTTCAGTCGCTCGTTGACGCCACGCATGGCCTCGTCCTCGCGGGGGTCGGTCGCCACGGCTCCCCCTCGCGTCAGCTGGTGGTCCTGTGTGGTCCAGATCATTGTCACGGTCCAGCACCGTGACGCGGCGGAAATTGCACACCGCGGGCGGTGCGTCCACGAACGGACACACCGCCTGATGGGCCTGCAGCGCGATGCTGACCAGGCTCATCGGCAGGTCGACGTCGCCGTCACAGTCGAGGTGCACGGTCACCCACCGCGAACCGGGCACAAGCCGAACAGCCGTCATCTCCTTCTCATCGTACGGGGAGCGCAGTGCCCGATCTGTGCCGCAACCGGCCGGAGCCGCCGTGAGGTCGGGCCAGGTCTCCAGTTCCTCCAGGGCACGCTGGGCCAGAGGCACGGCCCCATACTCCTCACGCACGTCTGTCCTCCAGACACGAGACGGCTCGGGGGTTGCCGCCCCTCCACCTCTCCGAGGTCCGCCAGTTGGTCTGAGGATCAGTCGCGCGGGACGCGTTCGATGAACGGGGCGAGCAGCTCGGGTACGGCCTCTTCGGCGTAGGCGAGGCCGACGCCCACGGACACGTCCCGCACCTTGTAGCAGCCGACACCTGCGGTGGCGGCGCCGATGGTGAGCAGTCCGTTGCGCCGCTGGAAGTAGGAGCGGGAGATGTTCCAGCCGATGACGCCGTCCCGCTGGAGGGCGACGGTGCGGCGGGTGAAGGTGCCGGCACGGACGACGAGGTAGCGGTCGCGGACGCCGTGGCCGAGGGCACGGTAGGCGTCATTGGCGAGGGCGATGACGACCGGCACGCCGACGAGTGCCGTGATCCAGGCGGTGTGCACCAGGACGGGGGTGAGCCACAGCCCCAGGCCCAGCAGGATCGCGACGACAGGCGCGAGGACACACAGGCCGCGGTTTATGCGACGGCGCAGGGCGACGCGGGAGTGCGCTACGAGCTTCATCTCCGTCGGGGGCCGTTTCTCGGCAAGCACGTCGGCGGCGACCCGCAGGGCCTCTTCCCGGGGCACAGGCGGGGTGAGGGAACAGCGGCTTCGGTTGTCGTCGCTGTTGCTGAGGCCGCCGGCTATGGCGCTCAGGCTGGCGCCGCCCGCCCAGCGCAGCAGCATCGGCTCGGCGACCTCGACACCGCGCAGCCGGCGCTCCTCGATGCTGACGGAGCGGGAGATGAGCAGTCCGCGGCGGATTCGGAAGCCGGCGTCCCGCTCACGCTCCAAGCGGTAGTTGGTCCAGGCGTCCACAAAGGTGGCGGTGGAGATCGCGGCACCCAGGAGGGCGGTGATCACGACGGCGACGAGGATGCCGAACCACAGGGGTACGGAACCGAAGCGGTCCTCGATGTCCTTGACGATGCCCAGTTCGAGCGGGTCGACCTTCATCTCGTGCAGGATGCGGTAGGCGGTACCGACGCCGGCGAAGACGCTGCCGACGCCCCACACGGTGAGCGGCGCGTACCGCAGCCAGGCCCAGTCCATCTCGGCGATGGTGACGTCATCGTCCTGGCCGGTGGCGGGGTCACTGCCGCGCCGGTCGATGAGGAGCCTGCGCAGTCGGCGCGCGTCATGCCTGGTGATGCCGTCCAGGGAGAGCTTGCGGCTGGAGGACGCGGTCTGTTCGCCGGTACCGATGCGCAGCGAGGTGAGGCCGAAGAGGCGGTGCATCGGCTTGGCTTCGATGTCCACGCTGCGGATCCGGTCGAACGGGACCGAGCGGTGGCTGCGGAAGAGCAGGCCGGAGCGCAGTTCGACGCGATCGCCGGTGACACGGAAACGGGTGGTCAGCAGCCGCATCGTACTGATCCCGGTGATGACCAGGAAGGTGATCACCAGTGAGCCGAGCGAGATCAGGGCCTGGAGGTCGGCACCGGTCAACGCGGCCGTGACGGCGAACAGGACGAGCGGTCCGGCGATCATGCTCAGGTTGACCCACAGCAGTCTGGGGCTGAGCCTGCTCCACTCGGGGCCTTCGGTGGCGCCGTTGGAGGTCCCGGCGGCCTCCAGCCGTTCGGTGTCGTGGCTCATGTCGCGTCTCCCGGCGTGGCCTGGGTCATCCTGGTGAGGTGCTCGACCACTTCCCGAGCGGTCCGGTGGTCGATCCCCTTGATCTTCACGGCGCCGGAGTAGGAGGCGGTGGTGACGGTGATGCCGGCGAGACCGAAGAGCTGCTGGAGAGGCCCGCGCAGGGTGTCCACGGTCTGGATGCGGGACAGCGGCACGACCCTCCAGCGCTGCCAGAGCCAGCCGGACGCCGCGTAGACGGCTTCGTCGGTGGTCTCCCAACGGTGCACCCGGTAACGCCAGACGGGCATGACGGCCATGTAGGCGAGGCCCGGTACGAGCGAGATCAGGAAGGCCCAGCCGAAGAACGGCCTGGCGGGCGGTATACAGAGATACAGCACGCCGAAGACGATCGGCAGGGGGAGGGCGAACATCGAAGCCTGAAGGGTCCACCAGCCCACTGCCCGGGATTCGACGCGATTACGCGGGGGCCTGAGCCTGACATCATCCAAGTGTTTCACTGCTCCACCCTAGTTCTGAGACGATCTTGCACCGAAGCCGGATCTGACGATCGGTCATATCGGGGCGTATCGACGGAACCCACCCGGCGCGCTGCCGTGTTGCCGTGTTGCCGCCGCAGGAGTCTGTCCGTCGCGCAACCGGCGGCGCTCGTTCAGCAGGAGGGCGGTCCGCGTCGGCACCATCCTCCACGGTGGGTGGATACGCCGGTGGCTGCGGGGCCGCGCCGCCGCGGTTCACCCGCCAAGGAGTGCCGGCGTCCGCCGCCGGCAGCCGCCGATCACCCTGGCGGCCTGCGGTTCTCCGGCTCCGTTCGCGCGGTCGGGTCACTTTGCCGCCCGACCGCCCGGCGTGCCACCTCGACCAGTTCCGCCGCCGGACCCACCAGGCGCCGCCCGGTCGGCCAGACCGCGCGCAGATCCCTCGTGAGGTCGACGCCCTCCACATCGACGCCGATCAGCCGGCCCTCGGCCATGTCCCCGCGCACGGCCAGCTCACTCAGTACGGACGGGCCGGTGCCGGCGATCACCGCGCCGCGCACGGCGGCCGTCGAGCCGAGCTCCACCAGGGGCCGGACGCGTTCGCAGCCGGCCAGGTGCAGGGCGCGGTCCAGGGTCTGCCGGGTGCCGGAACCGCTCTCCCGCAGCACCAACGGGGCACGGGACAGCTCCTGCGCCGACAGCGGCTCACGTCGCCGCGCCCACGGATGAGCGGGATCGACCACGACGACGAGCCGGTCCTCGGCCACCTGCCGTGTGGACATCACACGGGACAGGCGCGGCCCCTCGATGAACCCGATGTCGGCCTCCCCCGACTCCACCAGCTCGGGCACATGCTCGCTGTTGGTCACCTGCAGCCCGATGTACAGCTCCGGCCGGCGAGCGCGCAGCTCGCTGATCCAGGTGGGCAGCAGGTACTCCGCGATGGTCAGGCTCGCCGCGACGCGCAGTTCGGCCTCCCGCCGGTCGCGCAATCGGACGGCTCCCGCGAGCAGTTCGTCCAACTCGTCCAGGACCCGCCGGGCGTGGCCGGCGACGGTCTGCCCGGCCAACGTCAGCCGGGATCCGCGGCGGGTCCGGTCGACCAGCACCAGTCCCAGCCCGCGTTCCAGCGTGGACAGCCGACGACTCGCGGACGGCTGGGAGATCCGCAGCCGCTCGGCGGCCCGGCCCAGACTGCCCAGGTCGGCAACGAGAACCAGGAGCCGTAGCGACTCCAGGTCGGGTGTGCGCAAGGGGAGGGAAGCGGTCCGGGGATCCGGCACGACTGAGTCTGTCACAGCACCAGCGTATGACCTAGTCATACGCCTAGGCTATGACCTCCTGCTCGATCAGGGGCTACAGGGCGAGCGCGGGGCTGACCAGAGTGGTGATCATGAAGGACGCCAGCCTCTCCCCGTCAGGTACCACCCGCCTTGCCACTGCTCGAAGGCCTGGCGCCGCCCTCGCCGCCCGGTTCCCCGGCTTTGCGGTCCGGCTTCCCGGGCTGGCCCTCGCCGCGGGTGTGGGCCTCGTCGCGACCGCGCTGGGCCGACTGGTCCCCGTCGTCGGCGGACCGGTGAGCGCAATCGTGCTCGGGGTGCTGGTGGCGGTGATGGTACGGCCGGGTGACCGGATGAGACCGGGCATCGCCTTTGCCGGGCGAGGAGTGCTCCAGGCCGCGGTGGTGGTGCTGGGCGCGCAGTTGTCCCTGGGCCAGGTGCTGCGGGTCGGCGTCGGCTCACTTCCGGTGATGATCTTGACGCTCACCGCCTGCCTGGCGGCGGCGTACGGGATCGGGCGCCGTCTGGGGGTCGTCCGCGACCTGCGCACGCTGATCGGTGTGGGCACCGGCATCTGCGGCGCCTCCGCGATCGCCGCCGTCACGCCGGTCATCGGCGCGGCCGAGGCGGAGGTCGCCTACGCCGTCTCCACGATCTTCGTCTTCAACATCGCGGCGGTGCTGACCTTCCCCGCCCTCGGGCATCTGCTGGGCATGGGTCAGCACGCCTTCGGCCTGTTCGCCGGCACCGCGGTCAACGACATGTCCTCGGTGGTCGCCGCCGCCACCACCTACGGCGGCTCCGCGGCCGACTACGCGGTGGTGGTGAAGCTCGCCCGCACACTGCTGATCATCCCGATCTGCCTGGGCCTGGCCGCCCTCGGCCGCCGCCGTGCCCGGACCGCGGGCACGGTGACCGACGTCGGCGTACCAGGCGCTCTGCCCGGCCCGGTGCGCGTCGGCCGACTGGTGCCGTGGTTCCTCACCGGCTTCCTCGTCCTGGCGGCCGTGAACACCGCCGGCCTCGTCCCGTCCGCCGCCCACGGCCCGCTCAGCACGCTCTCCGTCTTCCTGATCACCGTCGCGCTGTCCGCGATCGGGCTGTCCACGGAACCCTCCAGGCTGCGCCGAAGCGGTCCCGCACCCCTGCTGCTCGGAGGCTGCCTGTGGCTCGTCGTGTCCGCCACCAGCCTGGGCGTCCAGTTCCTGGCCCGGTACGTGTGACCGTCGGCCCCGAGGATGCCGGTAGACCGCACCGTCGGCGTGAGGCAGAACCCGCAGAGCCGCCGTCCTGCGGGTCGGCTTTCTTGCTCGCCGCGTTCCTGCACATGGTCGAGGAACGCTTCCGGTCGCATAGTTATGTCGACCTCCGCCCTTGTCCGGCTGCTCCCGCCTGGTCGGTGCGGAGCACGAGCGAGGGAGGTGCTCGTCCTCCGCCGCAGGTCAGTCCGGGTGGCCTGGTTCAGCCGGAGATCTCCTTGCGGGAAGGCTCCCCACCGACGGCGATCTTGAGACCCTTGCCGCGCTCGGCGATCGGGATGCGCACGCCGCCTCATCCCGAAGGAATACGAAACTCGAATTCGGGACGGTCCCACGGCACGGCGGGCGGGTTCGCGAACGCGGTCCCGGTCCGCACCGCACCGACGCGGTGGTAGAAGTCCTCGGCGGGAAGGTGCGACACGACCTTGAGACGGTCGATCCCCGCGGCACGGGCCTCGGACTGCATGTGCGCGACGAGGAGCCGTCCGATACCCCGTCCTTGCACGTCGTCGGCGACGAACAGCAGGTCGAGCTCCGGTGGAGCAAGGACGAGCGAGTAGAACCCGAGGACCCGACCTCCGTGCTCGTCGCCGCCGACGGCCACAAAGGCGCGGTGGGCCTCGATGTAATCAGGACCGACCCGGTAGCCCGCGACTGCGGATGCGTACTTGCCCTCGTAGGCGCCTGAACCACGCACGAGCCGCGTGAGCCGTTTGGCATCCCGCGCGACAGCCCTCCGTATCGTGATCGGCTGGCTGATCGGGGAAGTCCGTGAACTCATTGGGAGAGTATTTCGCACCGAGGAGTGCCTTCGTGCGGCGGGTCGGCTGCCCGCCGCCGACGACTTCTTCAACCCGAGATCCGCGAGGAACAGCTGGCCCAGTGGCGTTCCGCGAACAGAGATCGGGAGGCGGTGTGGCCTCTCGACCTGTAGCACGGCCTCCGTGGAGACCCACAGGTACGGGTGGGCGGCCAGGGCCGGGGCAGCAGGTTCTGCACCCAGCTGGCGTGGTGGTTGGGGCGGTGTCGATCCGCTGCACGCCGGAGGCGGCTGCACGGTTCACCTATCAGCGCGGCCAAAATTGGTCCTGCGGAAGCGTAGGCGGACACCGGTTTGCGAAGGATCTCAAGGCGGGCGGCGTGCCGGCGGCAGCTATCTGCACCACCGTTGCCCGTTCGTACGGCAGTATGAGCCCGACTTCAGGGGATGAGGACTTGGCGGCGGTGACCGATGCGGACCTCTGAGCCCGTGTCGGTGACCATCCCGTCCATTTCTTCCTACCCCGGTGCTTCGGCGTACGAATCTCTCGAACACCCTTTAGAGGTCCTGACAAAGGCATTGGACGTAGCGGTGTGTGATGAGGCAGGTGCGAGGCCGAGGAAGGCTTCGTGGATGTCGTCTCGTCGCTCCCAGCGGATTCGCAGGCCACCACGCCGGCCACGGCCGGGACCTTGTCCAGCAGCGGCAGCAGCTGGGTGACGTGTGGCCGGCTGGGTGAAGGAGACCTGGCCGAGCGTGGAAGGACCGCGGCGGCGCTCGACGCCTGGCTCGTCTTCGATGACGAAGCCGGCTTCTCGATGACGCCGCCCACCACCCGCACCTGGTCCAGGCGCGGCCACACCCCGACCGTATGGGTGCGCGGCCGCTCCCGCCGCCGTCTATCGGTCGCCGCGCTGGCCTGCCACAAGCCCAGTCAGCCCTCACAGCTGATTCACCGGCCCCACGCTGACACTCGCCTTGACGAGCGCAAGAGCTTTGCCCGGACCGGTTACCGAGACCTGATCCGGGCCGCCCACCAGTCTCGCCTCAGCGCCGCCGAGCCGCAGCACCTGCCTTCCGCCGTCGCGAGATCCGCTCCGGAGCCGGGGCCGGGTTGACCCTCGACCTGGTGCAGGGCCCAGAGTGCCGGGTGTGGAGAACGACATGCGCAGCATTGGCGAGATGGCCCGCGACAGCGGTCTGGGCGTGAGCACCCTGCGGTTCTACGACCGTGCCGGTGTGCTGGTCCCGGCCTGGGTCGATCCGGTGAGCGGCTACCGCTGGTACGAGCCCCAGCAGCTCGAAGAGGCCCGGCTGCTGGCCCGCTTGCGCCGGGCCGGAATGCCACTGCCGGACATCAGGCTGGTGCTGGCCAGCTGGTCCGGCGCGGACACCGGTCTGGTCCGAAGACTGCTCAAGGCGCACCTGCGCCGTCTCGAACAGGGACTCGCCGATGCCCGCAGCGAGTTCTCCGCGCTCCGTGCTCTGCTCGATCACCGGGAGAATGCCATGACATCGCTCCGCTTCGCCACCGTCCGTGTGCCCAGCGCCGCGCCCGAGCTGGCAGCCGCGCTGGACGCCGTCCGTTTCGCGGCGAGTACCGACCCTGAACTGCCGATGCTCGGCGGGGTCCTGTTCGACATCGAGGGCGAGAGACTCCACCTCGTGGCTACCGACCGGTACCGAATGGCTGTCGCACAGGCCGGTATCGCGGGGCACGACGGGAGCCGGGTGCAGGTCATCGTGCCCACCCCGCTCGCCGACGCGATGCGGGCGCTGTTGGACAGCGAGGGACCCGTGCGGCTGTCTGTCGACGGCGACCGCGTGTCGCTGGAGGTGGGAGACAGGCAGGCAGCCGGTCAGTGCCTCGACCACGACTTCCCCGACTACCGTCGTCTCCTCCCCCAGGCCGCAGGGCGCCGCGCCGTCGTCGAGGTGGCGGCCTTTCGGAAGGCCCTGGAGACCGGTCCTGTCCGTTCCGGAGAGGCCGGAGCGCCCGCCCTCAGCGTGCTCAGGGTGGAGGATGGCGGCACGGTGACGGTTTGCACAGACGGTGACGCAGACCCGGACCGCGTCGCCGTGAACCGTGAGTTCCTGCTGGACGCGCTGGCCGCCGGGGCCCGGGACCGACTGATTCTTGAGCTCGCCACCCCCACGGTGCCGGTCGCGATCCGCCGGCCCGACGACGAGGGCACCTTCTCGATCCTGATGCCGGTCCGCCTGGAGGACTGACGGTCCACTCACCCTGATCCGGCTCGCCCGGACCAATCGGACGCAGTCGGCTCAGGGTGCTGGCGAACGCATCGATGGCGACAGACGCACCCTCGTCAATGGAGACGGACCCGCAGGGCGGCGGCCGGCGGGCGCCGACAGCCTGCTGGTGGCATGTACCGAGGTGTCCCCGGGGTGTCTCACGGGGCGTCATGCGCTTGGGCAACTCTCAACGCGCCGACTTCGCGCCTCGGCCGGTACCGGTCCGATTCTTCGGCCGCGCGTCACCTTGAGATGCGGGCTTCGATGCCGTCGAGCAGGAAGTCGAGGCCGATCCGGAAGGTGTGGTCGGTGTCCAGGTGGGCGGCATCCCGCACCACCGTGGCCAGTGCGGGGAATCGGCCGGTGGCGAAGGCCCGCTCCAGATAGGGCCCGAGTGAGGCCTGCCAACGCCTCTCGTCCATCCCGCTGGCCCGCTCGGCACGCCGCTCGGCGATCTCCCGACGCACCGCACCGATCACATACGAGTTGACCGCGGAGACCATGGGCATGATGTCGTCCAGGTCAACGCCGTCCAGCGCGGCCACCACGGCCTCCCCCTTGGCCAGCGCGTGCGGTCCGAGCTGCGGTCGGCCACCGAGCAGATCGGCGAGCCATTCGTGCTCGTGAGCGGCTTGCCGGGTGGTTTCGGCAAGCGACCGCAGCGTCTCGCGCCAGCCGTCTCCGGCCGGCCGGATCTCGGCATAGGCCGCGTCGACCATCAGGTCGAGCAGCTCCTCCTTGCTGGCGATGTAGTTGTACAACCGCATCGGCCCGACGCCGAGCGCGGTGGCGACCTTGCGCAGCGACACGGCCTCCAGGCCGTCCGCGTCGGCCAACTGGATCGCTGCCCGCACGATCCGCTCTCGGTTCAGCGGGGCCGGAACGGGTCGATTCGGCGGCTCCGGCCTCTCCCACACCAACATGCCGCTAACAATACACCGCATCGGGCGATACAGTGTATCGGTCAGTACGGCGTATCGAAGGGAGAGGCACCCATGACCATTGCCATCGTCGGAGCCGGCCTCGGCGGCCTGGCTCTCGCCCGGGTGCTGCACATGAACGGCATCGACTCCGTCGTGTACGAACGTGAGTCGTCACGCGGTGCGCGCGGTCAGGGCGGCATGCTCGACATCCACTCCGGCCAGCGGGCGCTGCGCGAGGCCGGTCTGATCGACCAGTTCTACGAGATTGCCCGTGGCGAAGGCCAGGACATGCGCCTTCTCGAGCCGGACGGCACTCTGCTGCTCCAGGAGGACACACCCGACGACGCCCCGCTCGATCGACCCGAGGTCGACCGTGCCGATCTGCGCAACCTGCTGCTGGATTCCCTCCCCGACGACGTGGTGCGCTGGGGGCGCGCGTTCATATCCGCCGACAGCGGCCTGCTGCATTTCGCCGACGGCAGCAGCGCGGCGTACGACCTGCTGGTCGGCGCGGACGGCGCGCAGTCCCGGGTCCGCGCGCTTCTCACCGACGCCCGCCCGGCGCATATCGGCCAGAACGTGGTCGAAATCGGTATTCCCGACATCGACCGCACGCACCCCGACCTCGCGGCGATGGTCGGGCGCGGCAACTACTGGGTGCTCGGCAACGGAATATCCCTGGCGGCGCAGCGCAACGGCGACGGCCGCGTCCGCATCGGAGTCAGCTTCTACAACACCGACGAGGACTGGTTCGCCACCAGCGGGATCCCGTTCGACGACCCGGCCGCCGCCCGGGCGCGGCTGATCGACCTGCTCCCCGGTTGGGACTCACGGTTCACCGCGCTGATCGCGGCCTGCGACGACACGGTCGTGCCGCGGTCGATCACCAGTCTTCCGGTCGGCCTCACCTGGCCGTCGACACCAGACGTCACGCTGCTCGGCGATGCCGCGCACCTGATGCCGCCGGTGGGCCAGGGAGCCAACATGGCGCTGCTCGACGGCGCCCTGCTCGGTCTCGCGCTGGCCGCGCACCCAGATGACTTTCCCTCCGCCGTCAAGGAATACGAACGCGAGATGTTCGAGCGCACCAGCGCTGCCGCCCGGATGTCCGCGAACATGCAGGAATTGCTGATGTCGCCGGACGCCGCCCAGAAGCTGCTCGCGTTCTTCCAACCTGACGGAGTTTGAGGCGCTACAAGGTCTGTCGGTTCTCACCGCCTGTGACCTACGTGTCGAGCTGTGGCTTGGGGCTTCTCGGTTTGCCTCACGCCGCGGGCAAGGGCCTGCCTCCGCCTCATGGCCGTGTCGTGGACGGCGTCGATCACGATGACCTGAACGCTGTGCCGGCCGGCCCCGCCCACGGTCTCGGGTAGCCGTAGGGAGCGTCCGGGCGTCGTCGAGCGCTCCCCGTTCAGATCAGCGGGCTGATCTGGTCCTCGATACCGAGCAGGGCCCGGCCGTACATCTCGGTCGCGATGGCGGGGTTGACCATCGCATGCCGCGTGCCGGTCTCCAGGTCCCGCCAGATGCGCTGCAGCGGACTGTCGTCGGCGAAACTCCGGGTCCCCTGGACGTTCAGCAGCAGGTCCAGTGCGTCTCGTGAGCAGCGGGCGACCGTGCCGATGTCCATGCGCGCCCGGGTCCGGTTGATCAGGGGCATGCTCTGGCCGCTCGCCGCCCAACTGTCGGCGTCGTCCGCGGCGCGCATCAGGTGCAGGGTGGCGGTATCGATCAATGACGCTGCCTCGGCGAGCTGCGTCTGGGTGGAGGGGGCCTCGCGTGCCTCGGCGTAGTTCGTGTGCGAAATGCCCCGGCCCAGGGCGAGGGAGGCCAGCACAAGCTCCATTGCGCCGCGGGCCAGGCCCAGCAGTGGGCCGGCGAGCGACAGGGCGAGCGTGGGGACGAACGCCGCGCGGTACAGGGTCTCGTCCTTGAACTCGGTCGGATAGATGCCCTGGAGCGCGTGCGTCACCGACAGGATGCGGTGGGCTGGGACGAAGACGCCTTCGGCGATGAGGGTGTTGCTGCCGGTGCCGCGCATCCCGGCAACGTGCCAGGTGTCCTCGATCGTCAGCTGGTCCATCGGGACCAGGGCCAGTGCTTGGTCCAGGCGCTCGCCGCGCTCGTCCGTGAGCGTCATGCCGAGCAGCGCCCATCGGGCGTGGAGACAGCCGGAGGCGAAGCCCCATCGTCCGGTGACGATGCTGCCTGCGTCGGCTGTCCTGCCTGTCCCATGGGGCGGCAGGGCCGCACAGGCACGGGTGCCGGGACCCTGCGTGTAGACCTCACGCTGGGCGCGTTGGGGATAGAGGCCGATGAGCCAGCCCGAGATGTTGATCAAGCTGGTGGTCCAGGCGGTCGATCCGCAGCCGCGGCCGAGTTCGGAACTCACTTCGACCAGCGTGCGGATGCGTTCCTGGTGCCCGCCGAGCCGCTGGGGAACGGTGAGGCTGAACAGTCCGGCCTCATCGAGAGCCGCGATGTTTTCCGCAGCAACGCAGCGGTCCTGTTCGGTGCGGGCGGCATTGCGCCGGAGTAACTCGACCAAGGCCGCGGCGCGTCCGGGCAGCGTGGCCTGTTCGAGGTGCGGGGCAGGTTCCGCGGCGCGGTTTCTGGCACCCATCGTCATGAGAGGTCCTCCTTGGCACGTGAACTGGTCGGGCAAGTGGCCGTCGGCCAGTCCAGGCACCGTATCCGTATGCCTGCCCGCGCTCCATCGTGCGGGCGGCCACCTGCGCAGTCAAAAGACGGCGGCTGGGGCCTCGTCGACACGGCGAACCGATGGGCGAGGCAGGGTCCGCCACGGCGTGCGCCGGCATCTGGTCCGGCTCGCGCCTGAACATCCTGGCGGCGACGGTGTTCCTGGTGGGCGCCAAGGACGATTACGGTGGTCGACCGGCGGGCCGGCGATGAACTCCCCGCCGGCCCGCCTGAGGTGTGTATCGGCCTGCTGGCCTTCGTGTGCCTCCCCGAAGTCCGCCGCGCCATCGACCAAGGCGACGGCCCATCGCCGTCGGCGCAGGACGCATCCCGTTTTCAGGCGGGCAGTACCGAGAGATCGTCGAACTGGATCCAGCCGTCCCGGCCCAGTCCCCAGAACCCGCAGAACACGGTCACCGATGTGCGGTTGCCGGGGTTGAACGGCTGGACGACCTCTTGGTACCGGTTGGCGGGGCTGGGCCCGAAATGCCGCTCGACCGGCGGCCACAGCCCGGCCATCCGGACCCCGAAGAAGGCGGTGTTCACGTCGGCGCCCGCGCCGTGACCCGAGGTGCGGACCCATCCCCTCAGCACGTAGTTCTGATGCGGGTTCACCGGGATCGTCTGGAGGATTGCGTTCCAGCTCCTGCTCGACGTGCGGATCCAGGCGTTGTTGGACCCGGACCGGGCGAGGCCCCGCTTGACGTCGACGCCCTTGGGATCGGAGCCCTCGGTCGTCCAGGGAGCGCCGATGGCCCGGAATCCCTGCCATTCGAAACCGGTGTCGAGCAGGCCGTCGATCCGCAGGTACCTGCTGCTGCCGTCGCGGGTGAAACGGAACGGCGTGGCCCGGCTGGCCTGAGCGAGTGTCCTGGCTGCGCCGCCGGCGACGCGGTACGCGACCGATGCGAAGTCCAGATTCCAGTTGTCCGGGTCCTCGAAGGCCGAGCGTGGCTGCAAGTTGGCGTCCAGACCAAGGGTGGTGATCTCGCGCGCCGCGATGTTTTTGCGGAAGAGCTTCAGCAGGCTGATGCCGACGGTGTGGGTGCTGCCGTTCGCCCACCCCGAGTCCAGGTTGACGTTGCCGACGGCGAGGCTGCCCTGGGAGCGGGTGTGCACCGTGACGGTGAGATTGTTGCCACCTCCCCTCAGGTCGTCTCCGCCGGTCTTGAGGGTGAGGAACAGGCACGCCTCGCCCCGGACCGGCGCCGTGCAGTCGTTGAACGCGCTCGGTCCTGCCGCCGCGCCGGGTGCCGTGCCGCACACGAAGGCGAGTGCCGCCGTTGCCAGCAGTGTCGTGATCCGCCTGATGGCGACCATGGAACGACCTCCTTGTGTCTGTGTGCCGGTCGGCCTCAGCCGACCCGGAACCGGGCGTCCGGCCCGTTGCCCTGATAGGTGCCGTCCCGGGTGTACTCGGTGCTGCTGATGGAGAACGTCTGGCCGGGGAAGTGGCCGTAGAACTCGGGGTCCGGAAGCCTCATCCGTGTGGTGAAGTCGCCGTTGCCGTCGCTCTCCACCTCGCCCATGGAAGTGGCGTGGAACGTCAGTTTCACCAGGCCGTTGTGAATGAACCCGGATCCGCTCACGGTGACCGTGCTCGCGGCCGGGCCGCTCTCGGGGCTGACCCGAAGCTCCTTGGGGGCGGAATACGAGCCGTCGTCCGGGGGCACGGCTGGATACGCGCCGGCGCCGGCCGAGGACCCCGAGGACCAGGACGGTGTGTGGGACCAGAAGTGGGGCAGGTCGTGGGAGCCGGTCCACCCGGCGATCACCACCGCCGCCGCCACCAGGAACATGATCCCGCCGAGGACGCCTTGGCCGCGGTCCCGCTCGCGCGGCGGTGGCGGCGGGGCCGCACGGGACGGCAGCGGGGCGGAACGGGACGGCAGCGGAGCCGGACCGCCCTTCTTCTTGCCCTTCCCCGCGGCGCTCGGTGTCCCTCCCTTCCCGGTGAGGGCACCTGGTCCCCCCGTGACAGGAGCGGGGCCGGCCCGTCCTGTGATCGCTTGCCGGATCCTGTTCAGGTCTTCGTTGGCTGTCATGAGTCGGGCTCCGCGCCTCGTCGGGTGTCGGCCGCCACGCGGTCGGCCATCATGCGCGCTTCTCGTACGGCCGCTGCTGCCCCGCGCCGGTCGGCCGCGCGCGCCCGGGTCAGTGCCCGGGCGATGACGCAGTAGAAACCGGCGTGCAGCTCCTCGTAGGTGAAACGCATGGCGTCACGCGTCACCCGGTCCCCCAGCGCCCCCAGAGCGGCCTCCGCCTGGGCTTCCTGGGGGACGCCCGCCAGCTCGTCCTCGACCTCGGGCAGCAACCGGAGCCAGTGCCGGGCCGCACAGGGGCGAGGGCAGGCCTGGCACCAGATCCGCTCGGCCGGCTCGGTCCGCCCGCTCGCAGGCGGACCGGACACAGCCGGGTCGAACGCGTCCGCGGGCTTGGCTGGTTCGGGGGTCACGGACACCCATACCGGCTCCGGGTGGCCGCCCGCCGTCACCACGAACGCCTCGCCCCGGCCCAGCATCGGTACCTGCGCGGCCACCTGGCCGATCGCGCCGGGCCCCGGTTCCCCGTGGAGCCGGTGCGTGAGCAGATTGGGGAACAGATCGGTCACCGCCTCGGGAAGCTGCCTCGGGCTCTGGGTGACCAGGACGAACCCCTGGCCGTAGGAACGCTGGGTCGCGATCGCCGTCGCGGCCGCCTCCGCTGCGGCCGACGACTGAGGCCCGCTCGGGCCGGGCGTATGGCCGTCGCCGAGCAGCAGATGCGCCTCCTCCAGGACGGCCAGATGACCGAAGCCCGCGAGGGGATGTGCTCGCCGATAGGCCACGAGCCCGGCCAGCAGCAGACCGAAGGCCAGTTGTCTGGCGGCGTGGTCGCCGAAGTCGGCCAGCGTGATCACCGAGGGCTCGGCCAGCAGCCGTCCCCAGTCCAGTCCGGCTCCCGGGCCGCCGGCCAGCGCGTCGCCTCCCGCTCCCGCCAACAGGCTCTGCACCCGCTGTCCGAGCGAGGCGCGCAGGTTGGCCGCCTGCTCTCCGGTGCCGCCGTGCACGGACGCCTGTTCCAGGACCGCCCGGTAGAGCGTGGCCACGGTCGCGGGTTCGTCGCTCTGGAAGAGATCGCTGACCGCGTTGCGCAGCGCCGCCGCCGCGAATGGCCAGGAGGCCGACAGCCCCGTGGCCGCGTCCAGGCATTCGGCCACGGTGTCCGCGAACGCGCTCCGGTCCACCCCCTCGGGAACGGCCAGCGGGTTGATCTGGGTCCCGTCGTGACCGAGCCTCAAGGCTCGGGCGGCCAACGGGAGGTAGACGGTCTTCTCCGGATCGACGACCAGATAGGGCACAGCGTGTTCGCGCCACATGCGCCGTAGCAGCGTCATCACCGTGGTCGTCTTGCCGAATCCGGTAAGCCCGGTGACCAGCAGATGCTGATTCAGATCCGGCATCCGCAGTCGGTACGGCCGACCGCCGGCCGACCGGCCGAGCCACACCCCGGGCCCCTCCGGCTCCGGGGCGTAGCGGGAGACGATCGCGGGGCGCCGGGTGTGGCGCGTGACGGCTTCCATGGGCAGCGCGGGCAGTGGCAGCAGGCCGGCCGCGGTGTGCGGAGCGACGATCGCCCCGGCGCGGACCAGCTCCAGCATGCCGGAGCGGGGCAGAGCGAGGACGGGCTCGGGCGACAGACCGGGCGCACCGAGCGCCGCCGCCAGTTCCGCTGCCACGGCGGGGGCGTCAGCGGTGACCGTGAGGGTCGCGTGGAAGGCCACCGGCGCACGATCCAGGGCGTCCAGCGCGGCGATCGGAGCCGCCTGGGCCGCCGCTTCGCCGGCTCCCGCCTCGTCCGGTGCCGCGGTCGGCTGCCCGGCGAGGCGCCGGACCGCCCGGCGCAGCACCGGCACAACGGTGCGCGGCGGCACGAGCGGTGTCAGCGCCACCCGGACAGCGCAGGCCCCGGCCGCACGCTCGACGGCGTCCAGCAGAGGAGCCCACCCCAAACCGCCGGGCGGCCAGAACTCGATGCGCCGGCCCGGCGTCCACCCGGCGGGCCCGGCGCTCAACCGCCACACCAGCGCGCCGTCAGCACCTGTCCGCCCGCCGTCGGTCGTCTCGAGGTCGGTCAGTCCGGCGAGGAGATCACGGAAACGGTCGGTGTGACCGGCGACCGTCCGGGGCTGCCCTGTCAGCCGCAGGGTGACCCGGGCCGTCCCGGCCGCCGGATCGCGCCGGACCCGGGCGTGTACGGCGACGCTGTCGCAGGGCCGTATGCCCGAGAGGAACTCCGTCAGCCTCAGCCGCAGCACGTCGTCAACCGTCCGCGGCGCGCCCTCGGGCGCTGGAACGGTGGCCTGGGCGGGCAGCCGGACGACCGCGAGGGTGACGCCACCCACGGTCGGTGAACCGCCCGGTTCCCGTGGGGCGCTCATGATCGCCCCCCTGTTCGCAGGAGATGGCGCAGGCGGCCGACGGAAACGTCCTGGGCCGTCGCAGCCAACGGGTCGGTCCTGGTGTCCTCGGCACCGCACACCGGGCAGTCGGGCCTGCGTTCGACCGTCATCCAGACACTCTGGAAGGCATGCTGGCCCGGCGCCTCGCGCAGCACGTGTCCGAACAGCCAGTAGCCGGGCTCGGTGCCGAAGGCCACATAGGACTGGCCGCGTTCGCGAGCGCCGGTGAGGAACCGTGCGATGCGCGCGTCCCCGCTCTCACCGTCGGCCGGATGCAACAGGGCCAGCGCGATCTTGGTGGCCGCGGCCGAGACATGCTGGATGTCCACGACCAGGCCCGGTTCGGCGATCAAACGGCCCGTACCGTAGTCGGTCGGCTGCGCGAGGGAGGTTCCGGTCGACAGATCGCGCACGCCTGCCGTGGCACAGCCCCAGCATGCCGCGCCCGGATAGGTCATGATCACTTCACCGCCTGCCGCGCCCCGGTACAGCCCGGGGAACACCGCCGGAACCCCCTTCCAGTACGCGAGATGATCCAGGTGGCGCTGGGCCCGGCTGTCGTCGGTGGCGGCGACCAACAGGTGGCTGTCGCCCAGCAGTTCGGCCAGGTTCCGCGCGCCGAGGCCGTGGACGGGCCGCCGCACCGCGCGGACCACCAGCTCCGGATTCACGGCTACGAGACGGGAGGCGAGGGCGCGGACCTTGGGGAGGCCGATGTCGCGCACCGCGTAGGGGCTGCGTCCGAGGTTTTCCGTGGCCACGGGCTCCGGGTCGATGAGGGTGAGCCGACCGACACCCGAGCGAACCAGGCACTCGGCGACGTACGCTCCCACCGATCCCGCCCCGGCCAACACGACGTGACGTCCAGCCAGCTCGGGGGCGAGCAGGCCCGCGCTCCGTGCGAACAAGCGGCTCCCGACGCTGCGCGCGTGCCGGCGCGTCAGCAGGGCCGACGCCCTTGCCGGAGCCTCGCGCAGCCGCGCGATCGCAGGCGCCGTTGACCGACGGCGTGGCCGCCTGGCCGCGGTGACGGCCAGGGCCAGCCGGTCGGCGGCCGCGGCCGCCGGATTCCACGGGAGCGCGATGGGCGAGCCGTGTGCGACCAGCGTCGGCGGTGTGGCCGGGAAGTCCACGCCGAAGAGCACCGCCGACACCGAGGGCAGCTGGTCGAAGCGGGCGCGTACGGCCAGCACCGGGACCTCCTGCACGGTCAGCACCTCTGGTTCCCCCACTTCCTGGGCGCCGGCCCGGGTCAGCGAGGCCGAAACCGGCAGCACGAGCGGATGCATCGGCAGCACCTTGGTCTCACCCGCCACGCTCACCGCGCCGAACCACGACACCCGTACCCCACGGCTGACCACCTCGTGGGCGGCCGGCGGCCCTTCGTCATGAGTGACCACGGGCGCCAGATAGCGGCCCAGGTGCGGATTCAGCGCCAACGACCGGCCGAATTCGCGCAGGTCCTGGTCCGACGGTTCCGGCAGTTCCGCGGGATGCGAGTGCACGATGCCCTTGAACCGGGCCGCACCCCTGTATTGGAGGCGCTCGACCTCCTCGATCAGCCGGGCGCTGGTGCGGTACCGCACGTGGGTGACGCTGGCCTCCTCGTCCGGCAGGAGGTGCGTGACCAGATCGGTCCCGGGCGGCCCGAACAGGGCACCGCCGGCTTCCGGCGCCACCGCACCGATCCGGTCGACGATCGCGGCGAGCGCGTGATCGGTGACCCTGACCCGCATCACGGGGATCACCGCCCTTCCGCCGCGAACGGGAACCTGTGGCCGTTGCGTACGAATCCCATGCCCAGCGCCCACAGAACGGACTTGGAGTACGCCTCCTCGAGCGTCGGCTGACCCGCGCCACGCGTCTCCGACAGGCAGATCGTCCCGTCGGCGTACAGGTGACCGTCGTGCGCCCCGATGATCCCGAGCCGGACGAGCTGCTCCAGCGCAGGCTCGACCAGCTTGACGCGGTACTCGCGCCCGTCGAAGAACGCGAACAGCGTGTATCGCTCGGCGAGTTCGGTCGTGATCGAGTACGCCCATCCGCACACGTCCGGTTCGTCGACGTACACGGTGCCCACCGGCATGCGCGTCCGTGCGAACCGCTGGTCCGCCGCCAGGCGCCGCGACAGGGCCCGTACTCCGGCGAAGGTGCCGTGATGCACGCGGGAGACCGGTTCGTCGTCCGTCGGATCGCCCCGGTAGATCTGCCCGTCCCGTCCCACGGTGATCCGTGCCGCCGGATCCTGCGGGTAGGGGTCCTGCCTGGTCTGCGCCTGCATGATGATGTCTCGCAGTTCGTTCAGGTCGCCGGAGTTCCTGCTCATCCGCGGTGCCCCCCGATCCCCGAGCCCGAGGGCGGCTTGTCGTCGTGGGAACTGCTCGTTCCCTCGGCGCGGGATCCGCTGATCGAGGTGTGGAAGTCCGTCCGCTGCTGCGGAGCGGATTCCTGCGGCCGGGTTTCCGTCGACCGGTGCGCGTCTCCCGGCGATCCGTGCCCCTTGTCGGGCCGCGGGAGCTGGGAGGAGAAGTCCGTCCGGTCCCGCTGCGTCGATTCAGCGCGGCCGCCCTGCTTGGGGTCCGTCTCCTTCTGCCACGAGTCGGCACGCCCTCCCGTGCCATGGCGTTCGTCGAAGGTCTTGTACGCATCCGTCGGGTTCCCGTCGGCCGCGTCATTCGAGCGCAGTCGCTGGGGTGTGCCGCCGTGCGAGGGTGTTCCGGCGTCGCGAGCCGGCTGCCGGTGGTTACCCGGTGGCGCGGTCTGTCCCTCTCCCTGCTCCGGGCGGTGCCCCCGGCTCCGCTGTTCCAGCTCCGCGCGGGTTTCGATGTGCCAGCCGCCCGGAGCGTGCACGTCTCGCTGCCTGGGCGAGGGCCAGCTCGGCACGAACCCTCCGCCGCCGGACTCCTGTTGTCGTCCCCTCTGGTTGACGGGGTGTTCGGACGGGCGCCCGGTGCCCTGCCCGGGCCGCTCTCCTCCACCTTCTTGGCCCCGGCCGCCGCGAGGCTCTCCCGATCCCTCAGCGGAATGCCCCGTGTCCTCTCCCCCGCGCGTGCGACCCGGCCGCCCCTGACCACCGTCCTGCCCGGCCCGCTCCCCTCCGCGCTCTTGGCCCCGGCCGCCGCCATCGCGGCGCTGTCCCGACCCCTCGGTGGAATGCCCCGTGCCTTCTCCCCCACGCGTCCGACCCGGCCGCCCCTGACCACCGTCCTGCCCGGCCCCGGCATCCTGCCGGCCCCAGCGCCTGCGCTGCTCGAGAGGGTCGTTCACCTCGTGCGGAAGGTGTTCGCTGCCCCGGACGCGGTTCCCCCCGCGTGTCGTGCCGTGTGGTCCGCCGCCGCTGCCGGGGCCACCACCGCGAGCGTCCTCCGGCGGGTGTGCCGGACGGGGATCCGTGCCGGTCCCGCCCACGCCGGGCTCTTCGTCCCGGCCGTTCTCCTGCTGACGGTGAGGTCCGGAGTTCATGCGGGACGCCTCCTTTCGTCGAGTTGTCCGATCTCGTCGGGGGACGACGACCCGCCGTCCCGGTCGGCTGTGGGGACGCGGCCCTGCGCCAGGTTCTGCAGCAACTGCGTCGGCGTGACGCCGAGTTCCTCGGCCGCGAACGGGAGCATGTCGGCGTACTCGTTCAACAGCCCGTTCAGCACCTGCCAGCGTGTCTTGACCACCTCGGTGGCGGCCTTCGGGTCGCGCATGAACAGGGGGATCACCCCGTACACCGCGGCCATGTCCACATCCAGCTCGGCCCGCCGCAGATCGCGAACGCGGGCGAGGCGGTCGTCGTGCAGGCTCTTGAGTTCGCGCAGTGCTGCGGCGAGGGGCTCAAGTGCGAGCTTGGCCTCCAGGGCGGCAGCCTTGATGTCGACCTTGTCGTGTTCACGCTCGATGGCGACGACCACCGGGTCGGGTGTGACGACGACGTGCACGAACCGCTCGACGACCAGCAACCCCTCGCCGGGACCGGCGGCCGGGCCGGCCGCGCCGTGCGGCCCGGTCAGAGCGCTGCGGCTGTCGGCGGCGAGATAGACGTCGTCGTGGCCACGCTCGCGAAGCAGCCTTCGCGCCCACGCGCGGAAGTCGGCGTCGAGCTGGAAGCCGGCGGCCTCCCCGTACCGGTGACTGAGCACGCCGTAGCGCGTCGCGACGTCCAGCAACGACTCGGGATCTGCGCTCCAGCGAGGCCGCACCACCGCGACCGCGGTGACGCCGATCTTGCGGGCGTCCGCCAGCCGTACGGCGTCGGCGGCCATCTGCACGGTCTGCGGAGCGTTGTCGAACAGCACCACGGACAGTTCGCCGGTCACGGGCAACCTGCGGCCGGTGAACAGGCCCACCAGCGAGCTGTGCCGTCCGGGACGGCAGACCCGGCAGGGCACGCCGTTGCGGAAGACCACGGCGAGCCAGCCGACGTTCACCAGAAGCTCCCGTGCCGGAAGCGGGAAGGGGCCCTTCACCAACGTGGGCAATACGTAGGTCTCTGACATGCCGGAAGCCCTCCAGCGCCGATGACATCACTCGAAAGTGTTTCGGCTTCGACCTTCTCGGCAATCCCCGCAAACCCGCTCTTCCTGAATGGCATCCTGGACCGCCTGGCGGGGAAAACCCGGGGGGCGAGGCCTGGTTAACCACAGGCCAGGGGGTGGCGAAGCCTGGTGAGGATCACGGTTCGCGGCGGACTGATGCCCGGCATCGTCGCCGTCCCGGTCACAGTGGTCGCACTCGCCGCAGCAGGGTGGGCCGCCATCGCCTCCTGGGGTGTCGGGCCGCCGACCGCCCTCTGGACCGACCTGGCCTATCGAGGATTCGGGATACCGTTGATCGTCGCGGGCGGCGTGTTGTGGATCCGCGGGTCACGAGCACGGGTGGGCGTGCTGCTGATCGCCCTCGGTACCACCTACTACCTTCAGTACCTCCGGGTCAGCGGCCACCAGGCCCTGTTCGCCGTCGGGTTCTGTCTGGCCTTTCTGTACGTCGGGGTCTTCGGCCATCTGGCCCTGAGTCTGCCGTCCGGACGGCTGCGCGGGTCCGGTGACCGCGCGTATGTCGCGATCTGCTACCTCGCCTGCGTCGGGACACAAGTGGGCCGCTACCTCGCCGACCGCCCCAGCGGGACATGGAACTACAACATCGGGCAGGTCAACACCGGATGGGCGATCGCCGGCAGCCTCATCCTGGCCGTCCTGGGCGTGACGGGCATCGTGATCGTGTCACGCCGTCTGCTGACCGCGCTGGCCGTGCGCCGCCGACGCACCGGGCCGGTCTGGGCGGTCATGATCATCGCAGGGGTGCTGCTCATCGCCTCCGCGCTGACCAGCGCGACGGGCCTGCCGCTCCGCTTCCGCCTGGTGGTCGAGGTACTGATGCTCGGCGGCGGGGCGGCCGGCCTCGTCGTGGCCTATCTCGTCTCGGCCGGTCTCCAGTGGCGCCGGGAGATGCACATAGCCGAACTGCCCGCCGTGCTCGGGCAGCTGGACGCCGAGCCGCTGGACACGCTGCAGAGGTCCCTCGCCGAGGCGGTGGGCGATCCGACGCTGCGCCTGCTGCTGCCCCGGCAGGGCGGAGTGCTCACCGACCTCACCGGCCGCCGGGCCGACGAGAGACGGGACCCCGCCCGCGCTCTCACCCCGGTCAGTCGCGGCGACGGCCTGCTGTGCGTCATCGAACACGATGCCGCGCTGAGTGAGACCAGCCGTACGACCGCGATCGCTTTCGCTCTCGCCGGACTGGTGATGGAGAACGTCCGGCTGTACACACAGGTCAGCGAGTCGCGGCGACGGCTGCTCGAAGCGGAACTGGCCGAGCGCAGACGGATCGAACGCGCTCTGCACGACGGCGCCCAACAGGGGTTTTTCGCCGTACTCACCTTGCTGGGCATGGCCCACAGCCGAGCCGCCGCTGAGGGCAGTGACCAGCTCACCGCACTCCTGGGCACGGCGAAGAACCAACTCACCGAGTCCATCAGGACCCTGCGCGAGCTCTGCCAGGGGCTGCATCCACGCGCGCTCGTCCAGTACGGCCTCCGGGACACGGTCGCCGGCCTGGCCAGAGACCACGGGGGACGCGTCGAGTACGAGGTACCCGACCGGCGTTGGCCCCCCGACGCGGAGTCCACGGCGTACTTCGTCATCGCGGAGGGCGTCACCAACGCCGTCAAGCACGCCACCCCGGGCGCGGCGATCCGTGTCGTGGTCACACCGGACGGCGACGGCCTGCTCGTCGCCGTCACCGACGACGGACAGGGCGGCGCCGACGTCCTGGGCAGCGGCCTGCGCGGTCTGACCGAACGGGTCGCGGCCGCCGGAGGCGAGCTGCGCGTCCACAGCCCCCGAGGCGGGGGCACTCGCCTGGTGGCCCGCCTGCCCGGCGGGCTTCCCGCTCACTCACCCAGCCCCACGGAAGGAGACGAACGGTGAAAGTTGTCGTCGTCGAGGACGACCCGATGCTACGCGCCGCCTTCGTCACGGCACTCACCCATCACGGCATCGAGGTCGCCGGGAGCGCCGAGACGACCGACGAAGCCATCGCGCTGATCGACGCACACGCCCCGGACGTCGTCACCCTCGACCTACGGCTGGTCAAGGAGGCCCAGCCCGCCGATGCGGGACTGCGCATCGCCGAACGCGTCCGGCTTCTCTATCCCGAGGTCGCGTTGCTGGTCGTGGCGACCGATCCCCAAGTCGAGCACGTCAAACGGCTCATGGCGCTGGAGCCGCCCCTCTCGGTCGGCCTCATGGCCAAGGGCAACCTGGGTGACATGGGGCTGATCACCGACGCCATGCACCGCGTCGTCAAGGGACAGGTGGTCATCGACCCCGGCTGGATCCGTGAGCTCCTGGTACCAAAGCCCCGCCCCACCGACGGGTCCGCCGACTCCCTGGCGCGCCTCACCCCCCGCGAACGGCAGATCCTCTCCCTCGTCGCCAGCGGGCTGACCAATCTGGCCATCGCACAGAAGCTGGAATGCACGCTGGGGAACGTGGAACGGAACCTGTCGACGATCTTCGGCAAACTGGGCCTGGCCTCCGAGGCCGAGCAACGCCGTCTGAACCGACGGGTCGTGGCCACCCTGATGTACTTACGCGCGGAAAACCCGCAGGAGCGCTAGGGGAAACCTCGCTGAAGTCCGGGCCTCGTGCGAGGAGGATCCGTCCGAGAGCAGGGTTGGAGGGGGCATGCGCGTCGTCATCGTCGAAGGCACCCCGTCCCTGCGGGACGCACTCGTCCGCCTGCTCACCGAGCGGGGGATAGAAGTGGTGGGCACGGCTGTCGATCATGACGAGTGTCTGTGCGAGGTCGCCCGCCTGTCGCCGGACGTCGTCGTGGTCGACATCCACCTGCCACCCGATCACCTGGACGAGGGGCTGAGGACGGTCCAGGCGATCCGTACCAGGCACCCGGAAGTCGGGATACTGGTCCTGTCGTCCCGCGCCGAGGCCGGATTCGTCCACCGGTTGGTCGGCCTGAGCCCTTCGGGCAGCATCGGCTGCACACTGAAGGAGCGCCTGGGCGACCCCGACACCCTCGTCGCCGCGCTGCGCCACGTGTACGCGGGTGACACGGACGTCGACCCAGGCACCAACTGGCCCGGCAGCGACCGCTAGTGCTTGCTACGGGCCGAACTTTCCCGCAGTCTGCGGGCCCAGAGAACGGAGGAACGCGAAGACACACGAAGGTACACGAAAGCGTGGAAGGAACGCCACGGGAATTCGGCCACCGGTCACTGGGCTCGCGCGGCCGTTATGTCCACGCTATCGCCGGTGATGCGGTGCCGCAGCTCACCCTCGTGCATCGCCAGGGGTGACGCCCAGCGCCGCCCCCAGCCGTGCGTCGACCGGGGATCCGGCACCCCAGCTCCCGTGCGATCTCCTTCGGCGATTGGGGTTCAGGCGCCGGCAGTCCCCATTTTCCGGGTGGTGAACCTCCGCCACACCGGTGCCTTGAAAAGGTGGGGGCTCGGGAAGAGGTAGTCGCCTGCGGGGGTGCCGGGTTCCACGCCCAGGAAGCGCCAGAAGTCGAACACGACCTCGGCGTCCAGACGTCCCCACCAGTCGCCGTCGCGGACCGGACGGTTCCTGGGGTCGTCGGACTCGAAGTCGAAGTCGTCGTATGACGGGTCCTCCTCGTCCGTGCTCGTCAGGTAGCCGCGGGCATGGTCAGGGTTCAGGTTCAGAGCCGGGAACTGGGCGACCAGTAGGTCCGGCCTGCCTCGTACGGAGCCGCTTGGGAAGTACTGCTGACCGGGGTTCACCCAGTGCAGGAACTGGTCGACCGTCGCGCCGTGGTGGAACAGCTCGTAGCCCCAGTTGTCGCCGTCGTACATGAAGGTCAGCAGCCCGGGGCAGTCGTACACGCGCGAAACGTGGAACTGTGCGCGGCGCCGCACGTCCCATTCCCAGCCGCGCGTCCACTTCAGCGCGGTCCAAGCGCCACTCGTCTGGTGCAGCGTATAGGCGTCGTCCTCCGCCGTGGCGTCAACCAGCTCGTGATCCTCTGCCTTCCAGAAGTCCGTCAGTGCCTCGTACACCTTCTGATGATCGACACCGTAGAACAAGTTGCATCGCAGAAACCCGCCCATGCGCCCCACCTCTTCGAGAAACCACGCAGAAACGCCAGGCCACACCGATGGACCAGATCCCCACCCAGCCAACGGGCCAGCGGCGGACATCATCGCTCAGCGACGGGACGCGCCCCAACACCATTTTCGTGGTTCCCGTGCCGTCCCTGTCATGGGAGGTAGGCCACCACAACGACAGGCACCCCCCGTTGTCCCTGCCACCGCTCGGTGCCTCACCGGCCAACCCACCGTGGCTGGGGCGGGTGGGCTTGAGCGGGCGTCAGCGGGCTGTGGTGACGGTGACGGAACGCCGGGTAGCGGCGGGCAGGCCGAGGGTAGCGCCGCGCATGAACTCTCCAAAGGGTGTGGGGGGTTGAGTTGGAGAGGCGCACACCAGCGGACCGCAGCCGCCCCGCGATGCGCTACGCGTATGGACTACCCACGACGACTCCCCCAAGCCATGTTCACCAACCGGTCACCGCCACCAGGACGAACAGGGTGAACCACCTGAGGGAAAGGAGAAGAAGAGAACCGACTCGGCATGGTGGCCCAGTGGACGACGATCCAGCACCCCTTTGAGCTTGCCCTTCCCGGAACGTCACAGGCCAGTGGGTGAGATCGCGCCGCCGGGCAGTTGGGGCTGCTGCCGCAGCGGGCGGGCGGCAGGCCACGGAGCGGAGGGCAAGACCTGCGCCAGCTGGTGGCGTACACGGTCGGCTTCACCACGAGCCTGGGCCGGCACATCACCGCGCTCTGCGACAAGGCGGTTGAAGATCGGGGTTTCCTGGAACATGTTGGGATCTGCCTTCTGAGGTTGGTGCGGCACGGCAACCGCCGAGCTGCGAGCCGATCATGTGACAGGTCGAGTATCCAATGCCGGGAGCAGGGGCAGTGACCAGCCGTATCCACCGTCGCCGCTTGGCACGCGGAGGCCGGCCACCCCCGGTCCGCGTTCCCGCACCGGATCGCCCGGTACGACACCTTTGACGCCCGCGAAGTAGCTGTCACCAGCCCTCAGATACGGCAACAGGTCGACTGCGAGCGGCTCGCCTTGGGGGACCTGGCGTAAGCGGCGCGCTCGGCCTCCTCGTTGGCCATCCGGACGGCGAGCGTCTCTATGTGCTCGGGGATCGGCGGTGTGCTCACTCTGCTCCCCACTCGACAAGACGCGGACGGAACGTCACGGAGAGGTTCGCGGCGCCGTCCCACTCGCCATGTGCCGTTCCCACCGCGAGGTCGATGCTCATGACGACGAGCGGGCCCGTGCCCGACCGCGTCGGCCAGCAGGCCAGCCGATACGGGTCCCGCTCCTCGACCCGATCCTCCGGGGCCGCCAGTTCATATCCACCGATCAGGTCGGGAAAGTCCTCGGCGTCCCAGGGGCCCTCCCAGGTCGGCTCCCCGAGAACGAAGCAGGCAGCCGTCAGGTACACGGGCCAGTCGCCGGCCGCCGCTTCCAGGACAGCAGGGTTGTCCTCGGCCGTCTCGGCCCGGCTCCCCACACCCAGTGGCCCTGCCGGCGCCAGCGGCTTGACGGTGCGCACGCACAGACGTCGGGTCGACCGAGATCGACTGACGGCGGGGCTGCGGGACAGTTTGGACGGGCGCTCGGCGGGGTGCCTGACGAGGCTCCGGCTCAGGAACTGAAGACTCGTCAGAGCCATCACTGTCCTGGTTCACCGCCGGACCTCTCCGCGCGGAGCATGGAGAAGATCACCTGATCGTGCCACTGACCGCCGCGCCATTGTGCCGAGCGCAGCACTCCCTCCCTGACGAAGCCCGCCTTCTCCAACGCACGCTGCTCGGCGAGGTTGGCGCAGTCCGTCCAGGCTTGGAGCCGTTCGGCCCTGGTGTGGTCGAAGAGGTACTCGGCCAAGAGCCGCTGGGCCCGTGTGCCTATGCCGCGGCCGTGCGCTGCAGGGACCAGGCCGATCGCCAGGGTCCAGCAGGTGGAGGTGGCGGGCCGACCCCAGGCGCTGGCGAACCACTCGACCCGGCCCACCGTCCGGCCCGCCTCCGCGACGGCGAGCGTGCCGCCGTCGGGGCTGAGCAGGCCGGTCTCCGTGAACTGCCGACGCAGGCCAGCCGGTGAACCGAAGCCGAACCACTGGTACTGGCCGGTCCCCTCCGGGCCGTTGAACTCGCGCTCGAACAGGTCGAGATCGTCGGCGGTCACCGGGCGCAGCGTGATCTCATCGGGCATGAAACGACTCCTGATCCTCTCGACCACACGATTCGACCTCGTATGGCCAGCGTGGGCAACGACGGCGCCTGACTCTTCCACACGCCGTGCCGCGCGCCGGCAGGATGGGAACCCCGACGGTCACCGGGCGCGCACAACCCAGCGGGAGCAGCTCAACGAGCCCGGGGGCAATCCACAGCATGGGCGGCGTCGGAAAGGCGCAACCCGCCATCGAGTACGCCTACTGCCACGACGGAGGCCCTCGGGCGACAGGGGCGCCTTGCGGCGGCTCACCGTTGGCCGTCCCCGATGGCTGCGGATGCCTTCTCGTCGGGTGACCGCAGGACCACTCCGAAATGCTCGCCAGGCATGCCGGACCGCTCAGCCATGTCGACCAGCGCGCGGGCATGGTCAGCGTGGGTGATTCGACTGGTCAGGTCACCGACCCCGGTAAGTGCATATCCGCCGGTAGGTAGTGTGTGCGGGGCGAAGTCTCCCGCAGGGCTCACGGCAGTCCACTGCAGGTCGGACGCTTTGATCGCCTCCAGCGCAATGCGGTGTCCCAGGGAGAAGGGCCGGTACTCCGCCGGAAAGGCATCGGTGTCGACGGCCGGGACACTGGAGGCACCGGGCAGCAACGAGACGATGCTCACCCAGACCAGCCGGGCAACCCCCGCGTTCTGCAGACCGGTCACCAAGCCCATTGCCGCGGCCTGGAAGAAGGCTCTCGGATCAGTCTCACCGGGGGCCACGGCCGCGATCGCGACATCGTGGCCTGATGCTGCCCGCGCCACTGCTTCCGGGGCCGTGGTATCCGCGTCCGCGCTTCTCAAGGACATCACCCTGCAGCTAGCTCTGGGGAGCGGTACTGGATCAAGCCGTGAGGGTGTCTTCGTGCCGGGATCGGCAACGCTGCGCCACCGGGAGTACCTGGACTTCTTGCTGGCACGCCCGGCGAATGGGCCACATTCCGGGCTGGAAGAGGTGAGGGGTGCACATGCCGGCGCTCGCCGACAAGGTATGTCCTCACGAACAGTTCCGCCCTTCGGGGGCGGTGACGAACCGTCAGTTGAGCGTCGCGGTCGCCACGGCGCCGGGCTCGGGGCCGGCCTGGGCCACCCGTGATCCGTCGGGCGCCCACACTCCGGAGCCGCCGGAGGTCTCCCGGTACTCGCCGCTCGGCCCCGCCACGGTCGACAGCACGACCCATACGCCGTGCGCCCTTGCCCGCTCCTGCATGTGCCCGTCCCGGCACGCCGACTGCTCGGAGCCGGCGCCGTAGAGGGTGCTGGCGACATAGGCGTCGATGCCCAACGCCGCTGTTTCTGCGGCGTGCTGCGGCACCGCCGCATCGCGGCACACAGCCAGCCCCAGACGCCACCCGCCGATCTCCAGCACTGCCGGCTGTGCGCCCGGCGTGAAGCGGATCTTTTCGTCTCCGTGCAGGTGCATCTTCGCGTACGCCAGCGCAGCGCCCTCGCCCGTCACGGCCAGGGTCGCTATGTACTCGCGCCCGTCCTCGCCCTGCACCGGAGCACCGGCCAGCGCCATCGCCCCCGTGCTACGGCATGCGTCGGCGAGTGGAGCGAGGCGGGGGTCGTCCGCGGCCACGGCCGGGGCGGCGAGGTCGTAGCCCGTGAGTGAGAGCTCCGGGAAGACGACCAGGGGTGCCTGCGCGGTCAGCACTGCCTCGGCGTGCAGAGCGGCGTTGGCGGCGATGTCCAGATCGACGCAGCGGGGCTGCGCTACGGCGACGGTCAGTGGTTCAGGCACACGGCGCTCCAGGTCAGGCGGCGAGGGAGAACGTAGATCCATCTAAGCAGACCGTGATCTTGGTGGGCGGGAGCAAGTCAGGGGAGGGGTACGACCGTCGCCGTGGGGTGCGTCAGGGAGGAGGCGGTGCTCCGCTCGGCAGGCACGCCTCGCCACTCCTTGCCTTAAGATCACGCATGTCTTGATCAACTTCGGGCAACCATCGGGGGCACAGCGGACATGAACATATGGAGGGCTACGGTGGCTGTCCTGGCGGTGGCGGCGACCGTCGCGGGATGCGGGTCCGAGAAGCAGGCGGATGAAACGCCCAAGGCTTCGGACAAGGGCGCGTCGCCCACGGCGGAAAAGTTCGCAGCCGACCCAGGTATCCGCTACACCAAGGTTGTCCCGCCGGCGATGGAAGGCCTGGTCTGCGACGAAGGCGACGGAGGATTCCGCTTCGGCAGCGACCTCGACATCGGCGTCTACGGCGATGACGGCTTGAAGGAGATCGACGACGACAGCGGTGACGTCGCCGACGAGATCTCCTGCTTCGGCAGCCCACGCATCGTCCTCCGCAAGGGCACGCAGTCGGTCTCGGCACCCACGTTCACCGCCAGGACGAGCCTGTACGAGAACGTCCCCGATCCCACGGCCTCCCTGACCAAGATCTTCGACCATTCCATGAAGCTCAGCGTGAGCTACGGCCGCAACCTCACCGGCAAGCCGCACATCTCCACGAGCCGCACTATGGTGACGAAGTGTCAGCAGAACGTCACTGACACCTTCCCCATGACCACATGCTTCTGGGCCAACTACAGAGCGGTCGGTGCCGTCGACTTCTTCCCGCCGGACGGCCAGTACGTGCCGATCGCCTCGGCCGCCGCGCTGACGAAGGACTTCGTCGGTGGTGCGCTCAAGGGCACGGGCGGCTCCTGACAACTCCGCGCGACCCACCCTTACCGAGGGAGACGCGTGGAAGCTGTGGGGACTGCTCACGCCGCACTGGGCCTTCGCGGTCGTCGCGTCAGTCGACGAGGACGCCCGGGTTCAGGATGTGATGGGGGTCGAGGGCGTCCTTGGCGGCGCGCAGTGCCAGTGCGAAGGGCTCCGGGCGCTGGAGGTCGTAGGCGGGGCGGTGGTCGCGGCCGACGGCGTGGTGGTGGGTGATGGTCGCGCGGTGGCGGTGCAGGACGTCACTCGCGGCGGCCTTGATGTCGTCCCAGACGGAGACCTCGTCGCCGGGTCGGCCGGCGACGGCCACGGTGAAGTAGGGGGCGGCGCCGTCCGGGTAGACGTGGGTCAGGCGGCAGTTGACGGTGGCCGGGTGGCCGGTGGCCTTCAACGCGGCGGCGCCGACCTCGGTGCGGACCGCGTCGATCAGGGCGGGAATCTTGTCCCAGGTGGCGGCGGTCTCGAAGGTCTCGACGACGGCGCCCATGCGGGCCAGGCCGTCGCGCAGGTAGGGCATACGCAGGAACGCCGAGCGCCAGGCACTCACGGCCGAGTCGGCCGGGGCGTTGTGGTCCGCCGTCGGCGTCCTGGCGCGGCCCCCGTGGGCGCGGGCCAGGTCCAGCGCGCTCGTGAGGCGGTCGTCGACGCGGGTGGTCGCGGATTCGAAGCCCAGGACCAGCACGGCGGATCCGTCGTGCGAGGCACCGGCCAGCAGTGCCTCACCGGAATCGAGCAGCCGGCAGTTGGCCGGGGCGAGGTCGGACTGGGCGATGGCACGCACCGCGTCGAGCGCGCGGTGGAAGTCGGCGAAGGCGACAGACGCCGAGGCCTTGTGGCGCGGGCGCTCCTGCAGGCGCATCCACGCTTCGGTGATGACCCCGAGCGCGCCCTCGGAGCCGAGGAACAGGCGGTCGGGCGAGGGTCCGGCGCCGGAGGCGGGCAGACGCCAGGACGTGCAGGGGCCGGCGGGCGTGACCACCCGCAGGGATTGCACGAAGTCATCGATGTGGGTGCGGACGGTCGCGTAGTGGCCGCCGGCCCGGGTGGCCAGCCAGCCGCCGAGGGTCGAGAACTCGAAGCTCTGCGGGAAATGGCGCAGCGTGAGGCCGTGGGGCCGCAGCTGCTCCTCCAGCACGGGACCGAGCGCGCCGGCCTGGATGCGGGCTGAGCGGCTGGTGGTGTCGATCTCCAGAACCCGGTCCATCGAGGTCAGATCCAGCGACAGCACGGCGCGGTGGTCGTCGCTGCGGTACTCGATGCCGCCGACCACCGAGGAGCCGCCGCCGAAGGGGATGACGGCCACGCCGTGCTCGCCCGCCCAGTCCAGCAGGTCGGCGACCTCTTGGTCGTCGGTCGGTCGGGCGACCAGGTCGGGGATCCGGCCCGGTCGGCCGCGCAGGGCCCGGATGACGTCGCGGTAGGCCTTGCCCATGGCGTGAGCGGCCCGCGCTTCGGGGTCGCTGGTGACCAGGTGCGCCAGTGCGGGCGGAGGTGTCGCGCCGGGGCGGGTGACGGGCAGGTCGGTGACCCGGGGTATCGGCAGCGGGCGGGCCAGGGTGCCGGGCAGCAGGGCGCCCATGGCGGTGCATTCGGCGTCGTCGGGGTGGGCGTCGGCGTAGCCCCAGCCCCACCAGGAGCGGGTGCGGGAGGTGCCGGGGTCGGACGGGAGGGCAGGCATGGGTGTGCTCCCAGCTGTATCCAGGTAATTGACCGAGCGGTAAATTACCCTAGGGTTATATTGGTCCCATGACAACGCCCCCCTCCAGAGCCGGCACCAAGGGCGTGCCCAGGGCCGCACGCGAGCGCCAGGTCCTGGCCGCGGCCACCGAGGAGTTCGGCCGCCACGGCTACGAGGTCACCACCGTTGCCGCCATCGCCGCCCGCGTGGGCGTCACCAAGCCACTGCTGCACCACTACTTCGGCAGCAAGCAGGACCTCTACATCGCCTGCCTGAACCTGGTCGGCGACCGGCTGCTGGACGCGATCCGTGCCGCGATGGCCCAACACCACCCCGGTGCGCCGCCCACTCCCCTGCGCGTGCTGCACGGCCTGTTCACCGCCCTGGACGGGCAGCGCGAAGCGTGGTTCGTCCTCTACGACGCCACGCTGCCGCCCGACAGCGACGCCGCCCGGCGCGCGGCGTACTACCGCGGCGCCATCGACGATCTCGCCACGCTCGGCACCGCCGACCTCCTGCACGCGGCCGGATCCAACGACCCGCTCGACGCCGACGCCCTCAAATACGCCTGGCGCGGCCTGTGCACCGCCCTGGTCCGCTGGTGGGTCAACCACCCTGACCAGTCACCGGAAGCCATGGCGCAACGCTGTGCGCGGCTCTTCGCGGCCAGCCGCAGCGTCTTCACCGACAGCGACGAGAACATGTGAGCCGGACCGTCGACCCGGCCACTCCGGTGGGGCTGCAGGTCCGAGTGCTGAACCGGCACCGACGCCGGCCTCCGGTCGGGCGGCTCGGCAGCCGGCCCGCGTAGAGGGGTGGACGAAGAAGAGGGGGACGCCGTAGAAGGGTGGACGGCGAAGCCCGCGGACTAAGGCTGGAGCACCAGGTCGCGCTGGTACCACGTGCCTGGCTTGCCGCCAAGGTCGGCCGGGTCGGCTGGGCCGACCGGGACGAACCCGGCCTTGGTCAGCACCTTCTGGGACGCGACATTCACGCGTGCGGTGGCCGCCCGCAGGGTGCGCAGCCCGTGCCGCGCCGCCGCCAGCCGGCACAGCTCCCGGACGGTCGCGGTCGCCACGCCCCGACCGGCGACGTGCTGCGCGACCCGGTAGCCGAGTTCCGCGGTGCGATCCTCGATGTCGACCAGGTTGAACCTGCCCAGTACCGAGCCGTCCTCGGCGACGAGTACATGGAAGGCGCAGATGCCGGCCGCCTGCTCAGCCAGCAAGGCGTTGTACCGGTCGGTGAACTGGTCGAAGTAGTCGTCGCCGCGGTCGGGGACCGAGGCGGCGAAGTAGGTGCGGTTCGCCAGCTCGAAGGCCAGGACCGCCGGGGCATGACGAGCGTGCAGACGCTTCAGCTCGGGCATCGCCCGACTCTACCGAGATCGTGCGCCGAGGCCATCCGAGTTTCCGCCGGCGGCAGACGGGGCCTGCGCGATCCGCTTCGCCGGACCGGCCGTCCGGTACTCCGCGGGGCTTGACCTCGCCTGGTCATTCTCTGGCTCCGACCGCCTCGTTGTCCTCCTCCGCCGCACCAGTGCGCGTGTCTGCGCCCCTCTCCTGGTCCATGAGCCGCGGCAGGAGCTCCTCGACGGCGGTGTTCAGGTGTAGTTGGAGCTGGTGGTGCGGGAAGAAGAACCCGCTGTCGGTGCGGTGGAGCAGGATGCGCTCCTCCGCCTCGTGCAGGAACCGCCGGTACCGGTAGGGGGTGCGCCCCCGGTACGCCAGGATCGCCCTGATCGTCCAGTGCCGCAGGACGGCCAGCCCTCCGTACCGGAAGCCCCGGACCACGGCGAACAGCATGCCGAGCAGGGCGGCGACGAAGCCGGCCCGGCGCAGGTCGTGGCCGGGCACGGCGAAGCCGATCAGCACGAGCAGGCCGATGCCGCCCACCGCCAGCCCTGCGAAGCCGTGGACCAGCGAGAATCGGACCGTGCGGCGTACACCGTCGTTGGGGCGTGGGCGGCGGTCCTGCAGCGAGGGCTCGAACTGATTGCCGACGAGGTAGATCAGGCCCATCAGCAGGGCGGAGGCCGGGCCGATCCACGGTGGCTTCGGGCAGAGCAGGTGGACGACGTACCCGAGCAGGCAGTCGATGGCGATCCACAGCAGCACGGACAGTGTGCCGCGCGCCAGCGGTGAGTGGATCACGTACTCCCGCCGCCGCCAGGTCCACCGCAGCTGCTCCACCGGCTGGAACACATCGGTGTAGCCGGCTTCCATCTGCGTGAGCGCGACCCAGAAGTAGGCGAGTCCCACCACGACACATCCGGGCGCGCTCAGGTCGGCCCTCACCATGAAGACCAACCAGGCCAGCAGGAGAAGCATCAGGGGCGCGTTGGCCATCATGGGGATCACCAGGGCCCCGCGCTCCCGGCCGGTACGGGCCTCGTCCCCGTCCTCGCGTTCGTCGGTCTTCAGGAAGTGCCGCTCCGACTGGTACGCCTGTGCGCCGATGTTGACGGCCATGGCCAGGGCGAGGGCGTCAGCGTCACGGAGGCTGGTGTGCAGCACGCCGGCCCGGACGGCGACCGTCAGCCACACCAGGGGCAGTCCGAGGGCGAGGAACGACATGGTCACGTTGGGGATGATCCGCGGGATGATCCCTTCGGTGCGGGACAACCAGCTCAGGTCCAGCCGGTCCAGGTAGAGCACCCGTTCCTCACGTGCGGTGAGCGTCCGGGCCAGCCAGGTCAGCCAGGTCAGGGTCCGCTCGGGGGCCTCGTCCGCTCTCGGGCGCTCGCGTCGCAGGCATTCCCGTGTGTACGCGTCGAAGATCCGGTTGCGACGCTCGGCGAGGCTGCCGGGGGCGCGCAGGTCACTGGCCGGCCGGTTGCGGTAGGTGAGCCTGATGAAGCTGAGCATCATCGGCGACTGGAACAGCGGCCACAGGTCCAGGTCTTCCTTCAGCGCGGCGTGGACGTCTGCGAGGGCTTCCCGGTCCTCTTCGAGGAACTCCTGTACGTCGCGCTGGTTGGGGGGCTGGATCTCGACGTAGCGCAGCGCACGGAGGTCGAAGGCCAGTCGGCGCAGGTCGGCCTCGTCCGTCCGGCAGCCGACGGCGATGCCCGGGCAGAGCCGGCGCAGGCGCCGGAGTTCGGCGACGCACTTGGGGCGGTCCCGCTCCGGCACCTCGTCCAGCCCGTCCAGCACGGGCAGCAGTCGGTGCTCGCTCAGCCAGGTCCGCACCAGCACGCCCGAGACGCCCCGGTAGGTTCTCATGGCGGCGGCCAGCCACTCCTCGATGGGTTCGCCTCGGTAGGTGTCCAGCCGTAAGAAGACCGGGACGTGGAGGGGTTCGCCGGTGTCGGGGCTGCTCAGCGCCTCCACGGCCAGCCGGTGGGCGAGCCGGGCCAGCTGGGTGGTCTTCCCCATGCCCGGCCTGCCGAGCACCACCAACTCGTCGGTGTCCCCGTAGAGCGCGCGGATGTTCGTCACCCCGGTCGGCACCGGCACGGGCTCGGATCGCCGGGCTCTGCTCGTGCGGCGTCTGCGGCGTCCGCGGCCGAGGGGCCCCCGGTCCGGCTGCTTCTCGGTGAGGATCACGAAATGGGGCGTGAGGTAGTGGTAGGCCTCGGCCCGGCCGAGTTCGACGGCAGTCCGGTCCCTGACTTGCTTGACGAGCCGGCGACGCATCCGTATCGCGTTGCTGTCGCGGCGGGCCCGGGCCGGCCAGGTGACGGCCATGACGACCCACGCGACGAGCATCTGTACAAGTCGCCGAACGGGATAGCGGCGCTCACCCGCACCGGGAGCGGTCGAGTCCGTATCCGGCGCGGCACCGGCTTCCGTGCCGTCGCCACCCGTGTCGCCCGCCTCGCCCTCGTCCTCCACCCCGGGCAGCAGGAGACGATCCGGTTGCTGCTCCTCGTCACCCGCCTCGTGCTGCATCCGTGCCGCATGCCACCGCGGCTCCCACTCATCGGCGTCCCCGCCCAGAGCTGTGACGATCGACCGGAACGGGAGCAGCTGCGGGCGCCGCTTGCCGGAGAACGACTCGGAGACATAGGACCGGCTGATATGGGCGGCCTTGGCCAGTGCGATGACCGTGGGGCGGTCGCCTGGGTCGAGTGCTTCGTAGAGCTCGTCGAAAACACGGCGCATCAGCGCCACCCAGGGCCGTAACTCCGGTGCGGCTGCAGCGGGGTCCGGGCGTTGCGGACCCTTGCGCTGGTAGCCGGACCCTCCTGCCATCCCGTTCTCCTTGTTCACGAGCCGTGTATTCCTGTTCACGCGTTCGCAGCTGCCGGAAGTGCCTGGTCGGCGGCGTGCGGCAGGTCGTAGAACTGTGCTCGTCGGACGGCGCTGACCGATCCCGCCGCAACCACCCCCTACGGCCCCGGTGTGCTCATCCTGGCCTGCGTGGCGCGATTTGTCCGGCCAACTGCTCGTTTCCGAGACTGACTTGACGTATCCGAGGAGTCCTCAGATGGCAGCTTCACGCCTTCTCGCCTCTCTCAGTGGCGTTTTGACCGGGTTGGGGGTGCCGGCCGAGGCACCGTGGTGGGTGCACGTCTCACTGACGCTCACGACACTCCTGGTCCTGCGCGCCGAGGCCCTCGTCAACGCCCACAACGAGGTCCGCCGCGGTCTCCACGAAAGCCGCCTCCTGTCCGAGCTCCCCCGTCGGCAGGCCCTCGCCTACCTCCGCGAGGTCCGGCGCTCTCGTCCCCGTCGCCGATGAAGTGCTGTCCGCGCCCGGCCTGGTGGTGGAGGAACAGGCCGACGGCCCGACGCAGCAAAGGAGTCGGGGGGAGGCGCAGGTTCCGTACGCGCCCTGGACCATCACGGTCCAGTCAGCCACGACCGTCCGGCCACCTGCACCGCCGTTCCGGTGCTCTTCCTACGAGCCCTCCCGGCATGACCGGCGGTGCGGCCTTGACGCTCGAACCCCGCGACCATCCCGGCGTGGGATCCGCCGCGGCCGACGCGAGGGGGACACCACTGCGCGTCTGCCGCGGCGATAGCGAGACGCGTCTACGGGTACGTGCCCGCGCGGCGTCCACCCTGTCCCGGTCGTGGTCGATGCCGATGACGGCGCCGGTGGGGTGACTGCCTGGGCGAGCGCATCGAGGTCGGTTCTCGGGACCACAGCCGAGGTAGACCACGCGGTGCCCGGCACGCAGTTCCAGTTCGTCGAGCATGCGCCGCTTGTAGGAGCGGCCGAGATCGCTCGCGGCGAGCCGGTCGATATAGGTGACGGAATCGGGTGTGGCCGTCTCGAACGCGGAGGACGTCATGCGTTCAAGTCAGCCAACTGCGTGAGCCGCACATATGCCATATGTGTGTACTGGGAACACGAAGGCCCCCCGGTGAGGCGGCCGACGATGCCGACGAGGCCCAGGGAGCGCTCGACGTTGCACTTGCAGCACTGTGGAGGCAGCGGCAGCCGTCCTCGGCGGTCTACGCCTGCTCCACAGCACGCCCTCGGCAGGCTCACGACCCAGCCTAGACCTTCGAGTCCTTCTTCCAGTCCTGGACAAGGAGCCCGAGCAGCACCTCGTCCAGGAACTCGCCCATCACCCAGGCCGAGGAGCGCAGCACGCCCTCGCGGACGAAACCGTTGCGCTCGGCGGAGCGCAGCATCGCGGCGTTGTCCGACAGAGTCTCGATCTGGAGCCGCTGCAGGCCGCGCACGACGAAACCGTAGTGGCACAGCACCCCGACCACATCGGTGCCGTAGCCCTTGCCGCGGCAGGACGGCAACAGCCCCAGCCCGATGTGCGCGCACCGGTTGTGGTTGTCGATGCCCCACAGCGTCGCCGTACCGACCAGCGTGCCGCCGTCCAGTTCCACGACGGAGAAGGGGACGTGCCCTTGCTCCGTGTCATCCACCACGAGCCGTGGATCCTTCGAGCTGGACGAGATCGGCCGCCACGGCCGGCCGTCGGCCCGCGAGGAGTTGACCACGTCGTCGTAGAGCTCGGCCCGCAGGATCGGAATGTCGTCCTCGTGCCGCGCCCTGAGCGCAACCTTGGTGCCTCTTAGAGCTCCTAACGGAATGCGGTTCGCAGGCGGCGCCAGCAGATCAGCGAGCAGGCGAGCTTGAGGAACGCCTCGTGGATGTCGTCGCGGATCT
>NZ_KL647047.1:0-9887 GCF_000725475.1 Streptomyces durhamensis
GGCGGGGCCGTGGACGGTACGGGTGGCGGCGCTCAGCGCGCTGCGGAGCCTGCCCATGACGGTGGCGGCCGTCAGCCCGTGGCCGACCACGTCGCCGACTGCCACGGTGAAGCGGTCCGCGGGCAGGTCGACCGCGTCGTACCAGTCGCCGCACACGTTCAGTGATCCGGTCGCGGGCAGGTAGCGCACGGCGATGTTCGGGTGCCGGGCCAGATCCGGGGAATGGAGCATGGCTTCTTGCAGGGCGACGGCGATGCGCCGTTCACGGGCGTGGGCCTGTCGCAGTTCCTCGTTCAACTGCTGCAGCTGCCGCGCCCGGGCGTACAGCTCGGCTTCCATGGCCGCTTCCCGGCCAGGGCTGACCGACGGCAGGTGCGCCGTGCAGCGGGAGCGGACGACGTCGGTCATGTCCTCGGACCGGTGGATGATCCAGGCCACCTTTCCGTCCAGGTCGAGGACGGGCACGTTGATCGCGGTCCACCACCGCTCCTTGAACGCCTCGGGGTTGCCGGGGACCGGGATGTCGTACTTCTGCAACGCCATGTGATCGGTCTGGCCGGTGGACAGGACACGGTGCAGTGAGGCTTTCAGGGTCGCCACCCCGTCGGCCTCCGGGTCGGCGGGGTTGTCGGGGAAGGTGTCGAAGAGGTACTGCCCGACCAGCTCGGCCCGGATTCGTCCGGTCACCTCGCAGAAGGCGGGGTTGGCGTCGGCGATCACCAGGTCCGTGCCGAGCACCAGGCACGGGCTCGGAAGGGCGGCGAACACCCCTAGGTAGTCGATCTCCGGTGTCACACGCATTCCCTGCCAGTCGCTCGCTCTTCAATCTACGGAAGGTCCAGCTCCCGCGCCTGCCGAGCTCTCTCGTGGGCAGCGGATCGCCCCATGCTCCGCGGCGTCGTCGAGCCGTGTGTGACGGCGTTGCGGCGGGAGGCTGCGCATGGCCGGGCGGGCGGGCTGTCATGGGCCGGACTGCTGCGCGGTGCACTGAGGGCGGATCGAGACCGACATCGCCCGGCCCGCCTGGCCGCCGAGATCATCTTCGACCGCGGTCTGGGCGATCTCTTCGTGGTGCGCACCGCCGGCCATGCCATGGGACCGGAAGTGATCGGCAGCATCGAATACGGCGTCGACGTGCTGGACTGCCCCCTGGTCGTGGTCCTCGGCCACGACTCGTGCGGGGCGGTCGGCGCGGCGTGCGCCGCGCCGGAGGACGGCATGGCGCCGGCCGGCTACATTCGGGACGTCGTCGAACGCGGCACTCCCAGCGTGCTGGCGGCGAGGGCCGCCGGACGCGTGAGCACCGAAGAGATCCTCGCGGAGCACATGGGAGACATCGTCGACCTGTCGCTGTACCGCTCCCGCCTCCTGGCCGAACGGGTCGCCGCTGGACAGGCCGCTGTGGTGGGCCTGCGCTACAGCCTGGCCGACGGGACCGCACGCCTCGTCGCGGCCCGTGGCCTGGCCATGCCCGTCGGCTCGGCCCTGTGAGGATCAAAGGCAGGGTCCTGCGTGGTCCCCCCGAGCGGCGGGCCGGGTAGTGGCCGATAATGGATTCCGTGGGCTCGCCACAGAAGTCCAAGGCGAAGAGCATGACACAGGCCAACGCCTCGAACCTGGCGTTCTGGCCGTTCAGCGCGCAGGCGGCCCTGTTCCTGGCCCCCCTGCTGCTGGTCGTGCTGACCGTGGCCTGGGGCGCCGCGCGGACAGCGCTGGGCCTGGACACCGCGTCGGCCGGCTGGGTGCTGGTGGGCATCGTCGGCCTGAGCCTGCTCCCGGTGCTGCTGGTGGTCCTGAGCGGGGTCGCGTCGACCGGCGGGTCGGTGGAGCTCGGCGCCGTCAAGATCGCTCTGACGGCCGTCGCCGGGTCCCAGCGGGGCCTGGAGGTGCCCCGGAACGTGGTCCCGCAGCTCGGCGTGTCCCTGGCCGACGCCGGTGGCGTCGAAGCCATCGTCTCCCTGCGCAAGCTGCGCGGAACCGAGGTGGTGATCGTCGACCTCGAGGACGGTCACGCCTGGTGGGAGACCCGGTTGATGCTGCTGAGCGCCGGTGCCACCCGCCTCGGTCGGCCCTCGGTCGTCGTCTTCACCGCCCAGCAGCAGGGCAGAGCCGACCAATTCATCGGCTGGGCCCGCCCAGCCGACCTCCTCGAATGCCTTCAGGAGAGCGACCCGGGCCTGCGGAGGGCATACCTCCAGGCGTCCGGGCAGGCAGTGGCGGTACGGCTCGCCGAGCCGACGCCGCAGACATCACCACTGCCGACGACCTCGGCGCTCATGAAGGATCTCGGACTGCAGGGCATGCGGTACATGACCCACCCTGCGCCGCGGAACGAGCTCAACCCACTCCTGGAGGAGCAGCTGCTTGCGAGGAGCATGGCCGACTTCGAGGCGCTGCCCGCCGAGATCGACGTCTCCCGGCTGCACCAGCTCTTCACCCCGGTCCTGCACACCAAGGCGCTGGAACGCACCGACGACGACGCGCCCTGGCTGCGCGCGGCCCTCCTCGACGAGGGCGAGTACGTGGCCTTCACCGATTCGGGCCGCTACACCGGCATCATGTCGGGCGCCGCCGTCGCCCGGGCGGCCCTGCTGGCGCTCCTCCCACCCGACGCGGGGGCGTGAGGGAAGCCCGGGTCTGGTGGCACAAGAGAGCAACGTGGACCCGCTCGCCGGGACCGGTCAGGTGCGCCAGACGGTTCCGGCCGTGCCGGGTGAGGATGCGGTGCACGGGGGAGGCGGGCAAGGCCGGGGATCGGCCCGAGGCGTGCGGGCCGAGCTCGTGGTCCTGCCACAGTCGGCAGATTCGGGCTTCGGCCGGGTGGTGGTGCGGTGCGGGGTCGGGCTCGGGCGGCTGTGACGGTTGACGAGTCCGCTCGCTCCCTCGGACCGCCGGCGCCGGTTCACCTGGTGGGCCGCGGGGCGGGAAATGCCCGTCTCTGCGGCGACGTGGGCGACGGGACGGCTGGCGCGGACACGTTCGACGAGCGGGCGCCTGCCGTGAGCGGTCAGCCGGTGATGACCACGAGACGCTCAGCCCGCCGGTGACCACCGTGCGTTCACGCCTCGGTTGAACTCCGGCCCTCCACCGACGGAGTGGTCCGTGATGCCCTCGCTCGCGCGCTGCGGCGGTCCCGTGCGTTCCAGCAGGCCGTGTGCCAGTGCCGCCGATCCTCCTGGTGCGTCAGCCAAGCCACCACATGCGGGACGCCACGGGCGATCACCTGGTCACAGCCGGGGCAGCGGTACGTCTTCTCGGCCTCGGCGCCCGCCACTCGCCGCACGGTCCAGCTCTCGCCCTGCCAGACGACCGATGACTCCTCGGCGCCTGGCGGGACGGCCCGCCTGCCGCGGAGCCGGCTCATCATCCGCAAGTACTGCGGGTACAGCGATGTATAGGCCAGCCACGTCAGCGATACACCGACCAGGACGGCCACAATGGTCTGCGGCCACCCCCAGCGAGCCACCCAACGTTCCATCCGCGCCGTCAGATGACCGGCCGTGGCGGGGTCGATGGACAGTGTGCCGGTCCGTACCCACGCCGCGGTGAAGGCGGCGAGGACCACCCCAAGAAGAGCCCCGAGAGTCACTCGCAGTGCTTTGACCCCGCGGGAGACGTGGGTGGCAACGCTGCCAGGCGCCGCGCCCATGACTTTGGCCGTCTCTGCTTGGGTCAGTCCCAGCGCCTTGTTGCACCACACTGACCTGCGCTGCTGGGGCGGCAGGGCAGTGAGCGCCGCTTCGAGGTCCAGGCGCAGCTCGGCCGCGGCGCACGCGTCGGCGGTGCCAGTGGCCGTCTCCAGCCGTACGTCCGCGTCCAAAGACGCGTACCCCTGTCCGGTGCGGTAGCGCCGCGCCGCGTGCCGGACCTCGTACTTGATGACCTTGAAGACGTACGGGCGCAGTTGCTCGATCGGCTCGGTACAGGCCAGCACGCTCGTGAGGGCGTTGTGCACGACGTCTTCGGGATCCGCCCACGAGGGCGGGATCCCCAAGTCGCGCAGTCGCTTGCGGGCGTGGCCGACCATCTGGCCGCGCCGCTCGGCAGCCAGAGCCGCGAGCGCCTCGGCCCGCTGGGCCCTTTGCCGTTCATCCACGTCGCTCTCGCTTCCCCCTGCGTCCGCGGGGCGTGCGGTCACCCGACTCGCGTCCTGCGCGCACGAGCTCGGCCTTCCCTGCGGCCCGGATGCGGAATGCGATGCTCTGCAGCACGCTACTCAGCCCTGGCGCGCACACGATCACCAGGAACACGACGACGGCGCCAACATCCGTACCCTCCACGAAACGCCCTCCAGTCTGCGGCCTGAGCGCCTCACGGTGAAGCAGCGGCCGTACAGCTTCCCGACAGTCGACGGGCCGCCGGATTCTTGACACGACAGGCGAGATTTTTTGGGGGCGGCCGGCGCTGGCGAGAGTGACCTTGTGGCCGGCGAGGTCGAGGTGGGCGTAGAGGCAGGAGACGAGGAGCTGGGGTTCCACACCGGTCAGGGCCTGGTTGGTGCAGGCGAGGACCTGGCCGGGGGTGGCACCGGCGGTGGCATAGGCGCGGATGAGGTCGTAGAAGTCGCCGCCGATGTCCATGCCGTGGCTGGCGGGAAGGTAGCGGGCGGCCACGTCCAGGCCGTCGATGCGGGGCAGGGTCCGGGGCAGGAGCGCCTGCTGCAGGTCGTGGGCGAGCTGGTGCTTGGTGTCGTAGAGGCGGGCGCGGTCCATGGCCTGGGCGATCAGTCCGGCCAGGGAGGTCAGAACGGCGCGTTCGTCGGCGCTGAAGGCGTGGGGCCGCTCGTAGGAGAGGATGCGGCAGCCCACCGGCCGCCCCGAGACGATCAGCGGCAGGAAGGCCCACGCCTGCTTGTCGCTGATCCTCGGTGCCTGCGGGTAGCTGCGGGCCAGCTCGGCAGGGTGGGCGAAGAAGCACCGAGCGATGCGATGCGTTCGCCGTTCTGGAAGAGCGCACGAAGTTCGGCAAGCAGGTGCAGGAGAGCGCTGAATCGCTGGTGTCCGGCACCGGCCGGATCCTGGCCGGCCGGGCCCTGGACGGTGTGAAGCGAACCGACGCCCCCTTCCGGCGACCAGGCGCCCCCGCCGTTTGTTCTGGTCTTCGACCGATCGGCCGCATGTGGACACGACCCAGGCTTGGGGCGGCACGTGGTTACAATGCGCTGCGCGCTACAGCTACCGGGGAACGTCCGGCCAGCGCGCCGCCATGGAGAACACGGCCTCATGCGCACCACCTCACCTGTCTCGCACGCTTTGTGGACCGCCCTCGCTGCTTTGACCGTTGTCGTCGCACTGGTACTCGCCTTTGACGACGTTCAGCGCAGCTCTGCCGGCACCGGGCGTCCTGCTGTTGGTCGTGGCCCGCGCCGTGTCGAGGCGCTGTGTGCGAGTGCGAGCCGCGACCGGCCGAGTCCGGTGCTGCGCGGCTCAAGCGCCGGTATACCCAGCCCACACGCGCACACGTCGCCTCCAGCACCACTCGCGCCCGCAGCGCCCTGCCTCCGCCGGCTGTGGCACCTCACATCCGCTGGAGGGCGCACTCGATGATCCCCGGAGGCTGTCGTTCGCGCCGCAGCCGGTCCGGTGCGCACCCGCCGGCCACCCGGCGGGGCAGCGCAGGCGTACGGACGGAGGATCCGTGGACTTTCGCTCAATACCACTCCTGATCGGCCACGCGGTTCAGCTGGCGAGTCGTGAGCGAAGCCGCAGGAGTGTGGTCGCGTCCAGGCCGAGGCCACTGGTGAGAAAGCTGCCGAAACTGCCGTAGTTGTGCACGGCCAGGTCCCGGAACGCGGCGAGGTAGTCGCTGCGAACTTCCTGAAGGGGGATGAGGAGATCAGGGTCGTGCATGTAGCCGGCCGCCTTCAGCTGGTCGCGCAGCGCCTTGTCCGACGGGGCTCGCAGGTCGTTGGAGAGCAGGTAGTCACTCTCGGCGGTGGCCGCCGGGACACCGACGGCGCGGAGGATCGTATCCGCGAGGACACCGGTTCGGTCCTTGCCCGCCGAGCAGTGGAACAGCATCGGACCAGTCGCTTCCGCGACATCCCGGATCGCAGCACCGAGCGCCGCGCGGTTCGCCGGGTCGGTGACAAAGCCCTGGTACAGGTGCCGCATGCGCTCCTCAGCCTTTCCGTCACCCAGCTGAGCTTCCTGGTAGGCGGAGTCCGCGGAGCCGATGACCTGGCGCATGAACAAGTACAGACCGGTGTCGTCCACGGAATGCGGATCCGCAGCAACCCCGGCGGGCAGACGATCGGCGCCGTCGTACTGGATTTCTGTGGGGGTGCGCAGGTCGATGACCTTGCTGAGCCCCAGGTTCCCGAGCGCAGTGACACCGTCCGGCGAGAGAGCGGACAAGGTCTCGGACCGGTACAGCACTCTCCACCGGGTGCTCTTGCCGTCGTAGGTGCTGTAGCCACCGAGGTCGCGGGCGTTGACGGTGCCTGGGACAGCGAGAACGCGCTGATGGGAGATCGTGGGGCGGGCCGGCCGTTCGGGGACGGATGTCGTGGCGTGCGCGGAGGCCGGGGGGAACGCGGTGACTAGGACCAGCGCGAGCGCGGACGCGCTGATGGCACGTGTCAGGGAACGCATACGGGTGTCCCTTCCTGCGAGGAGGGCGGGACGTTAACGCGTGGATCTTCAAAGGAGAAGTCCTGGATCGCGCGGTGCGTCGGGCCGACTTCGCTGTCGGCCCGTCGGTGTCTGGCCAAAGGCATGCTGGGGCACACCGCGGGGAGCGATTCCCCGCCATGGTGACGAGCGTTCGGTGCGCTCCTCAGGCGCTCAACTGACCTGCATTGCAGAGTTTTCATCAACGTACGGGCGCATGGACACTCCGCCGGCTGGTGGCCGAAGGTGGCCCCCGTGAAGCCACGGCTTCTCAGCAGCGTGTTTGGATGTGTTGGTGATCGTTAACGCACAGGAAACATCCGAGCCGCGGACGTACGTGGACCGCATTCTGGAGCACTGGTGCAAGGACGAGGACACGGAGGCGCTCGTCCAAGGGGCGCAGCGGCTGACCAGGGGAGAGGCTCGGCGGCGGCTGTTCAGGTTGGGGCATGCGCTGCGCGGGCAGGGGCTCGCGCCCGGCGACGGAGTGGGGCTCTTCCTGGCCAACCGCGTGGACTCCGTCCTGGTGCAGCTCGCCGTTCATCTCATCGGCTGCCGCGTCGTGTTCCTGCCGCCCGAGCCAGGGCCCGGCGAGCTTGCCGCGCTGGTCGAGCAGTCCCGGGCGCGCGCCGTGGTCACCGACCCGCTTTTCGCGCAACGGGCCGCCGACGCGGCCGGCCGCAGCGTTCACGCCCCCGCACTCCTCAGCCTCGGGCCCTGTGAGCAGCCGTGTACGGACCTGCTGGCCCTGGCGGCCGCGTGCCCGGACGTGCGCCCCGACGGCGTGCCCGCCCCGGGAGCGGACGAAGCCGTCACCGTCCTCTACACCGGCGGGACTCTGGGCCGCCCCAAGCTCGCTGCACACAGCCACCGGCTTTACGACGCGCTGATGGGCCTGGCGGAAGCCCCGCAGAACTCCCGCCCCGCGGTCTTCCCGACGATGAACCAGGGTACGGACAGGGTGCTCGCCTCCACGCTGCTCACGCACGGAAGCGGCCACCTCACCTCTATCCAGGCTCTGGTGACAGGATCCGCCCTCGTCGTGCTGCCCGAGTTCGAAGCGGGCGCGGCGCTGACGGTGCTGCGCGAGGAGCGGATCACCGCCACCATGTTCGTACCGCCCATGCTGTACGCGGTTCTCGACCACCCGGAGTGCGAGCCGGACGCGCTGCCCGAGCTGCGGCGGATCGTCGTCGGCGGCGCGGCCACGTCGCCCAGTCGGCTGCAGCAGGCGGTCGAGGTGTTCGGGCCCGTGCTCAGCCAGGGTTACGGGCAGTCGGAGGCGCTCGGTATCACCGCGTTCAGTGCGGAGGATCTCGCCTCGGAGGGAGCCCGATGCCCCGAGCTCTGGCGCAGCTGCGGTCGCGCGATCTCCGACGTCGAGATCGAGATCCGTGGTGAAGACAGCGCGGCGGCACTGCCCGTCAGGCAGGTCGGCGAGGTGTGCGTTCGTGGTGAGACGGTGATGCTCGGCTACTACGAGGACCCGGAGCGCACCGCGGCGGCGCTGCACGACGGCTGGCTGCGCACCGGGGACATGGGCTATCTCGACGCCGAGGGGTATCTCTATCTCGTCGACAGGGCCAAGGACATCATCGTCACCGGTAGCACCAGCGACAACGTCTACTCCAGGGTCCTGGAGGACTTCCTGCTCACGCTCCCCGGTGTGCGCAACGCGGCGGCGCTGGGTGTGCCGGACGAGGAGTACGGGGAGGCCGTGCAGATCTTCCTGGCCACGGCCGAGGGCGTTGACGTCGACCCGGAGGCGGTCGGCGCGGCGGTGACGGCCGAGTTGGGGGAGTTGTACACGCCCCGGAAGACGGTGCTGCTGGACCACCTGCCGACGACCAAGGTGGGCAAGGTGGACAAGAAGGCCCTGCGCGCCGCGTGGACGAGCGGGGCCTTGGACACGCCATAGGCTCTGGTGTTGTGGAGGCACCCGGCCGCGCCAGGTGACCCAGGCCCACAGCATGGCGAGTCCGCCGAATCTGAAGAAGCCGTCGAGGGCGATCGAACTCGCGAAGGACATGACGAAGGCGGCCACCGAACCGACGGACACGCCGAGGACGTACACACGGCCGGCCACTCCAGCGGTGGACGGCCGGGAACCTCTCCCGCAGCACGGTGGAGAACTGGAACGGCCCGGCCAGCAGGGCCAGCGAGGCCGTCACGATGTGGGTGAAGAAGGCGACTTGGATCGCGACCGGCCGCAGCGCGTAGGTCGCGGACAGGCCCTGGCTTCCTGGTCTGATCGGCAGGCGGGCCTCGTCAGTCGAAACGGCCGGCCGGGGTTCTCCCACCGCGCCTTCTGGCCCCGAAGCAACTGGACAGGTACACCGCGCTGCACGCCCCGGAACAGGGTCTGGACGCGCCGCAAGCGCGTCCGGTCCGCTCAGCTCCCGGACAGTGCCGCGCCCAGTGCCAGCGCGAACAGCATCGGAAGGAGTACGCATCCGAGCCCGGCGCCGGCGGCCAGAAAGCGTGGTGTGCGCAGAGACCGGCGGTGCGGCAGTGCCCAGGAGAAGGCGAGCAGGCCGACCGACCAGTAGAACACTCCCCCGAAGGCACCTATGCCGTCCTCGGAGCGAAACCACCTGTACTCCAGCACGAGGAACGGCAGGGCGACCAGGGTCGCCACGAGAGGCGCCCTCCACCACGTCCCGTGGAGGCGCCGTTGTACGTTGTCCGGTCGTATGTCGTCGGGAAGCATGCGCCCATCCCATCACCACCGCCGGGCCGGGGGTATCGGGGCACATACTCACGTGCGCACGCGCGCGTACTCACCATCCTGACGTGGGTCATCAGCGAGCCGCGCCTGCGCAACAGGAGGTCACCACCAGCCGGACACCCGGGGCTGCTTGTGAGGTGAGGCGGTCAGACCGTGACTGGCTGTACCTCCCGCGACGTCTACGACGCGCGCGCCGCCCAGGCATCAGCCACGAGGAGGCCGCGGCACTGCCGCTGGTCGGGCTGACCGCTTGGCACGCACTGGTGGAGATCGCTCAGCTGCGGCCGGGGCAACGAGTGCTGATCCACGGCGCGGGCGGCGGGCTCGGGCACATCGCGGTGCAGCTGGCCGAGGTGATCGGCACGGCGAGCGCGGCCAAGCACGACTTCCTGCGTGGGCTGGGCGCGGACCTGCTGATCGACTACCGGACCCAGGACTACACCGAGGTGCTCCGGGACGCGCCGGTGGACGTGGTGCTGGAGACCCTGGGCGGCGGGAACGCCGAGCGTTCCTTCGGCGTGCTGCGGCAGGGCGGAGTGCTGGTGACG
>NZ_KL647047.1:9918-54275 GCF_000725475.1 Streptomyces durhamensis
GGCGGTGGAGCGGACCAGCACCACCCTGCCCAAGCTGGCGGAGCGCTTGGGCGTGCGCTTCGCGGCGGTCGGCGTGGAACCGGACCCGGCCGGCCTGGAGGCACTGACCGAGCTGGTCGAGGCGGGGAGGCTACGAGTGCACTTGCAGGAGGTTTTCCCGCTGGAGAAGCTGTCCGAGGCACACGAGGTGCTGGCCGCGGGCGGAGTGCAGGGCAAGCTTGCGATCACGGTCTGAAGGGATTGCGTGAGGTGTGATCAGGCCGAGGCGGCTTCGGGGCGGTTGGCCAGGATGCCGTTCTCAGGGCTGATTCCTCGCCCCGGTACGCGTTGAACAGCTCCCCGTCATGAGGATGTGCTGTGCGTGGTCCCTCCTCTCATCGAACAGCTCGTTCGGGGATCGTCGGCAGGACCTTCTCAGCGATGTCGAGGAGGGCGCTGTCGTCGGGGAGGGCTCCGGACGTGCTCCAGACGGTGAAGTCGTAGTAGCCGCCCAGGTCCTTCCGGTCGAGGGCCACGGACAGCGTCCTGGCCAGGGGACCTTCTTCGACCGGTCCGCCGGAGGCGCCACTGCCGAGATCGATCTTGAGCTTCATGGTGTGGTCCGAGGAGAAGACCGCGGGCCGACCGAGAACCGTGAGCGTCTTGACGTCCCTCTCACCGCCCATCTTCATCAGCTTCACGTACTGAGCAGTCGACAGCTTGTTGTAAGTGGCCGAGACATTCACCGTGTACGTGTCGAAGGTGACCTCGGCCTCCGGCTGGGCGATCTTTCCGTCGGTCAGGGGAGCGGTTTCGGAGCTGCCGGAAGCCGTGGTCGCGGTCTCTCCAGGCGTTCCGAGAAGCCGGGCGAGGTCCGGCCGGTTGAGCGCCTTGCACAGCTCGTCACCGGTCACGGCCTGGGGCGTCCTCGCGTAGGCCTTCGACAGCTTCTCGTGCTCCGCACCGGAACAGGAGGCGGGCTGCGGTGTGCTGTCGTCGGAAGGCAGCACGTGTGGGGCCAGCCACAGTGCGGCCCCGAGTGCCCCGAACAGGGCCACGGCCGCGATGGCCTGGCCCCACGCGCTGGGCTCCTTCTCCGCGGTGGCCGCGCCGGGGCGCGGCCCGGCTCCGGCCGGCGCCGGGACCTGTACCTCCGCCGGGGCCTGCGCTTGGACCTGGGCCTGCGCAGGGGCCTGCGCTTGGACCTGGGCCTGGGCCCGCGCTTGAGACTGGGCCTGAGCCTGCGTGTGGGTCTGCGCCTGGACGGCAGCATTGACCGGCGCCGGGTCTACGGAGGCCGCCGGAACGGCGTTTCGGCGTGCGCGCAGCGCACGGACCACCGCGTAGACGCGTACCGCGGTGAACACGAGGAACACCGCGCCGAAACCGGCCGCGCCCCGGTCGTGGTCGCGGACGGCGAGATACGTGAGGCGTACGCCGAGAACGGACCCGATCGCGATGAACAGGGGCTCGCGCACCCAGAACGGCAGGAGACGGAGGAGGAAACCGAGCATCTGGCGATCTCACCAGGACACGAGCACAATCGCCGTGGTGGAAGCCACAGTTCCGGTAGCGAGCGGTGCCCTGCCGAAGCCGATGCCCCGGCATGCTGGGCCTGGGGCGATTCGCCCGTTCGGCTGCGCTGCCTCGCGCGTACCGGCGAACCGCTGTGTCGTGGACACGGACGCATGTCGAGGTCCGGCGTCTTCGGCGGCCTCGGGTGCCCAGCCAAGCAGAAGGACGGACGGAACACGCCCATGCCCCTCATACGCGGATCCGCGGTGGGCATCCGACGTGGCGCCGTGGGTACTGGCCGCGCTGGTGACCTGTGCGAACGTGGTGACCGGACAGGATTTCGCCGCGAGCAGTGGTATGCCCGCACCTTCGGTGCCCGCCCCGCAACTGCACTGGCGGCCCTGTGTGAAGGGCGGCGCGTTCGGCTGCGCGACCGCAAAAGTGCCGCTGGACTACACAAAGCCAGGTGGTCGAACCATCGAGCTGACGGTCATCAAACGGCGGGCGACCGACCCCGGTAGGCGCATCGGCACCCTGATCTTCAACCCGGGTGGCCCCGGCGGGCCCGGAACGGTGCAGATGCCACAGGGTGGCGGCGAGGCGGCCGGCACGAAGGCAGGGGGGTCGGTCCTCCTCCGCCCCGATGTGGCCGCTCCGGCACTGTGAACACCCGCTCCCATGTGCCGCCGACCGCCATGTCCGCGGCGGGCTGCGCCGGGGCCCATGACCTCGGCCGGGTTCGGGGCCGGCGCGGAACGGGTGCCGTTGTCTTCGATGTGGGCGGTGCCGTGGCGACCACCGCTGGGTCGCTCATCTGCGGTAGGCGGTGGCGGCGATGACGGGCAGCAGGGCGACGGACAGGGCACCACCGCCGAGCGCGAGAGCGGGATAGCTGGTGGCGGCGACCATGATGCCGGAGGCCATGCCACCGGTGGCACCGGCGATCGCGATGGAGACGTCGACCATGCCCTGGGTCCTCGCGCGGGTGGCCAGCGGCACGGTGTCCGTGATGATCGCTGTGCCGGACACGAGGCCGAGGTTCCAGCCCAGCCCCAGGAGGGCCAGCGCGAGCGCGAGGAGGGCGACGGAGTCACCAGGTGCTGCGGCGGCGAGGACGCCGGCGGCCAGCAGGGCGCTCCCGGAAGCGGCGGCGATCTTCATGCGGCCGTAACGGTCGACGAGCCAGCCGGTCAGCGGGGAGGGCAGGTACATGGCACCGATGTGCAAGGCGATGACGAGGCCGGACGCGGCGGTGCTGTGGCCGTGGTCGTGCATGTGCACCGGCGTCATGGTCATGATCGCGACCATGACGAGCTGGGTGAGGACCATGACCAGTGCGCCGAGGACGACACCTCCGCGGCCCTCGCCCGCGTCGACGACTGTGGCGGCTGCGGCCGGGTGCGCAGGGGCGTCGGCTTCCTCGGCCTGGGCGACGGCGCGGGCCACGAGCAGCGGGTCGGGACGCAGCCAGAGGGCGAGGACCAGCGCGGCCAGCGCATAGGCCGCGCCGGAGAGCATGAAGGGTCCGGCGAGGTTCGGTATGCCGAAGCGTTCCGCGAAGCGGCCGGCCGGTGCGGCGAGGTTGGGGCCCGTGACACCGCCGAGGGTGGTGGCGACGAGGACGGTGGAGATGGCCCGGGCCCGGTGACCGGGCTGAGCGAGATCAGCTCCGGCGTAGCGGGCCTGGAGGTTGGTGGCGGTGCCCGCGCCGTAGACGAACAAGGCGATGAACAGCAGCACCGGGTTGTCCAGGACGGCGGCGGTGATGACGCCGGCCGAGCCGATGGCGCCGGTGAGGTATCCCGTGGCGAGACCGGGACGACGGCCTCGGGCCTGGGAGATACGGCCGACGGTGACCGCGGTCAGCGCGGAGCCGGCAGTGAACAGGGCACTGGGCAGCCCGGCGAGGCTGGTCGAACCGAGCATGTCCTGGGCGAGGAGGGCGCCGACGGTGACGCCGGCGGCGAGCCCAGCGCCGCTGAGGACCTGGGAGGCGACGAGGACGCGCAGGATGCGGCGCTGTGCCTGTGCCGGGTCGGATATGTGGGTCGTCGTGCCGGAGGGGGCAGTGCTGGTCATGTCACTTCCGAGGCGGTGGTGTCGCCGTGCACGGGGATCCGGGCACGGCGGAGGAGGCTTGCGGGGGTGACACCGATGCGGTCGCGGGCCTTCAGGCAGACATGTCGCGGCCGGCGGCGTGCGGAGCCCTGGTGGCGGCCAGCCCGGCGACGCCGGCGCCGACCACCACGTCATGGCTGTCCCGGTGGGGCATGAGCGGTTTTCCTTCCCTTCGGGCCGACTTGAAGTACGCGGGTTCGCGCCTTGATGGGGATTCAGGTGACCGCGTCTCGGACCGCTCTTGCCCGAGCGCTCGCCGGCAGGGAGATCAGCATCACCGTGACTCCGCCGAGCAGCAACGGATGACCCACCTGCGGGTACACATCATCGCCAGCGGAGGAAGTGGTCCTGGCGGAGCTTGGAACTCGGCGACGAGCGCCCCGTCGACCTGCTCCTCGAGAACGCCGTCTCGCATAGCTACGGCCCCCCGGCACTTCACCATCAGCGCCGATCCCCCTTGCCGACCTGGCACTAGGACGAATCTAGGACGGCTGACGGACCCATGTCCATAACGTCACCACGGCCGGACTCACCGAAGGTCAGGGGGTGGGCGATGCGTGCGGAATTCACCATGAAACAAGAGATCGGCTCTCTCGCAGCCACGAAAGCGATGTCCCGCAACTGGCGTCCTCAGGGCAGCGCGATCGAGGCCGGAAACGGGCTCCCTGGCGCGCGCTCGTCGCGATGATCTCGCGGGTTCGCGCGTGGCCGACCAGAACCGGCTGCTCGTGCCCCCCTTCGGGACCCTCCGCCGAAAGCTAGACACGATCATTCCGTCCACGGTCGAACCGAGGCCCGGCCCCGACCGGGGCCAGGCCGCTCAAGGCAGGAGACAGCACCCATGCTCAAGCTCCCCAAGACCCGACGCGCCATCGCCCTCACCGCCGCCACCCTCGCTCTCGGTGGCGGTGCCGCCATCGGTGTCGGCGGCGCCGCGCAGGCCGCCCCCACCAGTTGCACCACCATCAACATCGGCAACCCCGGCAACATCAACGTCGGCGGTGTGTACGCGGGCCAGGTGGAGCAACAGTACGACGGCTGCGGCTATGTCCGAGCCCACTTCCAGTACTCCCACAGCTACTGGCTCGGCCACAGCGGAACTGCCTGGTCGGCGTACCCGTGCGTGCAGACGCTGAACTACGTGGGGCAGGCGTGCGCCAGCGGCGACACGGTCGACGGTCCGCAGGACGTGTATTCCGGGTGGGTGCCCATCCACTCAGCGAACCCTGACACGTGGCAGGCGATCGTCACCATTCCCAACGGCTGTTCTGCGGCCGGCGGTTCCTGGCACGCCTACGCCAATGGCGCAAACTGGGGCGAATACTCGTCGTGCTGACCCGTACGGCCAGCGGGGGGCCGAAGGGCTGACCGCGAGGGTTTGTCCAACCTCATCCAACCTCACCGCCGTGCGTCACCATCTGACCGACCGATCACCGTGACGGCCTGCCCCGGAGCGCTCCAGGGCAGGCCGTTACGCATGGGCGGGTCGCCGGTGGCGAAGGCTTCGTCGAGGAGCCGGTCCAGGCGGAGCCTGTCGAGGGTCTGTGTCGTCAACGAGCAGGCCGCGAGCGCGCAGGAACTGGCAGACAGGCTTGACCGTGAGGTGTTCGTCCAGCCGGGTCAGGTCGTGAACGTCGCGCTCGTGGAAGCGGTTCTCTTGCGGAGGCCCGCGCGCCGCCTTTGCCGGGTCGGTCGTCGCGGCGCCCGGCACGTTCGCGGGACCTCGTTGGCCACTCGCCGGGATGGCTGTGCACCGCTTGCCGCGCCCGAGTGAATGTGAAGCACTGGGACATGGATTCCTTTCCATCGGCATATGCATAAGGCATGTCGATGCGCAACGCGCTGCCCGGTCGCGGCCTCGACTGCCGCGGCAATGCACACCTCGCCGCGGGCAGGGCTCGCGGAACCTTCCCGGCACGAAGGAGCCAAGCATGACCCCTCCCGCGACACGCCGGGACAACCGCGACGCGGCTGACCCGGAACTGACGGGCATCCGAACCCTCGGCTACGCGAACCGCTTCGCGACGTGGGACTCCGAGTTCCGCTACGACGGGCGGATCCGCGTCCCGGTGGGCGTGAAGATCAAGCAGATCAAGTACTCCTACTACGGCAACGGCAATGCCGACACGGCCGCGGGTGAGGTCAAGCGCGGTCGTGGCGGCATCGGCCGGGAGTACGAGGTCATCGACCTCACGTTCCTCGACGACGCCGATGTCATCACCTTCACCCTCCGCGGTGACCTCGACGTCGACGCCGACCCGCGCCCCGCGTACAGCCGCACGTACCAGATCCGGGTCGACATCACCCTCGACGACGGAACCGTCCGCACGGCCAGCCCGCAGGTGGAGGTCCTTGGCGGGGCATGGGACAAGAGCAACCCCGAAAAGGTGGGCCGTCCGTTCGTGCGCCTGCCCTACGACACCGGCTGGGGCGGGACCCCCAACAGCCAGGCCGGCTTCGGCTACGTCTGCGACGACGGCCGTATCCCCGGGGACAAGTTCATCATCGACCTGGTCAACCTCCGCGAGGGCGCGGCGGACGTCGACAGCAACCACAGCGACTCCGTCTACTACCAGCTGGTGCATGAGGGCGGCACACCGTCCGCGTACACGCCCACTCCCCAGGTGCAGAAGGCCACAGGCCACCCGGGCGGCGGTGTCGAACACAAGGTGACCCTGCCCCCCATCGATCTGCGCAGGCTGGGCGACAAGCCCGGGTACTACCGCTTCCTGGTCTGGCCCCAGTCCTCCAACGCCGACGGCGGGGTCAGCGACATCTGCTGGAACCCCAAGGTGATCGAGGACGCCTTCCAGATCGGCAGCGTCTACTACCGCTACACCGCGCCCCGGAGCGCCGCGCTCTCGGTGTTTCCGGGAGGGCCTCCGGACGTGAGGCTGACCCGCGCCGGTGACATCGGATACCCGGGCGTGCGGCTGGTCGCCGACGAAGACGGAACGGTCCCCGCGCAGACGGTCCGGGTCAGCTTGCCGCAGGGCAAGGGTCTGCGGTTCGTCGCGGAGGACAACCCCGGCTACCTGCTGACGGTCCAGGGGGCCCGCGGAAGCCGGAGATTCTTTCCAGGGGCCGTGTCCGCGGACGGGCAGCGCATCACCTTCAAGAACGTCGATCTGGGCCTGCTCGGGAAGGGATCGGAGTCCCGAGCCTGGGTGGCGGCGAAGGCGTCCCCCAACGCCCCGCTGGGGGCCACGCATCTGAACTTCCGCGTAGGCGACCGGACGACGTCCTCCACCACCATCAACGTCGTGAGCTGAAAGCCAGGGCGCGGCCGGTCCGCACCGGTTCCCGCCCGATCGGGTGTCTTCGGCGACGGGAACGACCGAGTCTCCTGTGATCACCACATAGTTGACACCGAAGCAGGGGGCTTCGAGGTGGACGATGTCCGCCCCTTCGTCAATCGTCTACACCCCTCGTCCCCGGGGACCTGTCGGAAGAAGACTCCGCCGACGTGGGCGGGTTCGGCCCAGGCCGAGGGGAGTGCCGCCCGGCGCGGCCCGTCGTGGGGCGACGCCAGGCGGCGGGGGAGCGGGGTCAGGGCAGGAGGACGGCCTTGCCGTGGTTGCGGCGGGCCTCCAGGTCGGTGTGTGCCCGTGTCGCTTCCGCCAGGGGATATGTGCGCCAGATCGGCACGATGAGCTTGCCCTCGGCGGCCAGCCGCACCAGCTCCGGCAGGGATTCCTCGGACCCGTCCGCGCTGCCGGCGCTGAAGCGCACACCATGCTGCGCGGCGGACATGTCGGCGATGGTGATGACCCGTGCGCTGTCACCGGTCAGGGCCACGGAGTCGGCGAGCACGCCCGCACCGGCGGCGTCGAAGACGAAGTCGACCCCCTGTGGCGCCGCGGCCTTCACTCGCTCCAGCCAGCCGTCGCCGTAGCGGACCGCGGTGGCTCCGAGTGCGGAAACGCGCTCGATGTCATGCTCGCCGACGGTTCCGATGACGGTGACGCCCCGCGCGACCGCCAGCTGCACCGCGATGAAGCCCACGCTGCCGGCGGCCCCGTGGACGAGCAGCGTCTGACCCGACTGCACACCCAGTTGACCGAGGACACGGAACGCGGTCCGGCCGACCGTGACCAGCGAGGCCGCGACCTCCCACGACAGGACTCCGGGCTTGGCCACCGGCCGGTCGAGCAGGGCGTACTCGCTGTAGCTGCCGCCGACGGTCGTACCGACGACCTCGTCGCCCACGGCCGCGTCGGCTCCCTCGCCGACGGCGTCGACGACACCGGCCGCGTCCAGGCCCGGGGTCACCGGCAAGTCGGCAGGGGCGACACCCCGCCCACGAACGCCGAGGGACACATCGCGGTCGCCCTTGAGTCCGAGACCGGCACGCTGGTGATTGGCCAGCTCGACCGTGGACCTGCGGGCGAGATCACGCTTCCCCGCCCAGGCGTCTACGGAGGCCACGCATGGTGGGAGGGACGCGCCGCAGCCGCCGACTACTACGACACCACGCTTGACCAGCTCAGCGACGACCTTCCCGAGGACGCGCTCCTCGAAGCCTGGAACAACAGCCCGGTCACCGAACGCTACGTCCTCGACCTCGCATACATCCGCGAACCGGAACCCATCGATGACGAGGAGCTGTGACCAGTGGTGCTACTCCGCATGGGGAAAGGGGCCGATAGGCATGGCCGGTCGGGCCGACGCGAAGGGCGCGAACCGATGACCCATACAGCGGTGATCGGCGCGCTGCTCACCCAGCGAGGGCAGGAGATGAGCCTGCGCGAGATCGCGGCCCGGCTCGTCATCACCAAGGGCGCCAAGAAGGGCCAGCCACCCCTCCCCCGCAACCGTCATGCGCATGCTGCGCGAGCACGACGAACAGACAGCCGCCGCACGGCCCGTGTCCGTGCTGGACGCCACTGAGGACGACGACGGCCGCATCACCGCGGACTACTTCAAGGACGCCACCACTACTGGCCTCGCGGACCGGTACGCCTACGACGACGCCGGCCGGATGACCCGTAGCTGTACCGACACCTCCACCACTGGGTCCTGCCTCACCGGCAACAACGGCAGCACCTACAACTACGACAAAGTCGGCGCCTCACCACCTCATCCGGGTCTGCTGCACGATCGGGTGACATCTGAACTGGCTTGCCCTGTAGGGCGGGTGGGAAGGATGTCGCTGTGCCCAAGCCCTATCCGGAAGAGTTCCGCCAGGACGTTGTGCGAGTCGCGAGGAACCGCGGATCGCGATCGTGACCTGGATCGAGCGGACCTACCACCGACGCCGCCGACAAGCCGCACTCGGCCGGCTGACACCCGTCGAATTCGAGACCGTCATGACCACACCGGCCCTCCAGGCCGCGTGACCGAACCTGTCACCTGAACACGCACCAGACCCCTGATCTCCGAAGCCGACAGGAAGATCAGCTCTTCCAGCCGGAGCAGTACCTCGCGCACAGCCCAGAACCATCGCCCCGAACGTCGCCGTCACCGGCCGTTTCCAGACGATCTCGGAAGACGCTCCGGAGAGATCAACGGTTACAGGGAGTAGGCACACACAGAAGTTGGACCAGAACCCGAGTTTTGAAGGCAGTAGGGGGCTTGCCAGGACAGCATCGGGGTGTTGCCGGTGAAAGGTCCTGGTCTTGCCGCAGATGTCGAAGGTCGAGCTGTACGCGGCGATCCGTCGGGATCACCGGGCCGGCCTGATGATGCGGGAGCTGGAGGCCAATTCGTCCCGCAGACCCATCTGCCCGGGGTGGAGGCGGAGGCCGACTTCGGCGACGTGGCCGTGCGGCTCGCCGGCGAGCTGGTGACCTGCTACCTCTTCTCCTTCCGCCTGTCGTATTCGGCAAGTCCACCGGGTGTTCGCGTCTGTCGGCCAGGAAGCCTCAACGCAGATCTGCGGCACAAGCAGGCGTTGGTTGCGCCGAGCTCACTGCCCATTGGCGACCGCGACGACGGCCTCCGCTCACGGGGTACTGGGGCCCTCGGCGCACAGTGCGTGGTCGATCAGGGAGCTGGCCGCTTTCTCTTGGTCCAGTATGTGCTTCGGGGTGTCGCCGCGTGCCTCGGACATGGAGACCACGGCACTTCGCCTGGCGTCGTCGGTGACGCCGTTGAGGGTGATGTAGCCGCCGTCGCCGCCCTCGTGGCCCCAGTAGGTTCCTCCGCAACTCAGGGGGCGTTCGACCAGGCCGAGCCCGTATCGGCCGCCGGGCCACAGCTGTTGGACCTCCGCGTTCACGGGAACCGTCTGCTTCATCTCGGCCAGCTGCCGCGTCGGTAGCAGGTGGCCCGCGAGCAGCGCGCGGAGGAAGACGTTCTCGTCCCGAGTGGTCGTGATCCACGAAAGGTTCTCGTGGTCCACCGGTATCTGGTCGGTGACGTCCACCTGGGAACCGGGGCCGAAGAGCTGGTATGCCTGGGCGTGCGGCTGGGGCAGGGTGGGCGAGGTGCCATTCCACCGGGTCTGGTCGAGGCCGAGCGGTCGCAGGATGCGGTTTTCGATCTCTTGGTGGGCGGGGTGACCGGTGGCCTTCTGGATGATCATGTCGAGCAGGACGTAGCCGGTGTTGGAGTACGCCCAGCCCTTGCCGGGCGGGAAGTCCGGCGCGTGGGCCACGGCGCGGGCAACCAGCTGCTCGGGGCCGTAGACGTCGTGGCGCTGCTGGTAGTACTCCTTGGGCGTTGTGTATCCGGGCAGGCCGTCGGGGATGCCGCTGGTGTGCTGGAGCAGCTGGCGGATCGTGACCCGGCTGCCGTCGTTGCCCTTACTCTGCACCACTCCCGGCAGCCAGTGGTCGACCGTGTCGTGAAGGGACAGCCTGCCCTCGGCCTCCAGTTGGAGGACCACCGTGGCGACCAGCGTCTTGGACGTGCTGGCCATGCGGAAATAGCCGTTGGAAGGGACCGGGCGGCCAGTGTCCAGGTCGGCGGTGCCGCTGGTGGCGACCGACTGCCGACCGTCAGGTGCGATCACGCGGACTTGCACACCGCTGACACCGAGGGCGTGGATCACCTCGGCGTCCTGGCGCAACCGCTCCACGGGGGAGGGCCCGGCGGGCTTGGCGCCGGTGGTGGCCGCGCAGGCGGTGAGCAGCGTAGCGACACCAAGTGCCATGGCGAGGTGCTTTCGCAGAATCGAACTCATGACTGAACGCTAGTTTCGGCCCCCACGGAGTGCGATCCGGCGAACCCCATGATCGGAGTGGGGATATCCCCCCAGCGCGTGCCTTGGGGGTTCAGAAGACAGACTCTGCCGCGCATTGAAAAAAGTTGCGGGCCGCTGTCGATCCGGCCGCGTCCAATTCGACGTCATGATGTGCGGCGCCTCGCCACACAGTGACGCGACAGGACCTGACGAGGAAACACGTGGATCAACTGCTGAGAGTGATGAATTTCAACGTCTCGAGTGAGGGGATCGGTGCAGGTGAGCACCAGAGTCTCGAGCGGCCGTTCGGCCACGACCATCCCGAGAGGCTGTTTGCGTGGGCCGGAGCCACGGCGAGCTGGCCCATGCGCACGGATCCCGGCGGGAGCCGGGGCCTCGACGACTACTTCACGCGAGACTTCGCACGCAACATCGGTGCCGAGATCATGGGCCGCAACAAGTTCGGGCCTCAGCGCGGGCCCTGGCAGGACGATGAGTGGCGCGGCTGGTGGGGGGAGGAGCCCCCGTTCCGCACTCCGGTGTTCGTCATGACCCACCACACGCGTCCGTCGTTCACGCTCTCCGACACCACGTTCCACTTCGTCGACGGCGATGCGGTCACGGTCCTCGAACGGGCGCGGGAAGCGGCACAGGGCAAGGATGTCCGGCTCGGCGGCGGGGTCACCACCATCCGGCAGTTCCTCGCCGCGGATCTCGTCGACACCATGCATGTGGCGGTCTCGCCGGTAAAGTTCGGGTCCGGGCTACGACTTTGGGAGTCCCCCGATGAGCTGCTCGACCGCTTCCACCTGGAGGTCGTGCCCAGCCCGAGCGGCGTGACGCACCACCTGTTCTGGCGAAGGTGACGCAAGGGCCCACTCGGGGCCGGCTGAAAAGGCTGGTCAGGCACTCAACGACCAGCCGTTCGGCGGATTCGCCCTGATCAAGCGCCCTCTGACACCTGCAGGCCCGCCTCGACGGCCCGCCGCCCTCACGGGCTGCGGGCCGTCCCACGAAGTGACGTTATTTCTCGCGAACATTCACGGCCCCGCAGACCGCCCGTCGACGCTCAAACCGATGGACGAACGCTGCTGCTTGAAGTGAACGAAGCCACCCGCCATCAATCTCAGCGCCGACGACGTTCGATCGCCGAGGCCTGCCATGCACCGTGGGCCAGGCGCAGGACACCGAGGCCGTCCACGGTGCGCTCCTCACCCGCTGCCGGCCGCTCGACGGCGCCTCGTGATCCCAGCACTCTGCAAGGCCCGCTGTGAGTGCGAGAACAGCGAGCAATGCCCTCGGCGAGTGACAGCGCGCCAGTTTCCGCTGAAGACTCACCGCCGTGAAGCTCTGAAGGTCACAGGCTTGAACCCGCTTCGAGGGCTCTTCGGCCGATCCTCAGAAAACGTTGGTTACTTGAGGGCACACTGGCGTCCATGACCGCGATGACTGACACGCTCGGGCCCGCCGATAACCTCCTCGGTGCCTTCCCGTTCCACCCGAGCGAGATCCGGATCGGGTACGCCCGGGTCAGCACCGGATCGCAGCGACTCGACCGGCAGATGGCCGTCCTCACCGAGGCGAAGTGCCGCCGCCTTTTCGCGGACAAGAAGTCCGGCAAGAACGCACTGCGTCCGGAGTTGAAGGCGTGCCACGCCTTCCTCCAGCCCGGTGACACCCTTGTCGTCCCGAGCCTGGATCGCTACGGCCGCTCGCTTCAGGACCTGGTGAACATGGTTGCCGAGCTGCGCGAGCGCGGGATCGGCTTCACCTCGCTGCATGAGAGGCTCGACACTCTCACCCCCGGCGGCAGACTGATCTTCCATGTCTTCGCGGCGCTCGCTGAGTTCATCAGGGAGCTGATTGTCCAGGGTACGAACGAGGGCCTCGCCGCCGCGCGGGCCCGTGGCCGCGTTGGCGGCCGGCCCCCCGTGGTCAAAGAGGACCTGATCCGCAAGGCCCGCGACATGCTGCCCAACCCGGCAAACAGCGTGGAGTCGATCGCCAGGATCCTTGGTGCTTCCGTCGGCACCCTGTACAACCACGTCCCCGATCTCAAACAACTCCGGGTCTCCAGCGCCCCAGGGAAGTTGGAAGAACCCCGCACGTGAAAGGGCTTCGGGTAGTAGCGCTCATCCCGACCCCTCTCTGATGGCGCGTCTCAAAGCGCCGACGGGACTACCCGCACCCATCGACCGAAATCACCAATGAAAAGAGGAACCCATGGAAGACAAGAACGAACCCAGTACGACGTGGAACATCACAGGCTCGCAGGACTTCATCGCTGGTTCTCAACAGAACTTCATTCAGAACAACGTCCACAACGCTGGATTCAAACCGGAGGATGTGGCAAAGCTCGCTGAACTTATCAGGCGGAACGGGGACTTGCTGGGGCTGTCGGAGAGTCAACGAGATGAACTGATTCAGGACGCCGATATCCTTGAAGATGAGGCCACCAGCACAAGCCCGGATGAGAGCAAGATTCGTGCGATCGGCCGGAGGATCAAGGGGTTGCTCGTATCGGCTCCTTCTGACTCCATGGTCCAGCAGATGCTTCTGTCGGCCTTCGACCAGGGCATGGGTTCAGTGCTGGGCAGCTGAGAAGTCACACAAGCGAGGAGGTGTCACGTGGATCCCAGCATGCTGACCGACGATGAACTGGAACTTCTTGAGTTCCTCTACGAGAGGATGCAGCTCCCTCTCCGGAACAATCCAACGCACCCCATTGAGGATGACTGCTTTCAATGTCAACTTGAAGCTAAGCGGCCCCCTCTCCCAGTTCCTCCCGAGGGGAATCCCGCGTATTTGGATGATATCCCTGATGCCATTTCGGCGAGCGTTGAGCCTTTGGTGGCAAAGAATCTCGCCAGCATGACTACGGTGCGATCCGGAAAATGGGGGATGATCCCGTTTCCGGCCGTTCGACTCACCGCTGCCGGGAAACAGCTCCATCGAGAGTACCTTAGGCAAAAACAGCAAGCGCAGCACGAAATGCGACTGCGGCGCGAGCAAGCGCAGCGTGAGATGCAAGTGCGGGGCGGCGTGACGAATGTATTCAACATTCACGATTCTCGCGGATTCATTGCGGGTTCACAGCGGGATTTCATCCAGGAAAACTGCGACGATTCCTGATGGCAAGCGGCAGAGGAGTTACCGGCCCTGGTCAGGCTCAACGCTTCACCGGCCGTCCCAGTGCCGGGCTGGCCTCACCCCGCGGCATGCGCGGGGCGGGCCCAGGAACCGGCCCGGTCAGTTCTCGTTCTCGTCCCCGCCGTCCAGTCTGGCCGTGGCCGGGTCGCGCAGCGGGCGCAGGCTGCCGCCAGCCGGGATCGCGGGCCGGAAGCTGTAGCGGCCCAGTACGTTGAGGTTCGCGTGACGCAGCGGGGATAGCCGGGCCACGTCCTCGCCCAGGGCGTCGTGTTCGCGCTGGTCGGCGGGCAGCGCCCGCAGCTGCTCGACGGAGGTGTCCAGGTAGCGGGTGGTCCAGAGCGTATCCGGGGCAATCGGGTGAACAGTGGGTGTTCACGCAGGTAGAACGTTTGCGGTCGTGTCCGTAAGAGATCGATGTCAGGAGGTCTCGCGCCGGGCGACTTCGAGCACCTGCTCCTTCGACAGCCCCGGCGGATAGGGTCGACCACGTCCGCGAGAACGTCGAAGCCCTGGCTCTGGGCACCGAGGAGTCGTCGATGCACCACCCGGACCCGCGGTATGCCGCGCGGCTCGCCACGTATGGGACCGTGGCCACGCACCTGTCCCTGCTGAGCGACCGTCGGCTCGGCGAGGTGGTGGCCGCCGCAGCCCCGCGCGGGTCCGGCATCGGCGGCAGGTCTGCGGAGCTGGACATCGATGGCACGCGGCTGTTCGTCAAGCGGGTCCCCCTGACGGACATCGAGTTGCGGCCGCAGAACGCGCGGTCGACGGCGAACCTCTTCGGACTGCCGATGTTCTACCAGTACGGGGTGGGCTCAGCGGGGTTCGGGGCCTGGCGAGAGCTGGCCGTGCACGTTATGACCACCAACTGGGTCCTCGGGAATGAGTACGAGGGCTTTCCGCTGATGTACCACTGGCGCATCCTGCCCGACTCCCCTCCCGAAGGGTTCGCCGACGAGTTCGGGGGCATCGTCGGTGCGGTCGCGCACTGGGAGGGCTCATCGGCCGTGCGCGAGCGTCTGGAGGCCATCGGCCGGTCTTCGTCCAGCCTGGTGCTCTTCCTGGAACACGTCCCGCAGACACTCGCCGACTGGCTGCACGACCACCGGACCGCCGCGTCGGAGGTCAGCGAGGGCTCGCCGTACCCATGGGTGGAGGAGGCCCTTTCGCGAGGGACTGCCTTCATGAGCTCGCACGGACTCGTCCACTTCGACGCCCACTTCGCCAATGTCCTGACCGACGGCCAGCTGCTCTACTTCGCGGACTTCGGACTCGCCCTGAGCTCCGGCTTCGAACTGTCGGCGGCCGAGGCAGAGTTCCTCTCCGGCCATCTTTCGTATGACCGCTGCCATACTGCGAGTCATCTGCTCCGCCACCACCTGCCCGATGGCCTGCGCGGCGATATGGAACCCGAGGCGTTCCTGCGCGAGTGGATCGCCGGCCACCGGCCCGATGGCGTTCCACGCGAGATCGCCGCGATCATCGACCGGCATTCCCGAGCTGCCGTGATCTTCGGCGGGTTCGCCCGCCGTCTGCTCACCGAGAGCAAGCGGACGCCATTTCCGACCGCCGAGATCGAGCGGGCTTGGCGCACCCCTGCGGTCGCGGCGCCCCACTGAGGCCGGACTACGGCAGAAGATCGCCGTCAGGACGTCTCGGGGTGGGTTGTGTGCCGGGGCCGAGGAGGCGCCGCAGTTCGAGGTTCTCGCTCTGGGCGGCTTCCCGGGCCTGCCTCAGGGCCTGGACCTCGTCGAGGTGCCGCCGCTTGAGCTCGGCGAGCTGGGCGGTGAGGGTGCGCACGACGCTGCTGGGCGAGTCGTCGGGCGGCTGCGTGGCCGGCTGTGGCGGGTGGCTTCGCTGCTGGGTCCGCAGCTGGTCGACTCGTCGGCGGATCTCGGTGCACCGGTAGAGGAAGTCGAGCGAGACACCGGCGGTCTGGGCGAGGCCGCGGAAGGTGATGGGCTGTCCGCGGCGGATCATCTCGCGCAGCCCCTTCTCAGCGCGGGCCTGGGCGGCGGCGCTCTTGCGGGCTGCGGCCTGGCGGAGGTTGTCGGGGTTGCCGCGCATGCCGTCAGCTCCCGCCCTGGCTGCGGGTGATGGCATCAGTTGTCCGCGTACAAGTGAACGTGCACCACCTCGTACGGATGAGAGTGCACCGTTCTTGATGCGGTGAGGGGCAAGGGCTGCGAGTCTGCTGCTGTCGGTTTGGGGTGGCAAAGGGGCGGCTGACGGTGGTCTTGGATCCGCATCGCTGGCTGGAGCTTCGGCGGTTTCGCGGTTTGTATGAGTCCGGCGCGATGAGCCTGCGGGAGATCGCGAAGGAGACCGGCTGAACCGCCGCACGGTCGCGAAGTACCTGTCGGGTGTGTCGGCTGCGCCGCCGCAGCGGGAGCCGAACGGGCGGCCGCGGCGGCGGGTGGTGGACGAGGTTGCCCCGCTGATCGACGCGATGCTCAGGGCGGAGATCCTGCTCAAGGGGGCGGTGATCCACGAGCGCCTGGTCCACGAGTACGGGGTCACGATCAACTACCAGCGGGTGAAGCTCTATTTGCAGGAGGCCAGGCCCCGGATCGCCGAGGAACTCGGGATCAGCCCGGGTGAACTGGCCGGTCTGCACCGCCGGTTCGAGGTGGTCCCTGGGGCTCAAGCCCAGGTGGACTGGGGTGGTGAGGGCAAAGTCCTCGCCGATGTCGGCATTCCGAAGGTCTACTCGTGGGCGTCTGGGGGGCTGACCCAGTGCCGGGATTGCTGGTGGTAGTCGCGCCAGCCTGGTTCGGGTGCGTGGCGGAGGCGGTGCCGTCCGCTCCCGGGAAGGCCGTGGATTGGGTGGTGTCGGCCGCCGCGTTGCCGCTGGGGTCGTGGTCGACCATGCCGGTGCGGTCACCGAGCAGGTCGTAGGTGTACGTCTGCCAATACGGTGCCGGGCCGCCGACGGTCTTCGTCTTCACCGGATCGGTGCCGGTCTGCACCGACCCGGTCGCGCAGCCGCCAACCGCGCCCACAGGGCTGGGGCCTGTCCAGCCAATGGTGTAACTCGGGTGGTGTGAGTTAGCGGCGGCCGACGGAGAGTCGGCCGTCGAAGGCGATGTCGAAGGCCTGCAGGGCGGGCTTCCAGCGCATGGTCCAGCGTTTGCGTCCCTGGCCAGTGGGGTCCAGGCTCATGACGGCCATGTAGACGCATTTGAGGGCTGCGGCCTCGTTCGGAAAGTGCCCGCGGGCTCGGACGGCTTTTCGTATGCGAGCGTTGACCGACTCGATGGCGTTGGTGGTGCCGACGACACGGCGGATCTCGGTGTCGAACTGGAGGAAGGGCACGAACTCGGCTCAGGCGTTCTCCCAAAGTCGCACGATCGCCGGATACTTGGCGCCCCACTCCTCCTGGAATTCCAGGAGCCGGTCTTCCGCCGCGCTCGCTGTCGGAGCCGTGTAGACAGGCTTGAGTGCGCGGGAGATCTTGTCCCAGTCCTGGCGGCCCGCGTAGCGGAACGACGCCCGGATCAGGTGAACCGCGCAGGTCTGCGTGACTGCCTGGGGCCAGACCGCCGAGATGGAGTCGGGCAGGCCCTTGAGCCCGTCACAGACGACCATGCATACATCCTCGACTCCGCGGTTCTTGATCTCGGTCAGCACCTGGAGCCAGTATTTGGCGCCTTCGCCGCCGTCGCCGGCCCACAGGCCGAGGATGTCCCGCGGGCCGTCCACCGTGACCGCCAGGGCGACGTAGATCGGCCGGTTCGCCACCTGCCCGTCGCGCACCTTCACGTGCACGTCGTCGATGAAGATCACTGAGTAGACGGGGTCCAGCGGCCGGTTCTGCCACTCAGCCATCCCATCCATGACCTTGTCGGTGATGGTCGAGATGGTCTGCTTGGACACGCTCGCGCCGTAGACCTCGACCAGGTGGGCGGAGATGTCACCGCGCGTCAGACCGCGCGGACAGCGACAGGACCATCTCGTCGATGCCGGTCAGCCGCCGCTGGCGCTTCTTTACGACATGCGGTTCAAAGCTGCCGTCGCGGTCACGCGGCACCGTGATCTCCGCCGGACCCACCTCGGTCAGCACGGTCTTGGACCGGGCCCCGTTGCGGCTGTTGCCGCTGCCGGCACCGGCGGGTCGTGCTTCTCGTAGCCAAGGTGGTCGGTGATTTCGCCTTCGAGGGCGGACTCCAGCACGCGTTTGGTCAGCTGCTGCAGCAGCCCGCCCTCGCCGGTCAGTTGGAGGCCGCTCGCGCGGGCCCGGTCAACCAACTGCCCGATCAACTGATCGTCCAGCGCGACCGTCGGCAACTCCGCCAGCCGGACCTCTTCAACCGCCTCGGCAGAGACAGTCACGTCGCTCATCAGGTGCTACTTCCATGATCGGGAGTTACACCGAAGACCGTACAGACCCCTTTCCGGGCGAGGTTGGAGGATCACGGGCGGACCTGCCGATTACCTGCGGCCAGAGCTGGGCCTATGCCACCGTGCGCCCCGGTTCTCCGTGAGTCCTCGTCTCCTCTGGCCGGCGGCCACCGCTACGCTAGGGCTAACGATGTGGAGGGGCTCATATGCTCGGCCAAATCATGCTCTGGTTGTCCGCGGTCGCCACTGATGGGCAGGGTGATCCGCAGTGAACGTCGTCTGGGCCCAGCTTTTGTAGTCGAATGGCGTGAGTGACAATCAGGTGTCTACCCGTCAGAGAGTGAGAGCGCCCGATGAAGCCGCCGTTCTGCCCCATATGCCGCGTCTCCTGGAAGCATTCAGGCTTTGCATACGAGGACTTCACTCTCGTGAGCTTCCGGCCCACAAAGACGTATCCGGCTGACTGGGACGGTCACCCCGAACACTGCGTGTGGTTCTGCCCCTCCCATCTGCCCCTCACGGAGGGCCTGACGCACCTGCCAGCCTCGGAAGCCCTGGCCCACATCCGGGCAAACCTGCGTCAGATGACAGACCAGGAAACCTAGGAGCGGCCCAGGAGCGCGACCGCATGAAGACTCAGGACATCAGACACAGTGGCCACTCACAGAAGTTGAGCCAGAGCCAAAAACGCGATCGTCGACAGTAACGAGGTGACCCTGGAAATCCTCACCGCCTTCGGCTACGCACCTTGCTTGAGGCGTGCGATGGTCGAAGGCAGTTCACAAAAACAAGCAGGTCAGCGACCTGCGTGGATCGCTCCGGCGCTACAAATGGTGTGGGGAGCTACCGGGTTCAGGTGGCTGTCGCCGCCATGCGGCGGGCGGCTGCGGCGCGGGTACGGGCGATGTCGGTGGGGTGAATGCCGTAGCCGGCCGGGTTGAGGTTGATCAGGTCGCGGTGCAGACGGCGTATCCGCAGGGCCAGGTCGAGGCGGAGGCGGGGGCGCTTGTCGCGGACCTCGGCGACGGTGCGTGGGTTGACGTCCAAGCGGTGGGCGAGTGTGGTGGCGGGCCATCCGGCCCGGGCCAGGTCGGCCAGCAGCCAGGATGCTTCCGCGGAGTCCGTCAGGCCGGGGGCGCCGGGGGTGCGGCGGTGGGGGAGCGGGATGCCGAGGATGGCGTCCGCGGAAGTACGGGCGATGTCCGGGGCCGTGGCGTCGTGCGCCGGGGTCCGCAGGACACGGCGGACCAGGGTCACGGACAGGCCGGCCCGGTCGGCGATGTCCTGCGCGGACATGCCCCACTCGCGCAGCCGGACCGCCCACCGAGCGGCGGCATGCGGCGGCACACGGGCGGACAGCCCGCGCGCGCGGTCCTCGTCGCGCCGGCGGCGGGCACGCAAGGCTGCCTGGCGGCACTCAGCGCGGGCGCAGCCGTAGTCAGCGCACGACGCCTGGCCGTGACGGACCGTCGACCGCCGCGGCCGACGCTGCCGCGCGACCGGCACGGCGACGGAAGCGGACTGCTCCCCGATGAGTGGCATGACGATTCCTGCTGCGAGTTCGGTGTGACGGCCAACGCTACGCGCCCCCACCGACACAACACCCCTGCTACGCACCGCGTGCGAGGCCCACAGGCCCGGACAGCAGCGCATGCCGCGCCCCTCTCCCCAGGCCGGTCGAGACGACAGCAACGTAACCGCCGGACCGTGCGGCCAGGTTGGCCATGCGATGGGTCAGCGGCGCTTCCCGAGAGACGGTAGGCCGCCAGGGACAGTCCGCACACTGCTCCCCACCCGTACGACGCGCGCCGGTTGTCTGGTGGCCGACTTCTCCGACGTGGCTTTGTCGGACTCGGCCTTCCTGGCAGCCGCCTGGCGCGCCATGAGACCGGCCATCAGGCCGGACCGCATCTTCATGTCAAGGGGGTTCACGGAGGCGGCCCGCACCCGGATCCGGACCTGGCCCGGACCCGGCTCCGGCGGGGCGACCTCGGACAGTCGCAGCACTTCGGGCGTGCCGTACTCGGCGAACGTGATCGCTTTGGACATGGGGGACTCCAAGGTAGAAGTGGGTGACGAGGAAAGCCGCCGCGCGTTTCTCCGACTTACTGTGCGGCTGCCTCGGCGGCCTCGCCGCTCAGGCGGTGAGGGTGGGGTAGTCGGTGTAGCCGCGGTGGTCGCCGCCGTAGAAGGTGGCCGGGTCCGGGGTGTTGAAGGGACCGCCGGCGGCGAGGCGGCGCGGCAGGTCGGGGTTGGCCAGGAACAGCGCGCCGTAGGACACCATGTCCACGCTGCCGTCCTCGATCAGCTTCAGGGCGTCCGGGCCGGTGGCGTCCGGGTAGGTGAACGGGTTGAGGACGAACGTGCCCGGCCAAGCGCTGCGCAGCGACGCGGTCAGGTCGCGGTCCGGACCCTCCAGCAGGTGCAGGTAGGCGAGCTCTAGACCGGAGAGTCGGTCCAGCAGCGTGGTGTAGACCTCGCCCGGGTCGTCCTCGGACATGTCGTTGTACGGGTTTCCGGGCGAGATCCGCAGACCGACCCGGTGGCTGCCGATCGCCTCGGCCACGGCCGTGACGACCTCGACGGCGAACCGGATCCGGCCCTCGGTACCGGCCCCCCAGGCGTCGGTGCGCCGGTTGGTGTCGGGCGCGAGGAACTGGTGGATCAGATAGCCGTTGGCGCCATGGATCTCCACGCCGTCGAACCCGGCCTCGACCGCGTTGCGGGCCGCGGTGGCGAATTCGGCGATCGTCTCCCGGATCTCCAAATCGCTCAGCTCCCTCGGCGTCACGAAGTCCTTCGGCCCCTCGTGGGTGTAGACCTGGCCCTTGGCGGCCACCGCGGACGGCGCCACCGGAACGAGACCGTCGGGCAGCAGGCTCGGGTGGCCGACACGGCCGGTGTGCATCAGTTGGGCGAAGATCACGCCGCCCTCGCGGTGCACGGCGTCCGTCACCGTCCGCCACGCCCGCACCTGCCCGTGCGTGTGCAGACCAGGGGTGTCGGGGTAGCCCTGGCCGAGATGACACAGCCCGGACCCGAGGCCGAGCAGGGTCTCGTGGAGGCGGAGCAGACGGCCACGGTCCCGGTGCCGGGTGCGGCAAGCGGGGGTCCGGTCAGTCACGCGATCTTCCGCCTGGCCCGCCTGCACCGCATGTTCGCGGGGCAGCTGCTGCGCCGGATCGGTCTGCATCCGGGCCAGGAGCTGGTCATGATGCACCTGTGGGAGCTCGGTCCCCAGCGCCAGGCAGACCTGGTGCGGCTGATGGATTCCGACGCCGCCACCATGACGAGGACCGTCCGGCGGCTGGAGCAGTCCGGCTTCGTCCGCCGCCGCCCCTCGCCCACCGACCGACGCGCCTCACTCATCGAACCCACGGTTGCCAGCCATGCCCTGCGCCGCGAGGTCGAGCGCGTCTGGAGCCAGCTCGAGGACATCTCGACGGCGGGTCTCTCGGACGAGGAGCGCACCGCGACCCTGCTCACTCTGGAACGCCTGGAGCAGAACCTCGTCCAGGCCGCCGCCGAGACGTCGGGGGCGGACGCGGATCGCTAGCACCTCAGCGGCGGAAGGAATGGGGGTGCCTCCCGTTGCCGATCCAGGCTGTCAGGCAGGCTCGCGGACCGGAGCGTCGGAGACCTTGCTGCGGGGAACCACGAAACCGGGGCGGGCGGCGGCGAGTCCGGCCACTGTCTCGGGCACGACGAGGAGCAGCAGGAGAAGAAGCGGGATGTTCCATCCGCCGGTGAGGGTATGGAGCAGGCCGACACCGAGGGGGCCGGTGGCCGCGAGGAGATATCCACAGGTCTGGGCCATGCCGGACAGCCGCGCAGCGGTGATGGGGTCCGGGGTGCGCAGGGAGATCAGCGTCATGGCGAGGGGGAAGGCGCCGCCGGTGGCGAAACCGAGGATGACCATCCACAGCCAGCCGGCCTGGGGGACGAGGAAGATCCCGGCCAGGCCGGCGACTTTCGCGCCCACCACGGCGGCGACGAGGCCCCGTTGATCGGACAGACGGGCGGCGGTCGCGGGAACGGCGAGCCCGAAGGGGATACCGAGAGTCAGCAGGACGGAGAGCATCGTCCCGGATTCCGCCGCTGAAAACCCTTGGCCCTGCATGATCTCGGGCAGCCATGCCGTGAGCGTGTAGAACAGCAGCGACACGATCCCGAGGAACGCCGCCACCGCCCACGCCAGCGGTGAACGCGACAGCCGGGCCCCCTGGGCACGTACCGCTGCCGCGGGGGACGGCGGGGGTCGTCGCGTGTTCGTGCGAGCGAGAGATCCCCAGACGGCGGTGGCGAGGGCGGCGGGGACGGCCCAGACGGCAAGGACGGCGCTCAGCCCGCCGGCGTGGTCCAGGGGGAGAGCAGCGGCGGCGGCCACGGCGCCGGAGACGGCCATCAGCATCATCACCAGTCCGGTCAGAGACCCGATCCGGCCGGGAAAGCGCTGTTTGACGACAGCGGGGACGAGGACGTTTCCGGTGGCGATTCCGGCACCGGTCAGGATCGTCCCGGCGAACAGCGCGGCCGGGGCGGCGACGGAGCGAACCAGGACACCGAGGAAGACGAGGAGCAGCGCGGCGGTGATGGTCTTCTCCGACCCGAAACGTGCGCCGAGCGGTGGGGCGACGGCGGCGAAGACGCCGAGGCAGACGATGGGCAACGCGGTCAGCACGCTGGTGGCGGCCGACGAGAGGTGGTAACTGCTGCGCAGCGGTTCGAGAACGGGCCCCACGCAGGTGATCGCGGCCCGCAGATTCACCGCGAGCAGCATGAGTCCGATGAGGTACCGCGCCTGAAGCGGGCGGGTACGCGTGGTGTGCATGAAGTGAATTCCCCCGTGGAAAAGGTGAAGCGGCTCCCCCTGGTGTGCGAAGGAGAGCCGCTCGTGGCGTCAGCCGTGGGTATCAGTGGTCGATGTGGTGCGGGTCAGTGCTGGACCGGGCAGGTCAGTGCCACTCCAGGCGTACCGAATGTGGACGCGTCGTCCCCGAGAAGGCCGAGGAGTTCCTGCGACAGCAGGTCTTCGCGGCCCTTGAGCGCGTTGGCCACCTTCTGGTCGGCGGAGAAGACCATCTCCGCCGCGATGTTGTCCTGGACGATCCGGGCGAGGTTCTCCAGCCCGACACCGATCGGGTCGGTGACGGGAAGCTGGTCGCAGACGATGTCGATCAGGTGGGTGCCGACGCGGTCGGCGTCCATGAAGTGACGGATGATGATGGTGTTCTGGTTCAGGACCGACGTCGTCCACATCGAGTACACCAACGTGTACAGGTCATGCCACTTCGCGGCGCCCAGCTGGTTCTTCCAGCGGGTGAGAAGGGCGGTGACACCGTCGATCTGGGCTTTGGCGGCGAAGTACATGTTGGTGCGGATGTCGCCGTACACGGCGCCGGTGAAGTCCTCGAACTTCTTCATCGAGAACGACCGCGTCCGCACCGCCTCCGCTATGAACTCCGAGGCGCCGTCGAGGATGTGCGCGTTCGATTTGACGAGCTTGTCCGGCAGGTCGGCGTCCTCCAGCACGGCGCGGCCCGCGGCGAGTACGTCGCCCCACTGGCGCAGGGGTTCCACCCAGTCCTCGGAGCCGGGGCCGTTGAAGGACACCATCTCGAGGTCGTGGGCGTCCATGTCCCCGGCTTTCTGGTGCCAGTCCGGGACGCGCTTGTTGAGGTAGGGGGCGATGACGGAGAACGTGCCCAGCGGGACGTGGGCGATGGACTTGGCGAGCTGGAAGATCTGGTCGACCGGGTAGACCTGCTCGATGACCTGGCCGTTTTCCACGAGCCAGTAGGTACCGCCCTCAGGGCCGTTGGCGACGACGATGACCGGCGCGAGGTGCTTTTGCAGTTCGTCCTTGAGGGCTTTGTACCGCGTACGCATACCCGCGTTGACGGCGAGGATCTTCGCCCGCGCGTCGGTGACGGAAACCGCACCCGCGACCGGTGCGGCGGAAGCCGGGGATGAGGAGAGATTGGTCAGGAGTGCTGTCGCCCCGACGGCGGTCGCGCCGCCGACGAAGGATCTTCGAGATGTCACTGTGTGCCTTTCCCCCGGAAGGGTGCCTTTTCTTGTGAATCGCGCCCAACGCAAAGGACGCTACTGCCCCAACTGGCAAGAAAACAACGGAAGATGGCACAGTGCTCTCACATACGTGCTGTGCGAACAAATAAACCGGAACGGAGCGTTTCGGAATTAGGCGCGAAAAAGGGCGCCCGGGCCGGAGCCCGAGCGCCCTTGAGCGGCGCGGCCGTAAGGCCGGCGCCTTACTTCAGGTCAGAAACGGAGGGTGCCACCACGCCGTAGAGTTCCGTGATCGTCGCCAGGGCGCCGTCGTGGATCTGCTGGGCGCTCAGCGTGGTGCCGGCCGCCTTCGCCGTGGGAAGGGAGCGCGTCGCGCAGGCGCTGGCGACGACGGTCGGACGGTCGCCCCGCAGGAATGCGCCCTGGGCGGTGAACAGTACGCACATGTTGGTCATGAACCCGGCGAGGATGACGTCCTTGCGGCCGGTCTTCTCGACGAGCTCGCCGAGGTCGGTGTTGTGGTAGGCGTTGGGGACGCTCTTGACGACAACCGCCTCACCCTCGATCGGGGCGACGTCCGGGTGGATCCGGCCGCCCTCGGAGTTGGTGTCGTAGCCCGCCTCCTGGACGTGGATGACCGGGGCGCCCGCCTCGCGGGCGGCGGCGAGGAGCTTCTTGCCCTCGGCGATGGCCTCGGCGTAGCCGTCCAGCTCCATGACGCCGCCGGTGTAGGTGTTCTGGTAGTCGATCAGGATCACCGTGGCGTCGGCCAGTGAAGCGGGCGTCTCGTCGAAGCCGTTCAGCTCGCGCAGGGTCGTCGTACCCATGGGGAACCACCTTAGAGATTCGGACTGGTTGTCGCGCCATGCAGTGAGGAGTGCACGCCCCGGCGGACCGGCGGGTGCTGCCCCCAGACGTTGACGACGCTAACACAGTTCGTAAGCGAAGCTATCAAGGTTCGGTGTTTCCCCAGACCTCCGGCGTGATATTCCCAGCTCAGATGCTGTAAGCGGTGATTGCCTCAGCTGTTAGCATGAACGCATGACCACGGCACGCGAGCGCATCCTGGAAGCGACCACGGAACTCCTCGCCGGCAAGGACGCGCTGGCGATCTCGACCCGTGCCATCTGCGAACGGGCCAAGGTCGGCGGCCCTGAGATCTACCGCCAGTTCGGGGACAAGCAAGGGCTGCTCGTCGCGGTGGCCGACATCGGCTTCGAACGCTTCCTGGCCCACAAGAGGCGCAATCCGCGCACCGCTGACCCGGTGGCGGACCTGCGTACGGCCTGGGACAGCCATGTCACGTTCGCCCTGGCCAACCCGCACCTGTACCGGCTGATGTTCACACCGACGGGGGAGCCCAAACCGCAGGCGATCAAGGAAGCGCAAGCGTTGCTCCTGGCGGCGCTGCAGCGCTGTGGCGATGCCGGACGACTGCGCATGCCCCCCGAACTGGCAGGCCAGTCGATCCTGGCCGCCAACGTGGGGGTGTGCCTGATGATGCTGTCCTTCCCCGAACAGTTCGGGGGGCTGGACATCTCCACGTCCGTGCGCGACGCCGTGATCGGAAAGGTCACCGGCGACGAGCAGGAAGACACCCGGATCAGCGCCGCGACGGTCCTGGCCCGCGCGCTGGCCGGCACCCTCACCGGAACGGCGCCCATGGACAGCGCCGTCATCGACAGCGTGGCCCGCGCACTCCGGTCATAGCCGACCGGCGGCGGGTTCTTGACACCGGGTGACTTGACCGTGGTCGTCGTCGCGGTGCGGCCAGGGCAGCGAGTGCGGCCACAGGAGGAGACCACCCAGCGAGCTGTCCCGGGCGCCGGGATCGCCTGCTCGTGGATGCGGACAAACGATGTCCTTGCCGCGGCGAACGGCAGCGTGACGGTCGAGTGTGCCACCCGTCCCGAGCGGCGGGCACCGGCCTCGGCTCAAGCCGCAGCGGTCAGCGGGACGGCGGCCTCCCAGACGAAATCGTCCGGATCGCTGCAGGGGCCGGCAGCGCCGGAGAGCACGAGCCGGTGCGATCCGGTGCCCTCGGCGGAAACGCCCACGTCCTTCGCCAGAGCGCGGCGCTTGTACAGAGCGAGCTTGACGTGGCCCGAGTCCGTGGCGAACTCGACGTACTTGCCGCCGAAGCTCTTACCCACGCTCAGGCCCCGATCGGCGTAGAACCGCTTGCTGGCCTTCACGTCCTCGACACCCAGCAGGAGCACGAACTCGTCGAATTCCCGGGTGACCGGGCCGGTGTCCTTCTTGGCCGACGTCGCGATCTTCACAATGGTGCCGTCCGGGGCCTGGACGACCCCTCCGTACCCCCACAGCGACTTCGAGGCGGCCTTGAGGGGGGTGGCACCCGCGTCGACGGCGGCATCGATGAGGGCGTCGACGTTGCCCGGCTGGGACACCACCAGCGACAGCGTGAAGCCGCGGAAGCCGGTCGTAGGGTCCCCGGACGGGCGCAGGCGCACGTGCGGGGAGTCCGGTCCGAGGACGGTGGAGTAGAAGCGGGTGGCGGCCGTGAGGTCGGCCACCTCCAGGACGATGGCATCGATGGAGTTCATGCCTTCGACGGTAGGGGCGGCCGGGTGGCCGACGCTTCTCGAAAACTGACCGGTTCTGGCCGACAGCCGGACCGCGCATCCCTGCTGCACGGCCGCCAGGGAGCGCCTTGCCGATCCGGAAGGCGCGGGCGCAGCAGAGGCGCTCGAAGGTGCCGTCGGCGGCCCGGCGAGCGAACCGTCCGCGGACGGTCTGCCACGGCCGAACCGGGCGGGCCCTCCGCGCCTAGGCGCCGCCGTCCGGGGCGGACGCCCGGGCCGTGCGGCGGAAGGCGGTCCGGTAGGCGCTCGGCCGATGGCCGGTGCGGCGGGCGAAGAGGGCGGCGAAGGTGCCGGGGTCCTGGTAGCCGACGGCCGCGGCGACGGAGGCGACCGTGCGGTCGGTGGTCTCCAGAAGATGGCGGGCGCGCCGGACCCGCGAGTCCTGCAGATGGGCCAGCGGGCTGCGTCCGGTCTCCTCGGCGAAGCGGCGCAGCAGGGTGCGGGTGCTGACCCGGAAGGCGTCCGCGAGTGCGGCGAGGTCGTACCGCTCGGCGAGGTTCTGGTCGAGTCGTCGCATGACCTGTTGGGAGAACTCCCGGCCGGGCTGGGGGAGGAGCCGCTGGTCGACGTACGGGGCCTGAGAGGTCCGCGCGTCGTCGACGAGCGTCAACCGGGCGGTGGTGCGGGCCACCCGGGCGCCGTTGTGCCGGCGGATCAGGTCCAGCGCGAAGTCGTACATGGCGCTGAAGGCGGCTGTGGTCGTCACCCCCGTGTCGGTGACGACCAGGTGTTCGGGCCGTACGTCGGCGTCCGGGCAGCGCCTGGCCAGCTCGCCGGCGTAAAGCCAGGAGGTGGTGGCCCGACGCCGGTCGAGGAGCCCGGCCTCGGCGAGCAGGAACGCGCCGACGCAGAGGGAGACGACCGCGGTGCCGGCGGCGGCCTGCGCCCGGATCGCCGCGATCTCGGGGGCGAGCCGGGCGAACCGCGCGTCGAGGTCCGAATCCGGCCGCAGTTCGAAGCCGGGGACCACGAGGACGTCGACCTCGTGCAGGGGACGCACGTCCAGGCTCGCGCCGCCCGAGGCGGTGACCCGGCGGCGGGGCGAGACGACCGACACCCGGTAGCCGGGCGCGTCCGGTCCGGCGACGTGCCCGGCCATCGTCAACAGGTCGGGAACCCCGAACACTTCGGACGCGAAGCAGTCCGGGTACGCCAGGACCCCGACCCGCAGCGCACCCGGTCCGGCGCCCGCACCCGCCCCGTCCTGCGTCTGTCGCGCCGCCTCCGCCATCGCTTGCGTACCCCCTGTCCCCGGGCCCGGTCCCCGACCGCGCCCCGCTCGCCTCCCGCGCGTGTGGCGAGATTACCCCCGGCCTTGGCGATCCCGCCCCTCACCCGGCGGCAGGCCCCGGGACCAGGCTGGCCCCATGAGCGACAGCGATCCGATCACCGACTTCACCCGCCGGAGCATGACCGTGGAGGGGGTGGCGAAGACGGTGTACGTGGCCGGGGCGGGGCCCGCGGTCGTGGTGCTGCCCGAGATGCCGGGCATCAGTCCCGACGTCCTGCGGCTCGCGCGCTGGGTGCGGGACGCGGGCTTCACCGTCCATGTGCCCTCCCTGTTCGGGACGGACGGCGCCTTCCCCACGGTCGAGGGGGGCCGGGAGGTCGTCCGCCGCGCCTGTGTCAGCGCGGAGTTCCGCGCCTTCGCCGGAGGCGGCACCAGCCCGGTGACGGTCTGGCTGCGCGGCCTGGCGCGCCAGGCCCACAGCGCGTGCGGTGGTCCGGGAGTGGGGGCGATCGGCCTGTGCTTCACCGGCAACTTCGCCCTCACCATGGCCCTGGAGCCGGCGGTGATCGCCCCGGTCGTCAACCACCCGTCGCTGCCGCTCGACGACCCCGGCGGCCTCGAACTCGACGCGGCGGACGCGCGCGCGGTGCGCGACCGGCTCGACCGCGACGGACTCACCGTCCTCGCCTACCGCTTCGAAGGTGACCGCTGGTGCACAGGGCAGCGCTTCGCCGCCTACCGCGCGCTGCTCGGCGACGCCTTCGACGGACGCGTCCTCCCGGACAGCGCCGCCAACCCGGCTCCGCCGCCGTTCTTCGCCGACCTGGTCGGTACCCCGCACAGCGTCGTCACCGCCCATCTCGTCGACGAGGCCGGCCACCCCACAGTCCGGGCCCGCGACGAGATCCTCGCCTTCCTCACCGACCGCCTGCACCCGCACGGGAACCGACCGCTGTCGGCCACCTGACCGGGCCCGGCCCGCCGGCCACCGCTCCCTCGCCACCACTGCCCTCACGGCCGGCAGGCCGGCCAGAACCCGGAGGGGCCGGACTGAGGACTGCACCGGCCGCCTGCGGCACGCAGACGGTCCCGCTTGCCGGCTGCTGTGCGCCGGCGGCTCAGGCTCCTGGGTCCTGGGTCCTGTTAGCGAGCCCACACCGAGGCTGGCAGACTGAATCTGTGGCTCCGCTGATGACCGCGACCGATCAGGCCGCGCCCTCATCACTCACAGGCGCCGGTGTGGTATCGGTCTGCGCACTGCTCTTCACCGTCGCGTCGTTCTGGTGGCTCAACGCCAGACAGGGGCGCTTGAAGACGTGGGAGCCTCATTCCTTCGCAGCGATCATCCACTCGTCCACCGCCCGCCTTCGGCTCCCGCTCGTCCTTCACAACACCGGCGCCAAGCCGATCGTCGTACAGGACCTCATCCTGACCTTCCCTGACGAGCCCGCCTCTCACCTGCCACTGCTGTGGGTGTCCTCACCCTCTCGCCTCCAGCCGGGGCCGGACGAGGACGCGAAGCTGCCGGCCGGATTCGTCGTGCCCGGCAGAGAGGCGCAGCAACTCTTCATCGAGTTCGAGGCACCCTTCTCCGGGTTCCTGCCGGAAGCCCGTGACTACAAGGTCCAGCTGCAGGCAAGGGTCGGCCACCGCAAGGGATGGCGCCGCCTGCTGACGTTCACCCTGCGGGCCGCCAACATCACCGATCCGGATCGCTACACCGTCTACGACAACGCGCCGGTCGAGCTGACGAAGGAAGACCAGAAGAGGGCGGACGCCGCGCTCCTCGAGCTGTTGGGAGGGCAAGAGGAGGACTCCGCTCCAGGCGGCAGGAGACCACGGCGTTCTCCCCATGACGACGACTCCGGCCCGAGCCGCTGACGCAGGACCGGCGGGGGGAACATCAGGGCTACTTCGGTTCGGCCCAGCCTGATGGAGACTGGCCCGAGAGTGCCGGTTACGGGAGCAGTAGAGTGAGGGAGGAGCGAGGGAGGAGTAGTGAGGACGCCGCGCGTACTGCCAACCCTGGACGAGGTCGACACCGGCGATCATGTCTGCCACCTGCTGGGTCCTGCCGACGACGTCATCGGCCGCAGCCGGGCTTTCGTCGCGGACGGTGCGTTGCACGGGGACAAGGTCGTGATCGTCGGTCCCGCCCCGCGGGCGGAGAGCGATTTCGCACCGCTTGTACTCGACCCTGCCCGGTTGCAGGGTTCTCTTCTCTCCGCGGTGCGTCGGGAGGCGGCCACGGCGGACCGGGAGGGGTTCCGCTCCCTCCGGGTGCTGCACCACGTCGTGACGGGCCCTCGCGCGGACCGGAACGGGGAGTGGCTGCGCAGCGAGCTCGATCTTGAGGAGTTCGCCGCCGACACCGGAGCCATGGTGCTCTGCGCCTACAGCGGTGCCGACTGGGACCCGCCGGCTCTGCAGCAGATCAGTTGTGTGCATCCGCATCATCTGGGCAGCCGTCCGGTCTCACCCGCGTTCCGGGTGTACCGAACCGAGCAGGAAGGCTGGACGGTGACCGGGACCGTCGACAGCGACGGCGCGGTGGCCTTCGGCACCATCCTGTGCACCCTCCTCGCTCATACGCCGACGGTGCGTCTGCTCTGTCAGACCCTGGAGTTCTTTGATGCCGCCGGGATGAGCGCGCTGGCCGATGCCGCCAGGCACCTTCCGGATCGCAGGGTCGTCCTGGAAGGCACCAACGAGACCGTGCGGCTCGCCTGGAAGCTGTCCGGCTTCGCAGTCCCCGACGTTCCGGTGGTGATGGCGCCGTGACCTCCTCTTCGTCCACTCGCCTCGAAGGCACCGGATACCGGCACGAGTTGTATCCGTACTCGGGCAGCGATGAGTTCGTCGCGGGCGCTGTGGGTTTCATCCAGGAAGCGCTCGAAGGTGACGAGGCCGTCGTCGTGGCCGTGCCGCAGGAAAAGGCGTCCTTGCTGCGTGCGGAGATCCGTGAGAACGACACCGTGCGCTACGTCGACACCAGCCGGGTGGCGCGTCATCCGGGGCGGCTCATCGCTGCCTGGCAAGAATGGATCAAGGAACACGTCTCGGAGGGGCGCCCCGTCCGCGGCATCGGCGAATCCCCCTGGGACCAGGTCCGCAGTACAGCCGAGGCCGAGGAACTGCGCTACCACGAGTGGCTGCTCAACAGGGCGTTCGCCCAGGGCCCCGCCTGGTGGCTGCTGTGCCCCTACGACGTCGCACGCGACCAGGCCGCCCTGACCGACATGGCACGCTGCCACCCCCAGATCCGCAGAGACGGCCGGACGGTGCTGTCCGAGGACTACGACGCGCACGCAGCGTATAACTTCGCTGCCCTCGCCGACCCCTGCGACCCGTACGACGAGTTCCGCTACACCAGCGGCGACCTGCCCGCACTCCGAGAGAAGATCGCTGCCTGCGCCGAACAGCACGGTTTGACCGGTCAGCGCCTGCGCGAACTGCACCTGGCCGCGACCGAGGTGGCCACCAACAGCATCCGCCACGGCGGCGGACAAGGCGTGCTGCGCACCTGGAGCGAGGAACGACGGCTCGTCTGCGAGTTCCGCGACGCCGGCTACCTGGAGGACCCACTGGCCGGACGCACGATGCCGACCGCGAGGCAGGTGGGTGGACGCGGGCTGTGGCTCGTCCACCAGCTCTGCGACCTTGTCGAGATCCGATCCACACCGGACGAAGGGACCACGATCCGCCTGCACACCGAGCTGCCCGGCTGAGCCCGCCGGTGCCAACGGTCCGCTGACCGCCCCCAGCGCTGAAAGGCACGCGTGACCGGCGTCGCCCCAGGGTAGGCGCGGTGGTGTCGCCGGGCGGCGACAAGCAGAAAGGCGCCGGTAGCACAGGCGTAAGCGATCTGGATGGGAGTCGGTTCTGGATGCTGAGAGTGCTGGTACGGCACGCGGACACGACGGTTGTGCGGCTGCCGACCGAGGTGGACTACGGCAACGCTTCCGACATCGGCGCCCGGTGCGAAGACCTGATCAAGGAAGGCTGCGGCACCCTCGTGCTCGACGCCTCCGACGTGCAGTACCTCGACTCCTCGGGCGTCAGCATGATCATCACGCTGTCGTGCGCGCTCGACAACCATGCGGGCACCCTGCGCCTCGCCGCCCTCAGCGACCATTACCAGCAGGTGTGGCGCCTCCTCGGCCTCGACACGCTGCTCCCCGTGTTCCCCACAGTGCGCGCCGCGCTCGACAGGCGCGTCACAGGCGCCTGTGCCGACATTTCGGAGCCACTCGACCACGCTTGACCCAGACAAACGGCATGTGGACGAGCCGCTCGCCTGGACGGCCCTGCCGTACGCGGCCACGCCCCGCACCGATCTGTCCTGTCCGACACACCGTCGGAACAAGCGTCAAGACACAGCAAGCTCTCGGCGTGATGCACTTCGGAAACAGGTCGAGCGGACCTGGATGCACCTGCGGAATTAGAAGAAAGCGCAGTTCAAAGCCCCTTTGTCGCAGGCTCCAAAATAGCCACGCACGCCACGTGCGACGTCATGGGAAAGACGTCACAAGGTGTGTGGACGGGAGAATCTGCTGATCCCGTGGCCGTCATATTGCTGCTCGGGCGGCAGGTCAGCTGCTGAAGGCGCTGCGGGTTTTACCTCGTGCACATCGGCGTCCGCCCCGGACGCCTGCCCGGGTGTGGCTCAGGCGTCGATGATGACGGGGAGAATGAGGGGCTGGCGGCGGTGGGTGCGGTACGCCCAGTTCGCCACGGCGCGGGCGAGGAGCTGTTCGAGTTGGCGGGCGTTCCCGACGCCTTCCTCGGCCGCGGTGGCCAGGGTCTTCTCGATGACGGGGATGACCGGCTCGAAGTGGCGTCGTCGTGTACGAAGCCCCGGGCCAGGAAGTCGGGGGCCTCGGCGAGGGCGCCGGTGTCAGCGTCGACGATCGCCACCACCGTGACCACGCCTTCGGCGGCGAGGGTGGGAGGTACGGGGCGTAGGCGGCGTCACCGGCCCCCCGTGCGCAGGTCAGCACAGTGTCCGTCGCTGCTCAGGAACCAGGACAGTGCGGCGACCCGTGCGCGCACGGGTGGCAGCCGTGCCCTTACGAACCCGTCCTCACGGCAAGGACCAACTGGCCGATGCCTCCCACCACCACCGTCCGAGTCGTGCCCGGATTCGTTCGATCACAGGTCAATGCTCGAACGCCCCCATTATTGGGATGCTTGTGTGTGCCACCTCGGCCGGGGTCAGACACTCGTCCATGCTTCGATGAAGGCGTCACGTCCGGCCGCATCAGGCGACTTGTGGTCCGCGTGAAGGACGCGCCAGGCGGTGAGTTCCAGGTCCCGGAGCCAAAGTTCGCCGATGACCTGTGTCTTGAGATCAGGGAGGTGGTCGGACTCGGCGAGCGCCTGGCCGATCACCTCTGCGGCCGCAACGCGCTGGGGAGGCGTCATCTCGTCTACGGCCGAGAGGATCTGTCCGGCCAGACCGGTTCCCTCTCCGGCCAGCGAACGCAGCACCAGGTCCTTGATATTGGTCGGCAGCAGGTAGGCGGTGCCCGAGGATCTCCACAGGTTCGACCAGAAGCGTTCTCCCGCGTCGGTGGGGGCGGGGAGCGCAGCCAGCAGTCCGAGGAGATGCGCGGTGGCCGCGTAGCCATCGGAGTGAGCCGCCGCAAGGACCGCTATGCCGGCGACACGCTCCACGTCGAAACGGTCGGCTTCGAACTGTGAGGGCAGCCCCAATCTCTGTTCCAGCTCATCTGCGAGGGGGGTGGATGCGTGGGAGGGGAACTCGGGAAGCATCGGCGGTCCTTGGGCGTAGGTGGGCGGAGATACGCGCTCGGGAACCTTGGTCCTTCCCATGGCCAGGCGGCTTACACGGCTTCCGCGGGTCCAGTTGGTGGCGAGATCGACTTCGAGGGACGCTGTCACGGGCAGGCTCTTCTCGCGGATGTCGCAGCTGCCGTACTTGGCGATCCAGTGCGGGATTTTGCCCTCGAGTAGCCGTTCATCGAGTGCGGGGTGGCGACGGTGAAGTCGCCCAGTTCCTCGCGGACGACGTCGGCGGGCGGCGGTTCGGGAAGGCCCCGCCGCACGGCCGTGCTGCCTGCCGCGTGGTGGGCGGGGGCCGATCCGCTGGAGGACCTTAATCCCCTCTGCGCTCAGCGAGCGAAGACGTCTGCGGTGTTCCTATGCCGCGCTCGCCCGGGAGTTGAGCTGTCGTGCCCGCCCGTGCGCTGGTGGTCCACTCCACGCGCCGTCCGGGGCCGGTGGTGCAGGCCACCGCCCTCGTGGAGACTGTGCAGCGCAAGCGATACCAAGATCCCGCCCCGAAAGGATCACCGCGGTATGCGTCAACGCACCCCCGCAGTGGTAGCCGTCGGCGTCGTCCCCCTGCTTCTGGTGCTCGGCCTGGCCGAGCCCGTCTCCGCGGCTGGACCCGCGGCAGGCCCGGCGAGCGGGACCTGTATCGGGCGCATCCACTACACCTTCAGCCCGTCCCTCAGAGTTACCCCTCGCCCGACGACCATCCGTTGGCCGGGCGCGACTATGCCTGTTCCTCGCTCCCGCCCAAGCCGCAGAACTGGCACGACACTTTCGAAGGCATGCGTGTGTACGAGTGGACCGGCACCGTCACTGGCGGGACGTGGTTCGTGGTCCACCACTTCAACGGCCATGGCGTGTACAGCCCGTTGGCGAACGGAAAGCTCTGTCTGGCTGGCGGCGAGGTCGACCACGACGACGGCACGGCAGCGGACCCGTTCCTGCCTCTGGGACGAGCGGTGGGCCGGGCCGCCGACAGAGCCATCAGAGCTGTAAGGGGCTGCCCGGCCTACGGTCAGCCTTCAGCACGATCTTTCGGTCTCCTAGGAGGGCTGGGCGTGGGGATGTTCTTCGAGCAGAGCCGGGAGTGGCTGCGCGAGCTGGGGGTGCCCGACCGGGATCCCGACACCAACACGTTGGTGTCGGGTGGGACGTTCGCGGACGGTCGCCACTGGAGGTTCGAGGCCCCGACGGTCAACACCGTGCAGGCCGTGGAGACCCTGCTGTGCGAGAGCGCGAAGCGCGGATTCACCATCAACCGGGTCACCGAGACCTTCGGCCTGAGCCGGCACACCCTCGGCGAGATCTGCGACTATGTCGCCCTCGGCCGTGAGCACGGGGCGCAGATCCTCATGTCGGTGGGCCCACGCGCCATCTACGACATCGGTGCGACGGTGCAGACCCAGGAGGGAGTGCGGATCGGCTACCGGCTGCGCGGCCAGGAGCAACTCGTCCGCGCACTGGAGGACGTCCAGCGGGCGGTCGAGGCGGGGGTACGCGGTTTCATCCTGCACGACGAGGGCCTGCTGTCGGTCCTGTCCCGGCTGCGGGCCGCGGGGAAGATCCCGGCGGACACCCATCTGAAGATCTCCGCGCACTGCGGGCTCGGCAATGGCGCATCGGCCCAGGTGCTGGAGCGCCTCGGGGCCGACAGCCTCAACCCGGTACGCGATCTGACACTTCCGATCATCGCAGCGCTGCGGCAGTCCGTGCGGATCCCGCTGGACGTGCACGTGGACAACACGAAGACGTCGGGCGGTTTCATCCGGACGTACGAGGCACCGGAGTTCGTCCGGGTCGCCTCCCCGGTCTACCTCAAGACCGGCAGCAGCGCCCTGGCCGGCCACAGCACCCGGGCAACGCAGGAGCAGACCGAGGGCATGCTCCGGCAGATGGAGATCACCGCGGAGTTCATGGCGCGCCACTACCCGCAGGCCTGCCAGAGCCCGGCCGAGGCTCCCACAGGCTCTGGAACAACTCCACCTTCGGCAGCAGCACCGACGATGCCGTGATCCCAGGCCGCTCTGCGCCTGTCTGAAACAAGGAAGTCGAGCCGGGCTGGCGCCGGCGCCGGGTCTGGGCCTGAGCGCGGCGACCGCGGCCGTCTCGGCGGTCAGGCTGTGCATCGGCGGGCTGTGGTGATGAAGGTGTGAAGGACCGCCTGGGCGGTGGGGAGCCGGTTTTGCGCCTGCCGCCACACGAGGGACCGGGGGCCGTCGAGCACTTCCGAGGTGATCTCCTGCCCGCGGGTGGCGGGCAGGCAGTGCATGGCCACCGCCTCGCGGGGAGCATGGGCGAGCAGGGCGTCGTCGACCCGGTAGGCGGCCAGGCGTTCGGTCCGCTCCTCGCGTTCGTGACCTTTGTCCATGGGGACCCATACCTCGGCGTAGACGGCCTGCGCGGCGCCGACGGCCTCGATGGGCTCGGTGGTGAGCGACACGGAACCGCCGGTCTGCGCCATCAGTGAACGGGCCTCCTCGAGGATGTCCTCGTCCGTTTCGTAGCCGGGCGGGGCGGCGATGGTGAGGTGCATGCCGGACGCCGCGCACGCTGCGAGGAACGAGTTGCACGTATTGCTCGTGCCGTCCCCGATGAAGGCCGCGGTCATCCCGGCCAGGGTGCCGAAGTGCTCGCGCAGCGTGAGGAGGTCCGCCAGGGACTGGCAGGGGTGGTGGGTGTTGGACAAGGCGTTGATGACCGGCACCGACGCCGCGTCGGCCATCTGCTCCACCACCGCATGGTCGAAGGTGCGCACCGTGATCGCGTCGAGATAGGACGACAGGACACGGACGGTGTCGCCAACGCTCTCGCCATGACCGAGCTGCAGTTCCCCGCGGTTCAGCACGATGGCCGCCATGCCCAGGCGATGAGCGGCCACAGCCAGGGACACGCGCGTCCGCGTGGAGGGCTTCTCGAAGACGCACCCGATGGCGCCCCCGCGCAGATCGCGCTCCCACCCCAGCGGCTCCTGCTTCATGCCCACCGCCAGATCCAGCAGCTCCACCAGAGTCTGGGGGGCAAGGTCGCTCACGCGCAGCAGATCGTCGGGGACTTTGCCCGTCACCGCTGGACGGCTGGCCTCAGACGCGGGAATCGGCTGGGTCATCACGGTTCTCCGGCTTCGTTCGCGCGGTCGGGTCTCGTTGCCGCCGGTATGATCGGTGGCTGCCGGCGGGGGCCGCGGACACCTCCCGGTAGGTGAACCGTAATGGCCGCGATCCCACCGGCACCGGCTCTCGTACTTACCCACCGCGGTGTCCACGCACGCCCTGCGTGAACACCCTGACAGGAATGTCCTCTGCTCACCCGGACCAGGCGACCAGACGCCGGCCGCGATGTGCGCTGTCCCCTGTGGCGTCTCGCTCTGCGAGCGGGATCCAGGCGTCACCAAGAAACGGCGGTGATTCGTCGTACGGCCTCGTGGATCAGGTCGGTTCCGGCACAGGCCGTGAGGCGGACGTATCCCTCGCCGCCGGGGCCGAAGCCGCTCCCGGGAATGGTGAGCACGCGGGCCTCCTCCAGCAGCTTCTTGGCGAGGCCTTCGCTGTCCGTGCCGGCGGGGCAGCGGATGAGGCAGTAGAAGGTGGCCCGGGGTCTCAGCACCTGCAGGCCGGCCCACTCCAGCCCGTCGCAGAGCAGGTGCATCCGCTCGCGGTACACCGCGCGCAGGCTTTCCGGGTAGCCGGTGGTGTCGTTGAACGCGGCGACGGCGGCGTGCTGGATCGCGGTGAACGTACCTGAGTCGGTATGGGTCTTCACGGTCCGCAAGGCGTCCACGACGTCGGCGTTGCCGGCGGCGAAACCCACGCGCCAGCCCGGCATGTTGTACGCCTTCGACAAGGAATGGAACTCGATGCCGCACTCCATTGCCCCCGGCGCCTGCAAGAACGACGGCGGGGGCGCACAGTCGTAGTAGATCTCGCTGTACGCGGCGTCGGAGGCCACCACGATGTCATGCCGCACAGCGAACCTCGCCAGCTCGGCGTAGAAATCCGAAGTGGCCAGCGCGGCGGTGGGGTTGTTGGGATAGCAGACCCAGAACAGCTTGGCCCGCCGCGCGACGGCGGCCGGGATGGCCGCCAGGTCAGGCAGGAATCCGTTCTCCTCGCGCAGCGGTACGCATACCACCTCCGCCCCGCACCACCGCGCCCACGTCCCGTACACCGGGTACGCCGGATCGGGCACCAGCACCACGTCGCCCGGCTCCGCGTAGGCCATCGTCAGGTGCGCCATCGCCTCCTTGCTGCCCAGCGTGGCCAGGACCTCGCTCTCCGGATCAACACGGAGCCCGAAGCGGCGCCTGAGATGTCCGGCGGCCGCCTCGCGCATCGCCTGCGTGCCGGAGTACGGCGGATACCGGTGCGTCGAAGGATCCCCGACGGCCGCGTGCATGGCCTCGACGATGTGCGGCGGAGTCGGCAGATCACAGTCGCCCACCCCCAGGGGCACAGGTGCCGTACCGCCCCGCGCCGCCTGTCCCTGGGCCCGGTCGATGAAGGAGAACAGGTAGTCGTCGGTCTGCAAGAGACGTGAGGCGCGCCTGGGCAAAAAGTCCTCCTGAATCGAGCGAGCACATTACGGCCGGCCCTCATGCCGACGACCAGCAGCCGCGCCACCATATTGCCCACCACGCCAGTTCGTTGCCGATGCCGTCTGGCTGATACGCGCCCTACCGGCGCAGCTGTCCGATGCCTCACTGTCATCTGGGAAGACGGCCAGGCCGGAATTGTGTGGGGCCTCGCTCCCGGACCGTGCAGAGGGGGTAGAGGAACGCGAAGGGGAGGTCCAGTGGCAGAGGCAAAGCATCCCGTGATCCCGGTTGTGTGTTTGCCGAACCGTGGCAGGGACTGGAGCATGGAAGACAAGGCGAGAGTGGCCGCTGAGATAGGCGCAGCATCCCGGAGCGGCGGGTACTTCTTTCTGCGCCATCACGGGATCGCTGCTGACTTGCTGTCTGCTGTGTATGAAGAAACACGGCGGTTCTATCGTCTGCCCGTCGCAGAGAAGACCAAATACAATGCCGGTGAGCGGTCCCAGTTTCTGGGGTACCGCGGCCTGGGCCGTGAGAAGAGCACGGCGCACGCCGGTGCCGAGGCGTGCGAACAGTACCGCATCGGAAACACCCAGGGCTCACTCGGCACACCCGTAGCTGCCGACTTCTACCACGCCCCTTTCGTGCAAGGAGCATGTCTCTTCAAGCGCTTGGTGGACCTGGGGGACAGGGTGTTCTCGGCGTGTGCCGATGACCTGGGCCTGCCAGAGGCAGATTTTGACACGTCCATGAACTCACCGATGCACAGGCTCGGCTTCAACCACTACGGGGTCGGGCACGCCGAGGAAATCGGCAACACGGTGGATTACGCGATGTCGCCGCACGTGGATCTTTCCATTTTCACGATCCTGACCCAAAACGAGTCGGGCCTGGAAGTAAGGGGTCCCGAGGGCGAGTGGATTTGCGTTCCTCCCGTTCAGGATGCGCTTTTCGTCTTCCTCGGCGACTATCTCCAGCGGTGGACGAACGGGCTGTACGTGGCCTGCGAGCACCGCGTCAGGCAGGTGAGGACACAGAGGCTGTCGATTCAGTACAAGCACAGGCCAGGACACGACGCCGTCGTCTCACCGCTGGATCGTTTTGTCGGCGAAGGAAAACCAGCGCGTTACGGGCTGTTCGATACCGGGGGTCAGTACGTGTCCTTCCTGAAGTCGCTCCTCGGATCCGGCTGAGCGTTCCTGTCAGCTCAGTGCGAGCAATCGGGGTCGTTGGAGTTCTCGGTCGGTCAACCGACCTCTTGCCTCAATCAGGGGCAGAATGCCCTGACTGTGCGGGTAGTTCACTCACACAGGTGGTTCGCCTTCTCTGTTCGCATGCGTACCTTCCCTGCCGGGTAGCTCGGTCGCGCGTTGCGGGACTCGGGTGCGCCTGCCCGGCTGTCTGGCCGCGTGACATCGCCATCTCGTAGTGGAGGCTTCACCATGGGTCGTATGCGCTCGTTCGCCGTCGCCGTGGTCGCTTTGGCCGCTGTTTTCGGCGCTGTACCCACCGCGACCGAGGCCTCCTCGGCACCTGCCCGTGCGTCCTACCGCTGCACCCCCGGATACTTCTGCATCTACAGCGGCTGGAACGGTGGGGGAACCCGTTGCCAGTGGTCGCAGAGGAGCAAGGCCAACACCGCCGACGACTGTTCCTTCATCCGGAGGGGACAGAAGGTGCGCTCCCTATGGAATGGAACGGGACACCGGGTGCAGTACTACACCCAGACCAACTACCACGGCCGCGTCGGATCCACCCACGCTGGAGCGGGCGGCAACCTGCAGGGCGACTACCAGATCCGTTCCTTCAAGCCCCAGTAGGCAGCTGACGGAGATCGACACCGGGCAGTCAGGGTCCAGGGCACCTGCGCATCGAAGCCGGGATTTACTTTCACACGAGGGAGTCCTTCCACAGACGGAGCTGGCGGCGGGAAGGACAATGATCCGGAGGATCGCCCGTTTCGCTGACCGGGGATCTGCTGCTACGGGTGGCAATGCGTGTGTCAGGGCTGGCCCACGGATCGGACCGACGGCCACGCCCTCGCGCAGCCGGTCCAGTACGGCACCGAGGCCGGGGACCGGGCAAACCCGGGGTCTCGGCATCCCCTTGTTCGAGCACATCCTCGGGCACCTGCTGCATCGGTCATGTCAATCCCTCTGCGACGTCGTGTAGTTGGCCTGCCGCACGCCGCGCCGCCCGGTTCGTTCGCCCCGTAACCTCCGCCGCATCTCACCGTTGGGCGAACGGCATGAGGAGCAGATCATTCAGCTCCGAAGCCCGCCTTTCAAGGAGACTCTATGTCCGTACGGTCCTGGTTCGGCACCGTGGTCCTCGCCGCCGCGACGGTGCTGTCCTGCACGCAAGCCGCCTCGGCCCACGGGGAGCACGGTTCCCGCGAACCGCATGCGACGCGCCTCGTCACCGAGAACGCGAACGCTAACCTCTTCCCGCCCTCCATCGGTGCTAGGGCCTTTCTGTACGACGCCGAGACCGGCAAGCCGCTCAGGGGTAAGCGTGTGGAGTTCACGACCCCCGATGGCAGCGAGATCTGCCGCGCCGTCACCCGCGCCGAGGGCGAAGCCGCGTGCGTCGGACCCCTCCGCCTGGGTACGGCGAGCGCTGGCACTCTGACCAACGGCTACGTCGCCACCTTCCGGGGCGACGAGCAGTACGGGGCGTCGCACGCGTTCGGCACAGTGGGCCTATTGGTCCGCCCCTGACGCCTGCCTGCCTACCGGGAGGGAGGACGTCCTCTCCCGACGAGGAGCCTACGACGTCCCCCACTTGCGGAAACATTAGCTGCGGGGCAAGCGGGTCGTCGGCCGCGTCGCCCGCAAAGGCGTTGACTCCAGCGAACGGTTGGGGCGGTACCGTTTGGTGATCGCCGGACATCGCCAGGGCCAGCTTCTCCGCGTCGACCACCACGGTGGACGGCACCCCGGCATACGGCAGCGGCTCCCCGCTGCCGGCGCGGGCCTCGCGCGGACGCGCCGTCTCGTACAACACCCCGGCGGCATCAACGGACTTCGTCGAGACCGGCGTCAGCCGCAGGCCCACGGTGTACCTGCTGTAGAGGTCCATGGCGACGGTGAGCTCGCACCGTACCCACCGGCAGGTCAGCGGCTCCATCGCGAGGACATCCGGGCTGTTGGTGTCCATACTTCCGGCGTGGCACCGCGACCAGGACCTGCACCTCGCCGATGCGACACCGCGGCCATCATCAAGGTCGCCGACCACCACAAGGGGAGATCCTCCGGTTCTGGCGCCGGGCGCTGCTGATGAGAACAGCCAGATCACTCCCGACCGCGTCAGCGATCTCCGTGACATGTTCGGCTGATCCCAGCAGTACGGTCGTTGCTGGCGCGCGGGCATGGCTCAGGCCGAGACAGGCGTCCGGGACAGGGCGGTGCGCAGCGCGAAGACGCCGAGCAAGCCGCCTGAAGCGAACCGCTGAGCGGTCATCACGCAGGGCCGGGCGGCCAGAAACCCCGACACCCGTGCTGCGCCCAACATGATCAGAGCGTTCACGGAGATCCCCACGGTGATCTGCACACTACCGAGCTGGAGCAGTTGCGCCCAGTCCGGGCCCGCCTGCGGATCCATGAACTGGGGCAGAAGAGCGGCGTACATGAGAGCGATCTTGGGGTTGAGCAGGTTGGTGAGGAGCCCCATCGAGAACAGGCGGGCGTCAGAGACCGGAGGCAGGTCCTGGACCGGGTCGAAGGGCGAGCGGCCACCGGGCTTGAGCATGCCCCAGGCCAAGTAGGCCAGGTAGGCGGCCCCGGCGAGCTTGACCACCGTGAACGCCAGCGGCACGGCGGCGAACAACGCGGACAGGCCTGCGGCCGCGGCCAGCAGGTAGCACAGGAATCCCACGGCGGTCCCACTCAGGCTGACCAGGCCCGCCCTGCGGCCTTGGGTGATCGCGCGAGAGGCGAGGTGGATCATGTTCGGTCCCGGAGTCAGGGCCATGCCCAGTTCGACCAGGGCCACTCCCCCCACTGCGGCCAGACTGATCACCGGTCAACTCCTGATCGTTGGCCGGGTACCTGGTACCCGGAGTGGGGCGGCGCCGACTGCGGCGGGCGGCTGCGACGCAACGGCAGAGCCTGCATCGCCTGCCTCAGGATACGACCCTGCCGCTCGGTGTCTCCGTGCACCCTGACTCCAGTCGGCCGACGACACCAACGACGGCAGCCGGATCGCCCACTATCGCGCCGGCGATCTCCGCGTGTTAGGCCGGACAGGCCTAGTCCTGCGATCCCCCAAAGCCGTGGTTCCGCCCGTCCCGGACGGAGGTAGTCACTCGCCCGGTAGTCGGGGAAGCGGAGGGCATCCGTGTCGATCCAGTGGTTCCCCGCGCCCGGGAAGTGCTGGTCGCGCCAGCCTCGGACTCGATGTGCTCCGCTCGATGCGCCTGACCACGGACACGGGCCCCATCGCCCTGTGGGCAGCCACACCCGACGGCGAGGACTGACGTCCCGAGAACGCGGTCGAGGATGTGCTGCGCCTCGCCCCCCCCACCCCGCGCACTGCTGGACTGGCAGACCGGGTGCTCGACGCGCCACGAACCGGAGCAGCGGCAGGCGGCCCCAGCACGTAGGCGGATGGCATCAAGGCAGGGCGTTCCGGGCCGTGGCCGCTCACCCGGCGGCGCTGAGGCCGTCGTGGCCCCCTGGCCCGACCAGCCGTGAGGCACGATCTACCCCTTCTCTCTGATGTACCCCGAGGAGTCGTCCGCCCCGTGGCAGGACTACCCGCACACCAGGTCCGGGCACATTGGCGGCAGTTCTCAGATCATCGTCGTCAAGTGTGAACGCATTTCAGGGCGCTCCAACTCTGGCGCGGGCGAGCCGGTCAGCTTCGAGGCCTTCGCGAAGCGGTCCGGAGTCGCGGTGTGAGATATGTTCCTCCACCATGGGCGAGTTGATGGTGATCAGGCACGGCGAGACCGCGTGGAGTCGGACCGGCCAGCACGCCGGCCACACCGACCTGCCGCTGACCGAGGCGGGGGAGGCCGCGGCGCGTGCGCTCGCGCCTCGACTGGCCGGACGGGAGTTCGTCGCCGTCTACAGCAGCCCGCTGACTCGCGCCCTGCGGACGGCAGAGCTGGCGGGGCTGAGCAGTGCGGAAGCCGATGCCGACCTGATCGAGTGGAACTACGGCCGCTACGAGGGGCTGACTGCCGAGCAGATCCAAGAGCTCAAGCCCGGCTGGGAGCTGTGGCGTGATGGCGTGGACGCAGGCGAGGACCTCGGGCACGTGACCGTGCGGGTCGACGCCTTCCTCGGCCGGGTCCGGCCGCTGCTGGACAAGGGTGACGTTGCCGTCGTCGCGCACGGCCATCTGTCACGCATCCTCACCGCACGCTGGCTCGGGCTCGACGCTTCGGGCGCGCGGCAGTTCGGGCACCCGCATCCGGGGACGATCAACACGCTGGGGTACGAGCACGGGCTGCCCGTCGTGCTCGGGTGGAACGTGCCGTAGCGGCGACTGCCCACGTCCCGTCCGTGATGTGGCTACGACCGCGTCAGGCGGCATTCGCCCGGGCGACAGCGCATCGCAGTCGGGGATCGGTGAGGTGGTGCCCCGGAGCGGATATGGAACGTGGACGGCACCTCATCCCGGTCCGCAGACCGACGTGTGACCGTCTCCAGCCCGAATACCAGTGCTCCGCGAAAGTGCGGGTCACCGCCGACGCGGGCACGCGCCTGGCGATCGCCGCAAGCCTTGTGCGTCACCGTCGTCCTCAACTGTTGCCACCACTACGGCAACTGAAGTGACGTCTTATCGGTTTGCCCTCGGTCAGTCCGGTCGGATAGGAAGCCTGCATGCTAAGAGGTCCTAACGGAATGCGGTTGAGTCGTGACCTCTGGCCGGGTGACGCAGTTGCTTGGGTGTGAGGAAGCGTGATCCCCAACCGTGGTTGGTCGA
>NZ_JNXR01000052.1:0-24260 GCF_000725475.1 Streptomyces durhamensis
ACCGCCTCCAGGCCATCGAGCGGGACACCGACGTGGCCTGAGCTGTGGTGCACACAACTTCGTACTCGGTGGTGCACCCAGAGGAGTACCTGGACACGGCGGCTCGCGCGATCCACGAGCGCGCGGGCGCGCGGGGTCGGTCGAAGCGTGAGGTTCTGCAGCGCCAGCCGAAGGGCCCGAGAGGGATCGCCGCCGACGGTCAGCCAGAACTCCGCCGCGTGATCGGCGTACGCCTCGGCGTGGCGCGCCATCAACCTCTCGTAGTGAGCAGCGGCGTGGGCGCGCCAGAACTCCGCCTGGGCCCCTGCTTCCCCCGCGGCGAGAATGCGGGTGAGCTGGGCCGCGTAGTGCGGATCGTCACTCTCCAGCGCAAGCCGGTGCAGGTGTCCGATTGCCACGGCGACCCCGCCTTCGGCGGCATCGATCTCGGCGATGCGACCTTGCGCCGGCACGTAGGCCGGCAGTCGGCGAATCGCTGACTCCAACCAGATGCGCGCACGTGCCAGGTCATCCGTGGACAGCCATGCCTGCGCGCACTGGAATTCGAGCACCGCGAGTGGGAAGGGACTGACCCCGCGGTAGCAGCGTCTCGCTGCGAGAAACCATGTCTCGGCCTCGGCCGCCTCGCCGCGCTCGGCGTGGTTGATGGCGATTCCTGAAAACGGCCGCCGATGCTCTTCGCCCCACTTCGTTCGCCGTTGAAGGGTGTGGGGAAGGTGGGGAGCGAAGAGCACGTGCAGGGGCCCGCCGACCGTCAGGTCGGCGGGCCCGGTGATCAGTGACGGTCAGTGGACGACTGTCATGGAGTCCTTCTCAGCGGGACGATGTCAGGGCTTGCGGTGGGGACGGAGGGGCGGGCGGCTTCAGGGGTCGCAAGAAGCGCGACGATGGTGACCGGCTGGTTGGAGTGGGGGCAGTTCCGAGTCGCGGTTGGTTCCAGCGGGTCACGCTCGGGAGCCACTGGTTGGCGTGAGGGAGACCTGCTGAGTGTTCTGGGTGGCAGCGGCAAATCGGGCCGCGATGGCGGAGGTGTGGTTTCGCCGAGGCGACGGGCACGGTCTTCGTCCCTCGCCTGGTCGCGTCGGCGCTCGGCGTCTTTGCGGCAGGCCGGCGAACAGTAGATCTGGCGCGTCGTTTTGAGGGTCGCGAAAGGGTCGCCGCAGACGGGGCAGACGCGCTTTTCCCGGATGTCGTCGCTGGTGCGGGCGGCGTTGCGGCACTCTTCGGAGCAGTAGGTCCGGCGGCGGGCGACCGTGGTGGTGAACTCGTTCTCGCAGGCCGGGCAGGTCTGCCGGGCTGGCTTGTTATTGCGATTCGCCGACTTGCAGGTGGGCGAGCAGAAGACCTGTCGGCTGTAGCGGTAGGCGACGGTGAAGACGGTCTCGCAGGCCGGGCAGCGACGGGCCATCTCGGGTTCGACCTCGGCGGTGTCGGGAGTGTGGTCAGGAGACACGGGCGTTCACCCCGGCTCGGATGGATTCGGCCTGGTTCTGGTGGCCGCGGAGCCGGTAGGAGGGGCCGTCGATGCCGGCGACAGCGGCCCGGTGCAGGAGCCGGTCGAGCATCGCTGCAGCGACTGTGGCGTCACCAAAGGCGCCGGCCCAGTCGGCGATCCCGACGTTGGTCGTCAGGATGGTGCTCGATTTCAGATACCGCTGGTTGATCACCTGGAACAGTGCCGAGGCACCGTCCTCGGGCAGAGGGAGGTAGCCCAGTTCATCGATGATCAGGAGCTTGGGGCCGGCGAAGAAGTTCATGCAGGTCTTCCAACGGCCCTCGAGGGCAGCCTTGTGGCACTTGGCCGCCAGTTCCGCGGCGGTGGTGAAATAGACGCGGTGTCCTGCTTCGACTGCGGCCCGCCCGAGTGCGACGGACAGCATGGTTTTGCCGACTCCCGGAGGTCCGACGAACAGGACGTTGGAGGCGTCGTCGAGGAAACGCAACGTGGCCAGGTCGCGGATGAGCTTCTCGTCGACTCCGGGCTGGGCCGCAAAGTCGAAGTCATTGAGTGTCCAGGGCTCGGGCAGACAGGCGAATCGCAGCCGTGCGGCGAGCCGGCGGGCCTCGGTGGCTTCGACCTCGATCTCCAGCAGCCGTTCCAGAGCCGCTGTCAGCGACATCCGTTCGGCGCGGGCCTGGTCCAGGACCCGGTTCAGTGCCTCAGCGGCGTCGTTGAGTTTGAGGTAGGACAGATGGCTTCGCAGCTGCTGGAAGCGTCGTGCTTCGCTCATCTGCATGGGCGACGTACTCACTCCGGGTTCTCCTCCTTCGGCGGGGGAACACTCCGCATCTGGTCGGCCACGGCGGCATAGTGGGATAGGTCGATCACGACCCGCTCGGCCGGATCACCGGCCAGGGATGATCCGCGCAGGCGCTCGGCTTCCGCGATCGCGGCCTCTGACAGCGGCTTGCGAACCTTGCTCTTGCAGGGGGCCCGGTCGGAGAACGACGCCAGCACTGCCCGCTCCAAGGCGATGACGTGGCCGTCGTCCCGGATGGTCTGACCGGCGCCCCGCGGGGCTCGGCGGTGCTGAGCGATCACTGCCCGGCCGGCGGTGGCGATCCGCAGGTCGCTCTCGCCCAGGCGGTGCAGCACCTTGACCTGGACTCCGGGCAGGCCCGGTGGGACGGAGTAGAAGTTGCCGTCGAACTGCACCAGGCTCTGCGGGCTGACCGTCCGCTCGACCTCCAGCTCGGCCGGAAAGGGCCGCACCGGGATGTCCAACAGCGCTTCCGCCTGTGCGAGTTCGCCGACCGTAGTGGCCACTCCGCTGCTGCGGCGTCGCTCGTCCATTCGGTGGGCGAGTTTGTCGACGCCGGACTGTGCCTGGGCGACGCTCAGGCCGTCAGGAACCGTGCGCCACCAGCGTTGTGCGGCCGAGTGGTTGACCTTCTCCACCACTCCCTTGCGGTTGCCGCGACGTGGCGGGCAGATGTCCACTCCCACCCCGTAGTACTTCGCAACCGCGGCGAACGCGGAAGTCACCTGCCCGCTGGAGGGGTAGCAGACCGTCGCCATCCGGTCGAACCGCCAGCGCCGCGCGGTCCCACCGAGTTTGCGCATCACCTCGTCCAGGGCCTGGACCAGATGCGGGAAATTCTCGGATTCCGACAACGCAGCCCGCCACCGGCCCGAATGCGCGAGCGCCCCGACCAGCAGATGGGCATGCTCACCCACTCCCCACTCTTGCGGCGGGTCCGGCAGTTCCAACCAGTCGAACTGGATCTCCTCGCCCGGCGGGTGAGCGATCACCGCCACGTTCCGGCCGGTCGACGCATGACAGGGCTCGCAGTGCGGTCGGACCTGGTAGCGGCGAAGGGCCCGAGTGAAGGTCGAGTACGCCCCCTGGTAACCCAGCGCAGTCACCTCGTCGAACAAGGTCGAGGCCCACAGGTGAGGGTCGTCCGCGAGTCTTTGCCGGCAGTACGGCAGAAAGGGGACGAACGCGTCCGGTGCCTGACGACGCTGGTCAGGGATCCGCTCACCGTTCAGATAGGCACGGATCGTCTTGCGGTCCCGGCCCAGGTGCCGTGCGATCGCCGAGATCGTCCATCCCTGGCGACGCAGAGCGTGAGCATCCACGTCTTCCTCCCGCGTGAGCATTCAGGCCCCCGACCAGGCCGAACTCATGGCTCACGCAGGCTCTCCACGACACTCCCGGGCCAACTCGACACGCCGGAGAGGATCACGCGAAGAGACCGAACAAGGTCACACGAAGGGTGGGGAGATCAACAGAGCGGGTTTGCCCCATGCCTTAGCGGGGGGTGGGGAAATTCAAATAGCCCCATCATGGTAGGCACCCAGGGCGCCCAGGGCTGTGAAGTCGCGCCGCTGCGACAGCGCGTGCCGATGCAGGGCGAGTGCCTCGTCGTACCGACCGACTGCCTGATAGACGGCGGCGCGCTCCTCGTCCAGGCCCTGCCGATCGAGTCCCAGCGCAGCTGCCGCGCTGAGATCGGCCAGGGCTGCCGGGAACCGGTGGAAGTGGGCCGCCGTTCTTGCGCGAGCCACCAGGGGCCGGGGATCGTGTGGTGCTTGTCCGACGCGTGCTTCCGCCAGCGCCGCAGCCCGCTCGGCCTCGGCGATGCGACCCAGGACATGTCCGCGCAGGGCCGTCAGCTCCACCAGTTCGCCCCACTCGTCACCAGCCAGGTCGCCCCGTGCGACCTGCGATGTCAGGCCCTCGATGCGTGCATCGAGGTTGCTCATGGCGATCGCGCCGGCCGTTGTGACCGGGCCCCTTGCAAGGTCTCGCCGCACCTGGCCGCTTGAACGCGTGGCCGCGGTGGAGGTGCTCACTGGCTCGTGGTGGCCGTCGGGATGCCGGCCTCGCGCTCGGGCGGATGGGGGTTGGGTGGCGCCAGGTAGGGAAAGTCCCGTGAGGCCGGGACGGTCCCGTCGACGCCGTCGCTGACCCGCGGTCCACGGCCCGCGTTGACGATCAGCGTGTACAGCGTGTCGATGACGTCGTCGTTGAGTGACCGGCCGCCACAGGTCTCGTGCGTCCGTACCTCCAACAGGGCTCGCTCGATCTCGAAATAGCTGTCCTCGTCGTATGGCTTGGCGACGTCCACGACCAGGAAGTCGCCGAGCAGCAGCTCGGTCAGCGGATGCGTACCGTCCGACCGCGTCGGCCAGTCGATCTTGCCGTCAAGCCCGTCGAAAAAGGCCAGGTTGGCGTTGAGCCGTGCACGATAGGCGTCCAGGTAACTCGGGCCCAGCCGGAACGGGTCTTCCTCGTTGTAGAGATCGCGCAGGTCCACGACTGTGTTGGCGGTGTCGACACCGTTGTCCGACAGGAGGATGTTCTTCATCTCCGGGCGGCCGAGCCGTTCGAGGCGCACAGGGTAGGGGCCGGCCGTGACGCTTTCCGCGGCGACGCCGAAGACAGTGCCCGCATCCGTTCCGAGTGCCTCGGCCACGTCGAGCTCTACGACGATGGATAGAACGTCGTTGCCCTCCAGGGAGTTGGTGCCCTTCGGCTGGAAGGAGAGCCGCTTGCGCGCCCGCGTCTCCACCTCCTTGAGCACGTCCATGAAGAAGGGGTCCAGCCGCAACCCGGCGTAGAAGCGAACGCCTCGGCCGTGGCCGCCCCGCTCGTCATTCACCTGCGACGAAACAGGTTCCCCGGTGGGAAGCGTGCACGTGCCCTGCTGCGTCAGCCTCCCGTTGGCGTCCGACCCGGACGGGGCTGAGAAAGTGCAGGTGAAGGCGTATTCGTCGGTGCCGACGTCGAAGAGCGAGTCAGAACCACCCGCCGGGACGGTAACCGGACGAACGCGGAACCGATAGCTGGCCGCGTCAGAGAACAGCGCTCCCGGCCGGGCATTGGGAAACACATCCATGACGAGGACGAGCCGGCCCGCCTGTGCGGGGCTGGGAAAGGCATAAAGGTCGGTGAGGTCGATGGCCGGATCGGCCAGGGCCCGGGTGCCGGAAAGGTGGTCGGACATGACGATTGCGACCTCCTGAAGGCTCCGGCCGGCGCTCCGTGCACCGTACCGGGCCGCCTGGTGGCGCCCAGGTGTTACGGCGAGACGGCCTCAGCACCTGGGATCGAAGAGAACTGCTGGGGCAAGCCCACTCCCTCGGACGGAACCGGGCCACTAGCCGGCCGCAGCATCCAGCAGAGTGTTGAACGCCTGTGAGACTTTCTGCGCCTTGGCCGTCTCCTCGACCGTCATGGTCGGGTTGGAGGCGTACCACATGTCGGCCTCCACGATCTTCGGCGTCAACCAGTCGACGATGCCAGGGTTGCTCGCCCCGGGGTAGCCCTCGAGGACACCGTCGAACATCTCGTCGAACCAGGGCGCGGCGTTGGCGAAGATGTCCGCGATGTACGGCTTGAAGTCGCCGTCATAGGTCACTGCGCCTATGACCTGGGTGTCGTTGTTGATGAACGTGACACGGAAGTCGTGGACAGTGCCGACGAGCTTTTCGTAGTGGAAGGCGTCTTCCTGGATCTTGTCGGCGTGCTGGCGGAACCTCTCTGCCCCGCCCGGTTTGACATCCCAGAGAACGGTGATTTCCGCCAGCTCCCCGACCCGCTTCCCGACACCGTCAGGCTGCCTGAACACTCTCGGAGCAGCGGCCGACTCGGAACTCTGTGTCGTCATGGCTCTCTCCTATTTGGCTGGGCTGCGCAGGTGCACCCTTCCGGGGTTCGGCCCGAAACCAGCCTAGTGAGCCAAGTGTAATCCGGATTGCCGATCACGACGGTTCTCACGCCAATTGATCTCCTGAGGCCGGCCCGTATTCTGTGGGGTGTGCGTAGCATTGCCTAAACGTGCTCTCTGTGACGCCCCTCTCCGGGAGGCTGCGCAGTTTATCCTTAATGCGGCCGCCGGCTTGCGGCTGCATAAGTTGATGACGGAACGAGCGATCGCCGTAGCGGGTTTGGTCTGAGCTGTGCAGCGCGAGTGGTGCCCGCTTCAACGGGTGCAACGCACAAATCCCGGTGTGACAATACGGGTAGGCGCTGCCCAGGCCAGAACCTTCACAAGGGTGGCTGGCAGCGAAAGATCACACAGCTCTGCTGACCGGGAGCTAGCACGGCGGGGTGAGCCACGCGGCGCTTGGTGATCGGCCAACCGCTGTGTCGGCGCTCGCCGCAACCAATGCGTTCGTCTAACCCGGTGGCACTGCGCCGGCGTTGCTGGGCGCCATCCCGCGGAGGCCCGGAGCGTGTCCTGCACCGCGGCCTCTAACCGATGCCGAGGAGCCAGCGTGCTGGCTATCGCAGAACACGCCTCGTTTCATGGGGGAATCGAAGATGCCACAGGATTTCGTCAGGTTCAGCCCCGACGTCGAGCGCGTCGATGACAACTTCGAGAAAAGTCTTGAGGCGGTCATCGAGAATATGAAGCAACACATCAAGAGGTCTGTCGAGGCCGAAGGGATTCAGCGGGCCGTGCGCGACGCCCACGCCAAGGGCTACGGACTTGCGCGGGCCGAAGTCGAAATCCTGGCGGGCGTGCCGGAGCCGTACGGGCAGGGCATCTACGGTGAGCCGGGACGTCACGAAGCCATAGTCCGCTTCTCCCAAGGGACCAGTCATACCGGAGCCGACAGGTTCCTGGGAGCCGGCGTTGGCATAGGGTTGAAGATTTTCGGCATCGACGGAGAAACCCTCTTGGAGGACGAGCCGGACAGTCACACCTTCGACTACGCGATGCTCAGTTTCCCCATCTTCTTCGTCAACAACATCGAGCACTACGTGTTCATCGACCCCCTGTTCCAGTCGCTTGGCATGGTTCCGCCGGCCGACGAGTCTCCGGAAGAAAGGCGGGCTAAAATGTACCGCTTCCTCCATGACTGGGTCACCGGCAAGGGAACGCTCCCCCCTGAGGAATGGGCGTGGAAGGAACTGGGCGCCTTTCTCCAGTTCACCCAGATCAAGTACGTCAACCTGCTGCTCTCGACGTATTGGACGATGGGCTCCGTACGGCATGGTGACTACATCGCCAAAGTCCGCGTGGCGCCGGTTCAGGAGTTCGCGGACCGCGTAGTGCAACGGACTCTCGATCCCAGTGCCCAGGAACAGGTCTTTCGCCCCGCGCTCGTGGCGGAGCTGCGCGAACGTCCCTACGAGTTCGACATCCAGGTCCAGCTCTGCACGGATCTGGACCACATGCCCGTTGAGGACCTGACCGTCCGCTGGTCCGAGACACTGTCGCCGTTCGTGACCGTCGCGAAGCTACGGCTGCCTCAGCAGGACATCGGCGGGGACGACAACCTGGAGCGGATGGATGCCACCTCGATGACGCCCTGGCGCGTCACCGAGGAGCACCGGCCGCTGGGCAACATCATGCGCGCGCGAAAAGAGATCTACCGCCAATCGTCGATCCTGCGCCATCAGCTGAACGATCAGGTACGCAAGGAGCCGAGCAACCTGGCGGAGGTCTTCGGCACCTAGTGCCACCGGCCGAGCCGAGGGATTACCAAGGCGCGAGCGTCGCAGGGGTCGAGAGGAGAAGGCAGCCATGGCACCGCAAACGCAGGCAGCGCCCGGATCTGAACCGGACAAGACCGTTGAGCAGAAGGCCCAGCAGGTGCGGGAGCTGTTCGCCGACGCGCCGGAGCTGGCGAAGACGGCACTAGCGAACGTGATCGAGCAGATGGCGTCGCAGGCGCCGGCGGCGCCATCGGCGATGGAAAGCGCCGGCCGGGTTGGCAGCCGTCACGGCACGGTCTCAGAGTTGACCATCATCGCTCCGTTCGCGCCCGGCGGGGCTGAGCGGCTGCGCGCGTTGCTGAGGTTGGCGCACGGCAACTTCGTCGAGACGGAAAGGGTCGGAACCGTCCACGACATGCGCTTCGTCTTCCTGGACAATGACACGAAACTGCTCTTCGCCACCGCGTACGACGGCGAATGGGACGCCTACATCGACGACTTCGTGACAAAGGTTCCCGCCTTCCTGGACCTGCTCTTCTCCGCCTGGGAAGGCTGGCCGGGGATTCACGACCCGTCGGTGAAAGACTGGATCGCCAAGCACCAGATAACGGCCGAGGGCTGGTACGTCGCCAATCCGAATCTGACGGTCATGGAAACAAGACGGCTCGAGCGCGTCGGCAAGGCGCTGGACGAGTTCCTGGACAAGATCAGCGACTGAACCCACCGTCGGGACGATGCGCGGCTTATACCTCGGCGGACCGGCCGCCGCGCGGATCGCTGACGTGTGGTTATTCGTATGCCCAGGCCCGGCCTGTCTGCCGGTATTCCTCCACGGGAACGGGGTCGACTCCGGTTCGCATGCGGGCGGTGTACAGCAGGCCGTCGAGGTGGTCGATTTCGTGGTGGATGAGGCGGGCGAGGCCGCGTTCGTACACGGTGGTCGTGGTCTCGCCGGTCAGGGTGGTGGCTTCCACCGTGATCGTCAGAGGGCGGGGGATGAGGCCGCGGACGTCGAAGAAGCTGAGGCAGCCCTCGTACTGCTCGTCCGTCTCATCAGAGTGGTCGGTGATCTGGGGGTTTAGCAGGATGACGGCGGGGGCGTCGTCGGCCGGCATGACGATGGCGGCAGAGCGGGCGATGCCGATCTGGGGGGCGGCGATGCCCATGCCCTTGGCGAAGGGGTGAACCTGGCCATGCGTTCGAGGGCGGCGAACAGTTCGTCCACGATGTGTTCAGCCGTGTCGCGCTCGGCTGGCAGGTCGAAGGCTCGGGTCGGTTCGGCGAGGATGCCGGCGCCCTGCTGGGCGACGCCGAGGTCTCGCATGCGCTGGCTGGGCCGCACGTCAGTCACCTGTACTCCCATGATCCGATTCGGGTTCGGGCCGTGCCCGGAATCGCCATTCCAGACGGTACCGAGCGTGCAAGGCGGGTGTGGTCGTGATCCATGTGAAGTGCCGTAGCCCGGCGTCGTCGCTACGGACCGGCGGGGTGCGCAGCGGAGAGGCTTCGGCGGTCATGGAGGTCTCGGTGCCCCGTACGACGGGGTCGAGGTCGGCGGGGAGGACGAGTTGGACTTCGAGTTGTTCGGTGGGTAGGCGGACGGCTCGCTGGAACCAGTTGCCCCACTTGTCGTCGCCGACGGTGTAGGCGTATTCGATCCATACGGATTCGCCGGGGTAGAGCGGGAAGCGGCCGTGTTCGTTGTCGAACAGCAGCCAGACTTCCTTGAAGGCATCGCGGTCATGCTTGGCCTGCCAGCGCATCGTCTCGCCCGGCAGGTGGCTGTGAGGGCGAGTTCGTCCCAGGTCAGTGGGTGGGCCCGGTAGTGGGCGTTGGAGTGCTCGGGGTCGCCTGGGTAGCGGTCGACACTGATGCGGATCAGGTAGCGGGTCACCGGCTCGGCGCCTGTGTTCCGCAGCAGGCGGCGCATGGTGAGCCGGTAGTTGCGACCGTCGTACTTCAGGCAGGCTGCGTCGTGTTCGACGATGAGAGCGGAGCCGGTGGCATACGGCTGCTCGGGTCTGCGCGGGGCCGCCGGCGCTGATGGCGGACGTTTGGCCCGTGCTTCGCGGTTTTTGGCCTGCTCGTAGTCGCCCCAACGTCGCCAGATCGCCTTGCCAGCGTTCAGTGCATCGTCGGCGAGGCGGGCGAACTCCTCGGTGGTTTTTGGCGGCCTGACTCCATGTGGCTGACGTAGGACGGGTCGAAGTCCATGGCTTGCGCGAGTGCCCGCTTGGGCATGCCGCGTACTTCCCGCCAGCGTGCCAGCTCGGCCGCGAAGTCGTCGGCCGCCTGCTCGACCGTGATCTCCTCGTCCTGCGTGGCCATCGAGGCCCCGCCCCGCGTCATCGTCAGTGAGCATGAATGAACCGTGAGTGATCCCAGTTCATCATCCCGTCACGGCTCACGTCACTGGTTTCCTGCCTTCACCGACCCGGACCGGCTCGTCAGGGCAGATGAGGGAGGCGACGCCGCATGCGCGTGCTGTATCTGCTGAACATCTCCAACCCCGACCGGCTGCCAGCGGATTCGGGGTGGATCTTCGCTGATCTGCTCGCCCCGGCGATGGTGGATGCGGGGGCTGAGGTGACCGTGGCTGCTCCGGCTCCGGCCGTCCGCACCGCCCTGCTGGAGGCCCGGTCCGATGCTCTGCTGGCCGGGTACTGCCACTATCTGCCGTTCTCCTTCAACGGAGGCGGTCAGATGCTGCTGGGTCCGTCCCTGAACGACGAGGGGCTGGGCCGGCCGGTGCTGCTGGCGTTCGCCGCCGGCCTGGCCGCCTGCGACCGGGTGATGGTCCACTCTTCCACGGCCGCCTCCTGGGTGTCGGCCGCCGCGTCCCGGATGACCGTGGATCTCGGCGAGAAGCTGCAGGTGGTGCCCGCGCCCAGGGACGAGCGCCTGGTCCGTGACCCGGCCAACGCCCCGGCTGTCTCCAGCACCGGCGGTGCCATCGGCATCTACAACCAGCGCCTGTACGCGCACTACGGTACGGAGCAGTTCGTCGCCCTGGCCCGGGAGCTGGTGGCCTCCGCCTCTGTGAGGCTGCGGGTGATGGATCTGTTCGGCCGGCGCCGCACCGAACGCACTGGCCTGGACGACAGCCCCGAGAAGATGCGCGACCAGCTCGCCGCTCTGCCGCACGTCCAGGTCGTCTCCGACCGGGGCGACCGCGTCCGCTACCGGCGCCTGCTGGCTAGCGCTTGCTTCGGGATCGCCCCGTTTCGGCCCGGCTGCCCGTGGTCGATGAGCGTGATCGACTGCCAGGGCATGGGCCTGCCCGTGATCTCGCCCCGTATGGGCTGGCTTGCCGAGCACATCGACGCCGAGCTGTGCTTCACCACCACCGAGGAAGCCGTGTCTCTGGCTGAGCGTCTGGCCACGGACGACGAGTTCTACGCCGTACACGCCAAGCGCGCTCACGCCTCCACCGCCGACTTCACTCCGGCCCTGGTCGCGGCCCGCTACCTGGAGGCCATCGCGTGAGTCTCTTCGACGCTGTCTTCCTGTCGTACGACGAGCCGATGGCCAACTCGCTGCATGCCCGCCTGCAGCGGACGCTGGGTGGCATGGTCAAGCGCCTGCACGGCGTGTACGGGATGCGCCGGGCCTACCGGCTGTGTGCCGAGGTCGTCGACCGTGAGCAGTTCTTCCTCGCCGACGGCGACTTCGCCCTCGACAACGGCTTCGACGCGTTCGGCGCCGAGCCGCTGGAGGAGGGGGTGTCCATGCGGGTGTGGCAGGCGATCAACCCGGTCAACGGCCTGGCCTACGGCTACGGCGGGCTGAAGCTGATCCGCCGCAGTGCCCTGCGCGAGATGGGTGAGGCCGTGGACGTACTGGCCGCGCTGCCCGGGCGGATCGAGTTCGCTCCTCAGACCGCCGGGGTCACCCGGTTCAACCAGAGCCCCTTCCACGCCTGGAAGGCGGGTTTTCGTGAGTGCGCGATGCTCGCCCGCGGCAGCGAGTACGGCATGGTGGACGACGACGCACGCCAGCGGGTAGAGGCGTGGACGACCAGCCACGAGGGGGAGTTCGCCGCCTACGCTGCCGCCGGGGCTCGCGAGGGCGTCGCCTTCGCCCGTGAGGCCGCTCGCGAGGCGACGCAGTTCGACCAGCTCAACGACCCCGCGTGGCTCCGCGAGCGATTCACCACCGCCCACGGCGACCAGACGGTTTCCGGATGACCGGGCCCCTCGTCCTCATCGAGCCCCATGCCCACCGCTTGGGAGGCCATGCGCAGCGCACGTTGGCGGCGCTGGCCGAGGCCAGGCCCGGCAGCCTGGCCATCGCCCCGCACGGGATCGCGTCTGAGGCGGTGGGTGCCCTTCGGGAGACCGGTGCCCGGCTGGTCACCGCACCGGCAGGACGCCGGGCGGCCGTCCTGCTGGCCGCCGGTCGAGCGGCGGCTGGGCTCTCAGCGGCTGGGCAGCGGATCTTCCGCTCTCGCCGCTGGCCCCGCCTCCTTCAGCGGCTGCCGGACCAGGTCACGCTCGTAGCCCGCTGCCTGACCGAAGCATCCGCGCTGCGCACTGCCCGCCGTCTTCAGCCCGCCGCCGACGCGGTGGTGATCCTGACCGCGAGCGAGGCCCTGCACGGGGCGGCCGCCCTGCTCGGCGGCCAGCCGCGTCTGCGGTTCGTCCACGAACAGGTCGTCGCCACCGAGGACACCGCCGTGCGATGGCTGGGACGTCTCGCCCGCCACGGCGAGCAACAGGTGATGGCCCTCGCTCCGACTAGAGCTGTCGGAGGCCAACTCGCTGCGTCCTTCCCTCACCTGCCCGCACTGGTGGCTGCCTTCGCGGTAGACGACGGCTGGCGCCTGACTGACGCCGAACGCGATGGCGGGCGGGCCGCGTTCGACATCCCTGCCCCCGAAGCCGTGGTCTGTCTGGTCGGGGGCTGGTGGTCCCACAAGGACATCGAGACCATCGACGCCGCCCTGACACGACTGAAGGAACCGCTCCACCTGGTGGTTACCGGCCACCCTCTCAACGAACAGGTCCTTCAGCGCTGGCAGGCCCTGCCCGGCCTGCGGCTGCACACCGTGCCCGGCCCGGTCACGGACAGCGTGCTGCGGCTCGTCTATGCCGCCGCCGATGCCGCCCTGGTCGCCCGGCGCCCCGGTGTCGCCAAGGAGTCCGGGCTGGTGATGGACGCTGCCCGCCTCGGCGTTCCGCTGATCGTCTCCGATCACGACCCGGCCCTCACCAGCCGTCTGCGCGGCCGGCCCTGGGCCCTGCTCTTCCCCGCCGGCGACCCGGTCGCCCTCACCGACGCCCTGCACGACGTCATCCGTCAGCCGCCCGAACTCCCCGGCCCCGAGCCCCCCCCGCGCGGCTACGCATGCGTTCAGTCTCTGAACAGGCCAATCTCCTGACCCGCACCTTCGCCTCCCTCCACACGAAGGAGCCACGATGCTGAGCACGCCTCCTGCCCTGATCTCCGTGATCGGACCGGTCGAACCACCGCTCCTGGCCGCCTGGGTCCGCCACTACCGCAAGCTGGGCATCGAGCGGTTCCTGATCGCCTTCCACTTCCCCGAGCACATCCCCGGCACCCGGCGGCACGAACTTCATGCCGTCGCCCGTGAGGTGGGGATCATCCCTGCCCGCACCAGTACCGGGCCGTGGCACGAGCACACCAACGGCGAACTGCGGGACGAGCTGCGCCACCGGGCCGGGCAGGGCTGGCACCTGCTCGCCGACGCCGACGAATTCCACCAGTACCCCGGTGCGTTGCCACAGGTGATCGCCCATGCTGAAAAGGCCGGGCACCGCGTGTTGGGCGGGCTGATGCTCGACCGGGTCACCGAGAGTGGACGCCTGACCGGCTGGCGGTCGGAAGGCGGACTCGACCGCGCCTATCCCCTCGGCGGCCATCTCACCCACCGGCTCCTGCGCGCCGATCCCCGCAAGGTCGTCCTCGCCCGCCACGACGTCACCGTGGCCTCCGGCAATCACCGGTCCCCCGGCCACCGCCCGGATCCGGACCGCCTTTGCAAAGGCGCCGGGGAGAGGACCCTGGTCCAGGACGACCGCGATCCCCGCCACTACGCGGCCGCCCGCGGACCGTGCGCAGCGCTGCCCAGCCGCTCCAGCAGCGCCCGGGCCTTCGCCTCAGCTTCCGGGCTCGGCGCGCAGCCGAGGACGGAGGCGAGCTCGGCGCGGGCCAACTCGGCCCCCTCGGCGTACTCCGCCTGCGTCGGAAGTGCCGGTTCGGTGACCACTGGTACGGGGCGCCGCTGCCTTCAGGCATAGCGCCCGTCTACCGCGATGCCGCGCCTTGGCTGGTCCGCGGTGGCCGGCGAGCAAGCCTCGTAGTGGTCCTCGGCGAGCGCCAGGGGCAGTGCCGGGGTTGCTTCGCACATCCACAAGCCCTTATCGTTTCTCGATACCATCGTTAATCGATATGTAAGGCGGGGACTCCATGACCGAAGACCGGAAGACGCTCGAGCCCATGGCCACGGTCGTGTCCGTGGTCCTGCGCATTCTGTTGGCCCTTGCGATAACAGGACTCGTCGTCTCGGTCGTCCATGGCAGTTGGGGAGGCTTCAGCGTCTGCATCGCCGACGAGTCGAGCAGCAGTTCCGCCACGCCCGGCGGCTTCGCCGCCGAGAGTGGGGCGCAGGTCGACTCGATCCCGCGTTACTGCGCAGGGGCGCCCGACGCACACTTGCGTATCCTGGACGCGCTCAGCAGCCTGCCGTCGAGCTTGCTCCTGATCAGCTGCCTGTACCTGCTGCACCGGTTCTTGCGGGGAGCGGCGCGGGAGGGCATTTACACCGCGCGTACGGCGTCTCGGCTTCGCCTGGTCGGCTGGTGGCTGCTTGTCGGCAGCCTGGTCGTCGAGTTCGCCGAGGCGAATGCCAGGGCGGCCCTGCTTGCGGCGCTGGCCAAGGACGTGGACTTCTCGGCTGGGATCGTGCTGAGCATGTGGCACTTTCCGTACCTGGCTGTTCTGACCGGTCTCGGTGTTCTGACCTTCGCACGCATCACTCGCCAAGGTGTGTCCATGCGTGAAGACCTCGAAGGGCTTGTCTGATGGCTGCCGCGGACGACCACGAAGGTCATGACATCGAAGTGCACCTCGACAGGCTGCTCAGCGAGCGCAGCATGACCCTCACCGAACTCGCCAACCGCGTCGGCGTGACCAACGTCAATCTGTCCGTGCTCAAGAACGGACGCGCCAAGGCGATCCGGTTCACCACCCTCACCCGGATCTGTGAAGTCCTGCAGTGCCAGCCAGGAGACCTGCTCAGTTATCGCCCGGGATCCTCGGACGGACGCCCGCGCAAGCCTTGACCCGCAGGACCGCGAACTGCTGGCGCTCCATCAGCGGGCACCGCAAACCGCGGCCGACCACGACCTTGACGGTCTGCGGAAGAGTGTCAGATGGACATCGTCATCTGAGTGTCAGTGGCGCAGCTTCGGCGACCTGGTGATTGGCGCTGACGGGTGGTGCGCACCTGCTGCTGACGTGAGTGACGAAAGGCCAGGTCATTCTCATGCCGACTGCTAGGAGCCGCCCGGATCAGACGTTGCACGCCGCGCTGCGTCGGGCGGCTGCGGCGCGGGTGCGGGCGATGTCGGTGGGGCGGATGCCGTAGCCGGCCGGGTCGAGGTTGATCAGGTCGCGGTGCAGGCGGCGTATCCGCAGGGCCAGGTCGAGGTGGAGGCTGGGGCGCTTATCGCGGATTTCGGCGACGGTGCGTGGGTTGACGGCCAGGTGCTGGGCGAGTGTGGTGGCGGGCCATCCGGCACGGGCCAGGTCGGCCAGCAGCCGGGATGCCTCGGTGGAGTCGGTCAGGCCGGGGGCGCCGGGGCTGCGGCGGGCAGGGAGCGGGATGCCGAGGACGGCGTCGGCGGAGGTGCGGGCGATATCCCGGACCGTCTGGCAGTCTGCCGGGGTGCGTAGCACGCGGCGGACTAGGGTCACGGACAGTCCGGCCCGGTCGGCGATGTCCTGCGCGGACATGCCCCACTCGCGCAGCCGCACAGCCCACCGTGCGGCGGCATGCGGTGGGACACGGGAGGGCAGACCGCGCGCGGTCCTGGTCGCGCTGGCGACGGGCCTGCAGGGCCGCCTGGCGGCACTGCGCGGCGGCCTGCAGGGCGAGCTGGTGGGTGGCCGTGTCGAGTTTTGCGAGTGAGGGCGCAAGCTGTTCGGCCTGCACTGTTGGCGGAGGTGGCGGAGGACTTCCTGGCCTGTCGGCGCCGGTCGACTTACGAACTGCTCCTCGCCAGGCCAAGCCGATCATGTGTTGCGGCTGATCAAAGTCTGTGCGAGGGGGTAAGTACTGGGATAACCCGGTGGCCTGCATCGACGAGTGGATACGTGGACGCCGTGGCGGAGTCCGTGGCGGCGACCGGAAGGCCAGGGGTATGGCGCGTACGCGTGCGGATGCGAGGACCAGGCATCCTCGTCATGAGCGCAGGGGAGAGGCACGCCTGCCGGCGGTGGTCGCGACACTTGCCGCGATCACCCTGTACCTGGTTCTGCCGCAGCGCTTGTTGATCGCTCCGCGGTACGTGCTTCCCGCCCTGGAATGTCTGTTGCTCATTCCGCTCATCGCGATCAACCCCAAACGTCTGACTCGGCAGACGAAGGTCTTCAGAGTGCTCTCACTGACGCTCGTAGCCGTCATTGCGGTCAGCAATCTCGTGGCGTTGGTCATTCTGATCCATGAGCTGGTGTATGCCGGGGTGAAGGATGGCCGCTCACTGCTGGTGGCGGCCCTACAGGTCTGGCTCACCAACATCATCGTCTTCGGTCTGGCCTACTGGGAGCTGGACCGGGGCGGTCCGGTCAGTCGCACCCAGGCGCCCCGCTCCGCGTTGCCCCTGGCGGACTTCCGATTCTCACAGGACGAGAACGACGACGCCGTCCAAGAGGTCGCCGACGGTGCCAGCGGCGCCTCGGACTGGGTTCCCACCCTGGTGGACTACCTGTATGTGTCCGTCACCAACTCCACGGCCTTCAGCCCGACCGACACCATGCCGCTGTCGACACGCGCCAAGGTCATGATGGGCATTCAGAGCATCTCCGCTCTCTTGACCTCACTCCTCGTCATTGCGCGGGCCGTCAGCATCCTGCACTGACTGCGGTTCACCGCGACGCAGGGGGAGAGACCCACTTCGGCAGCACGGCTCCGACGGTTTTCGAGTTCCGCAGCCGCATCACCCATGTCCCGGCCGTGCCGGAGAACGGTGACGAGACGGCTAGCCTGGCAGCTGGTGAGCGGGGCGGGTCGGTCATGCCCGCACCTTGTGGCGCGGCCACGGCGCCACCCGCCGGTCGGCGGAGTATCCGAGGGACCCGCCCGCAGGATTGCACCTCACGTCCTGACGGGCTCCCACCGCGCTCCAGGAGGGGACCGCAAGCCGGGCGACGTTCCGGGCCCCTCATCTGCGCACGCGTCCACGGGGGGCCTACACGCATGCCCTCGTGGACCCCATGACCGTGGACGACCTGATAGGCCCGGAGTTCCAGGACCGGTACACGGACGCCGCGGCCTAGATCATCGAGGCTAAACGCGAGGAACAGCCGCTGCCCGAGACCCGGAGCCGGAGCAGCCGACCCAGGTGCTCGACCTCATGGCCGCGCTGAACGAGCCGGTGCAGAAAGTGAAGGCCTGCCGTGGCGAGGGCGGCGGCGGCCACGCCGACGTGCACGAGCTGCCGAAGCCGAGGAAGACGTCCGCGAAGAAGCAGCTAGCCAAGAAGGCTGCGGCGAAGAACACGACGGCGAAGAAGACCTCGGGGCGACGGCCGCGCAGCGCCTGATCTCGGCGCGTCCAGACCGCGGCGTACCGCCTTTTCATGGTCGTTTCACTCGTTTGTGAGGGTCGGTACTGGGCACACGGGACTCGCCGCTTAACGCGAACAAATCGTTAACCACGGCAGGAGGCGTGTCTGTCATGTCAGCTGGCGAGAAGGCCAAGGCCAAGGCCGAGCAGGCCAAGGGAAAAATCAAGAGGGCCACGGGACGAGCCGCCGTCGATGACCCGATGGTCGTCGAGGGCCAGGCGGAGAAGTCCAAGGGCGATGCCCGTCAGGCCAAGGAAAAGATCAAGGACATGTTCAAGCGCTGACCTCTGGCGCGGCTCATGAGTGCCAGGCCCTCACCTCGACAAGGGGTGAGGGCCCAGCCGCTACCGAAGTCGTCGCGGAACCGACCGTCAAACACGCGTCCCACTCCATCGACAGGGGCGCGCCGCAGGGGGAACCACGGGCAGCCAGCTGTCGACGCGAGCTGCCAGCCGTTCTTGCGCGGCGCCCGCCCCAGCAGAGCACGGACGTAGTCCCGCATCCGCCACCGCAGATCCGCCCGGTGAAGCCGCCCTCGCCCGCGCCGCCGGTGCCACGACGGCATGCCGCGGGCCAGCTCCGACCTGCCCGCCCACCAGGCCCGGAGCCGCTGACCCGCAGTGTCAGGTGGCGGTGGCGCTCTGGCGCGCCGGATGCGGCCCAGGAGGTCTCGGTGGTAGGCGGCGAGGCCTCCGTCGGGGATGGGGGCGGGGCTGCCGGTGAGGGTCTACCACTCGTCGGCGCCGGTCTACTGAACGGCGACGGTGGCGCGGTGCCGGTCGTCGGTGAGGGTGGTGCGGACGGTGAGGTCACCGGTGATGATGCCGGCTTCGTTGTCGGAGCTCGCCGACACGGCGATCAGCGGCGGGTTGACGAGATCGTTGGCGAACTGGCGGCGCTTGGCGGTGGTCCACTCATCCGCTCCGGAACGCCAGCCGTTGGCGAGTGGGACGACGTGGTCGATGTCGACCTCGGTAGACGGCCTGGTGGAGATCTTCCCGTCGTAGGCGCTGTACCAGACCACTGGTCGTCCTGAGCGACGTCCTGGCCGTCGCGGGCGAGGACGACCTCGCGGGTGTCGCAGGCGCCGTACTGGGTGATCCAGTGGGGGAACTTAGAGCGCGAGTAGCCGGTCATCGGATGCTAGCAGCGGCTGTGAGTTCACGGAGTTCCTTACGGACGACATCGGTCGGCGGCGGCTGGGGAAGGTCCCGGCGCACGCTCGGGGCACCGGCCACGTGGGAGGCGGGCACTGCGGCTGCGGCCGCAGCCGGGGGAGTGGAGCTGACGGGGGCGAGCAGCGCGGCGACCGCCGTGGTGACCAGGGCAAGCTTCGCGTGGAATGGATGCATGCGCTCATCTCTCCGATCGGCAATGAACCTGATCAAGACAGGTAGTGGCTCTCATGCGCCGGTGCGGGCGTACCGTCAGCGGCATCACTCGGATGGCGGGTGGGGGTTCACCGGAGAAACGAACCCCCGATGACCGCCATTGTTTGCGGCGACTGCTCGCCCGCAGGGAGCGATGGCGTCACTCACTCACTGCCGAGAGCGTGATGGGTTCACAGCGCCGCGCCGGCCTCATGCCGTCGCCCACGCTCTTGCCCTGGCGCCTGTTCAGCTCCTCGTTGGGCGGTGGCGCGCTGTCCGGCCCGCGCTCGGCCTTTTCGATGGCGGTCGTGGTGCTGAGTTCCCTCGGCCGCCGATCTGGGGTGCCGGCTGTACACGCGACCCCGTAACGGTCCCACCAAACCCAAGGCCACGACATAGCTTTGAGTGATGCGTACTGCGTGAGGTGTAAGAAAGGGGGAACCGTCCACGGCGTGCGGCGCGCGTATGCCCCTCATTCCTTGGAAGTAACTCATATTTTGTGTGCTTGTAGGGCTGAAGTAAGGGCATCCGGTGGCCAGGAGGTTGATAACGATGGTTCCCCTGCTTCTGGTTCTTCTGCTGGCTCTGATCCTCTTCGGTGCGGGCTTCGCGCTGAAGGCACTGTGGTGGATCGCAGTGATCGTGCTCATTGTGTGGCTGCTCGGCTTCGTCGTCCGCTCCGCGGACAGCGCAGGCCGCAAGGGCCGCTGGTACCGCTGGTAGACGAAAGACACCCGGCGCGAGGAGCGCGCCACGCGCGAGCGATGAGTGGACCCGGCCGACACGGCCGGGTCCACTGGCGTGAAAGAGAAGCCTACTTGTGGTAGTTGGGAGGGATCGGGCCTATCGGGCGCATCGCAGGGTACGTGAGTCATGCACCGGCCCCGCAGACTCAGCAGTGGAACCCTGCTCCTCCTGTCTGAGGGGCCGATGCGTATCGGGCTTGCATCTGGTTCCACCGGGTGGCCAGGCCAGGCAGTTCGGCCCCCGGCGACCATGTCCACAGACGACACGCCCTCCATCTCGACCGGTCATGCCCCCGGCCCGCAGCCAGGGCACGGCTGCGGGCTCGGAGGCGGCAACTCGATGCCGACGAACAGGCCGCGCTCGCCGAAGTCCTGAGGAGCTGCATGGACGTTCCCGTCACCGTGACCCGGAGCCCGCTGACATCCGACCTGTGTCCCGGCCCCTCAACCCGCGCGGGCGTTGGGCCGACACGTCGCTGGCGATCAAAATTCCTGCGACAGAGCCGCACCCGTTCAGCGACGCTTGGTCAGTGGCGGCATTTCTCTACGACCGGGATGGTCACGGATCACGAGTACGTACAGCGGGTCGGGCAGCAGCGCCCTGAGCGGTCCCGACCCCGGTTCGCGTCTGGATGCGGTGCGTATGAGCGGGGAGCTGACGCGAGCCTGGCGTGGGGACCACACCCGGCTCCTGCTCCTGGTCGCCGACCAGCTCACTACGGCCGAGCTGGAGGTCGCGGCCGAGGCTGCAGCCGTCCTGGACTCCTGCCACCCGATCGCCGGGCCCGCCCGGGAAGCACTCGCCGCGCACATCGACGCCCAGCGCGCGGCGCATGGCCCCGACGTATGGGCCGCATCGGAGGCGCGGCTGCGCAGAAGCCACCAGGAGGCCGTCCGGGCCTTGGCGCGCCTCGGGGACGCACGCGCGCTGCCGAGTGTGCTGGCCGCGCTGGTCCATGCCGACGGTTTGCGACGTCCTGGACATCGCGGTCCACCGGTAGCCAGCCGCGCGACGCGTATCCCCCCGTACCCGGCCGCGCCTGCCTGGATCGTGCAAGTCGCGGCAAGTTCGTGGCGCCAAAACCGTTCGTCGGGGGGCCGGGGGGCCGGGGGTGCGAGGGTGGGCGTCCCGACCTGAGGCGGAACGGTTCGGTTGCCGGGCTTCGGACAGTCCCCGGCGGGGGTGAAGGCGACCAGAACCGTAACCAGGACAGCGGGTGTTGTGTCTTGGTCAGCTGGTGTTCAAGCGCGCCACGGGGCCGGCACCACGCGGTATCGGCGGGGCGGCCCGCCGAGCTGGACTCCTTCCGGATCCTGGTGAAGAAGATCAGGGTGCTGTCGCGTCGAACAGGCCGGCGCGGGCGGCGAGTAGGGCGGCGGCGGCCGCGCGGTGGGCGGCCCGTTCGTCGAGGGGTTCGCCGGTGATGAAGAGTTGGTGGTAGAGCGGGGCGGTGGCGGCCCGGACCAGCTCCACCGGGTCGACGCCGACGGGGAGTTGGCCCCGTTCCACGGCGCGCATCACGACTTCGGCGGCCTGCTGGTGGCGGGCGGTGAAGAAGGCGCTGAGTGCCTCCGCGCCGAGGTCGGAGCGGAGGGCCGCGCCGATCAGGGCGGTCGGGGTGGTGCGCAGGCCGGGGTCGGTGAAGGTGGTGTACACCTCGTGGGCCATCAGTTGGATGTCCTCGTCCACATTCCCGGTGTCGGGGATCGGCCAGGGCTGGTCGGCGGAGAGCGCGAGTGCGTCGGCGATCAGGCCGTCGACGCCGCCCCAGCGCCGGTACACGGTGGATTTGTTGACGTCGGCGCGGTGGCAGATCGCCTCGACCGTGAGCTGGTCGTACCCCTTCTCGGCGAGCTCGGCGAGGGTCGCGGCGACCACGGCTGCGCGGACCCGGGCACTTCGCCCGCCGGGCCTCGTGCCGGCCCTTGTGGCCTTCATGGCCGTCGTGGCCTTCGACTTCTCAGGCAAAGTCGACTCCAGTCGCTTTAAGGCTTGCGTGTGGGTGGACGTACTGCAAGGATACTAACGCTACTCCGGTTGCTTTAGTCATTCCAGTGAAGGAAGCACGTCACCATGACCGCATCGATCCCGAACCCCGAGGCCCTGCACCCGCTGCCCGAGCACAACCGGATGGTCCTGCTCCGCCCGCTGGTCACCGACGCGCGGATCGAAGTCGGCGAGTACACCTACTACGACGACCCCGACGGCGCGACGGAGTTCGAACGCCGCAACGTGCTCTACGGCTACGGGCCCGAGCGGCTGGTGATCGGCAAGTACTGCGCGATCGCCGCCGGCACCCGCTTCCTGATGGCGGGCGCCGCCCACCCCACCATGGGCGTCTCCACCTTCCCGTTCACCATGTTCGGCGGCACCTGGACCGAACGGACCCTCGACCTGGTCACCGGCATGCCCAGCCGGGGCGACACCGTGATCGGGAACGACGTCTGGATCGGCTACCAGGCCCTGATCATGCCGGGTGTACGGATCGGCGACGGCGCGATCGTCGCAGCCGGCGCGGTGGTCACCGCCGACGTCGAGCCGTACACCGTGGTCGGTGGCAACCCCGCCCGCCCGATCCGCCGCCGCTACGAGGACGCCGACATCGAGCGGCTGCTCCGGGCGGCGTGGTGGCACTGGCCGGTGGAACTGGTCACCGAGCACCTGCGCACCATCATGGCGGGCACGCCCGCCGAGATCGAACGGGTCGCGAAGGAGGTCACCGCATGACGGTGGAGACGAGGATCGACGGCATCGCCGTCCTCGACCACGGCGGGCAAGGCCCTGATGTCCTGTTCCTCCACGGCGCCAACCGCACGGCACTCGACTGGGAGCCCGTCCGGCCCCACCTGCCCGGCCAGCGGCTGGTCGCCATGGACCTGCGCGGCCACGGGCGTTCAGTAGCGGCGTCCACGTACGCATGGGAAGACCACCTGGCCGACGTGGACGCCGTGATTCGCGGACTAGGGCTGCGCAGGCCCTGGCTGGTCGGGCACTCACTGGGCGGCATGATCGCCGTGCGGTACGCGGCGTCGAGGGACTGTGCCGGCGTGGTGGACCTGGACGGCTTCGGCGGCGGGGTGCCCACGCTGTACCCCGGTCTGACGCCCCAGCAGGTGCGGGAGCGTCGAGCCGAGCAGATCGCTCTGTATGCCGGTGCTCCGGCGGTGACGGAACCCGGCCAGGTCGAAGTCCAGGCGCGGGCGACGGCCGAGCGCTTCGGATGGGACGCGGAGAGCGAGGCGGCGCGTGCGCGGCGCGCCGAAGGACGTCCTCTTCCAGGTGAACTTCCCGCACTGATGGCCCCGCTGGACGGCTACGACCTGTTCGCCGAGGTTCGCGCACTGCGCGTACCGGTGTTGCTCGTCGCAGGCGCGCGTACGCCGGACCTCGGCCACCTCCCGCAGCGCGTCAGAGAGTTGACCGGGGAGCTGGTGCGCGGAATCGGACGGGAGCTCGCGGCGTTGCCGGATCGCGTCGGCGTGGTCCGGCTGGAGTCGGCCGGACACATGGTCCATCTCGACGAGCCGGCCCGGGTCGGCGAGCTGATCCGAGAGTTCGTGAAGCCGTCCAGGAACTGACTGCGGTCTTGGACGTGGCCGTAAGTCCGCTGTTTTTCGGTGGGGTTGATGAGGGGGATGCGGGCGAGGTCGTTGTGGTCGTGGTGCCAGGGCGCCATGTACGGATGGTGTGAGTCGATGGTCCCGCTGGGGTCGGTGTCGTGGGATGTGGGTCAGTGCCTGCGTAGTCCAGCCGCCGTGGGAGGTGTCGTCGTCCTTGTCCCAGCGGGGGCCGCTGTGCTGGAACGTGTCGTTGGGAGCCGTGGTGTGGCACAGCGGACGTCCCGGTGTGCTGGCCCGGCTGGGCCAGGTCGAGCGGTCCGGCCTTGGTGAGGGCACTGTTTTTTTCCGGCGGCGCGGATCGCGTCGCCGTGGTGGTCGTGGTCGGGTGCGCGGTTGATGGTGAGCTTGTGCTGGCTGTCCTCATTTTCCGGGGTGGGCGTCAGCGGGCCTGTCATGGTGTCGGGTTCAGCCGCCGCGAAAGGCGCCGCGGTAGGGGTTGAGCGCGATCGTGGCTGAAGGGAGCAGCGCGGTCAGCAGCGCAGGTATCCGGGCCGGCCTTCCGGTCCTCTTTGTTGCATGTGTTGTCGCATGAGGCGATGCTGCTTTTCCCGTTCATGACCACAGGCAGGACAACCGCGTGTGGCGTAAGAGGCCCTAACAGAAGTTATTGATCAAGTAACCATCGGCTTGTCTGCTCGTTGGTCGGGTCGTGGGGAAGCGTCAGTCGCGGCCGTGGATCGTGTCGGACGAGCTGTGGTCGCTCATTGAGCCGTTGCTGTTCGAGCCGGGGCCGAAGCTGGTCGCGGGCCGGCCGCGAGTGCCGGACCGGCAGGCGCTGTGCGGGATCCTGTTCGTGCTGCACACCGGGATCCAGTGGGA